>DAITMW010000041.1:0-34407 GCA_036834945.1 Steroidobacteraceae bacterium
ACGCAGCGGGGATGCTGCGAATGGTATTCAAAATGATTGAGCCAGATCTCGAGGTCGCGGAACATGCGGGCATCCTCACGCTTGTCACCCTACGATCAGGGTGACGAGCGATTGGGATGCGGCGCTGGCGCAATTCGGGCAAATTCAGGCAGGGTTCAGGGACGCGCCCGGGGCCTGGGGGGCAGGGACGCGTTCCGGGCCTGGGGGTCAGGGACGCGCTCCGGGCCTGGGGGTCAGGGACGCGCCTCGAGCACGATATTGAACGGCGTTTCCGTGGCCCGGCGGAAGCGTTTGAATCCGCCTTTATCGACGATGATCTCGCGCAGACGCTTCTCGCCGGCCTGTGCGCCGAGCGCGGGGCCTTGCTTCGCGAGCGACACCGGGACGCACACCAGCGATGACGCCGAGTAGTACACCCGACCGACCGGGTTCAGGTTGTCCTCGAGCCGGTCGCCGGCGAACGGCTCGACCACCATGCAGTTGCCATCGGCCTTGAGGGCCTGGCAGGCGTGTTTGGCCGCCCCGGCCGGATCGGCCATATCGTGGAGGCAATCGAAGAAGGCGATGAAGTCGAGGTCCTTCTCGCGATAGGAAGTGGCATCGGCCGTTTCGAACCGGGCATTGCGCACGCCGGCTTCGGCGGCGCGCTGACGGGCGGTCTCGATCGAGGGGCCGTGATAGTCGATGCCCACGAATTCGGAGTTGGGGAACGCCTTCGCCATGAGTATCGTGCTCGCGCCATGTCCGCAACCCACATCGGCCGCCTTCGCGCCACGGGTCAACTTGGCGGACACTCCATCGAGCGCGGGAAGCCACGCAGAGAGCAGGTTCGCGTTATAACCCGCGCGGAAAAACCGCTCGGTGCCATGAAACAGACAGGGGTGGTGCTCACCCCATTCCATTCCCTTGCCGCTGCGGAAGTTTTCCCGCGCGCGCTCTTTGATGAAGAACAGATCCTGGATCAACATGTAGGCGCCGGGAAGGTCGACGGGACTCTGTGGATCCGCCAGGCACAGCCGCTGCTCGTCGTTCAGGAGGTACTTGCCTTGTGCGCCGTCATACTCTACATAACCGCCCGCGACCTGGCTCGCGAGCCACTCACGGATGTAGCGCTCGTTGGTTTTGGTGCGCTCCGCCAACTCCGCGGATGTCAGCGGTCCTTTGGCCAACTCACGATAGAGACCCAGCTCGTCTCCGAGTGAGATGAGTACGGCGCCCATGGCGGCGCCGAGATCGCCGATCGCCTTGCCCAGGAACGCCTGCAGCTTCTGTTCATTGACGGCCATGTTGCTCTCTCCCGTGTAGGAAGTCCGTATCCTACAGGGAGTTGGCCACAGTCCGTCAGGGGTGGGAACTACTGCGGCGTCGGACCCTCGCTGACCCGCACCAGGTCATCGGGTCGCAGCCATTTCTTGAACGCGCTCTGCACTTCGGCGGGCCCGAGATCGATGTAATGCTGCGCTGCCTTCGTCGGCTCATCGAGCGGCAGGTCGAGATCGACGCGGCCGAGCAACCCGTGTGCGATATCGTCCACACTCGACTCGTTCAGCGGGATCTGGCGCAGCAGCAGGGCTTTCACCCGCACCAGCTCGTCCGGCCGCGCCGGCTCGTTCTGCATCGACTTGATTTCGTTGACCACCATGTTGGCGGCCTTGCTGACGTTCTGCGGGTCGCTGGCGTACTGTATGAAGTACGCGCCACGGGTACGGCCGGCCTGTAGCGCCGAGCCGACGGAATACACCAGTCCCGAGTTCTTGCGCAGGTCGATGCTCAGGCGCGTCGAATAGAAGCTTCCGCCCAACACCGCGTTGCCCAGTTGCAACGGGTAGTAGTCCGGATCGGAACGCTTGAGGGCCAGGTTCTGCGCCAGGATCACCATGTCCTGGACGCGGCTCGCATCGGGTACGGCGATCACACCCGGCCGGTTTGGCGGTGTTTCCGGCAGATCCACGTCCGGCTTCGGACCACTGGCCTTCCAGGCGCTGAAGTATTTTTCAATGGTGGCACGCGCCTGGGCAGGCGTGACTTTGCCGATGACCACGATGGTGGTGAGATCAGGGCGGAACACACTCTGATAGTAGGAACGCAGCGCCTCCGCCGTTACACCGCTCACGCTCTCCGGTGTCGCCATGCGCAGGCTCGGATCGTTTTGCGGATACAAGGCGCCGCGTAACGAGTGTTGCGTCAGGAAGCCCGGGCTCTTGTTCCGGGCCGCGACGCCATGCGCCAGCTGGACCTTGATGATGTTGAGCGCCTGTTGCGGCAGGGCCGGGTGCAACTGGTTGTCGGCAAGGAGCTCCACGCTGCGCTCGAAATGCTCGGCCAGGGAGGCCACTCCGAAGTCCGTTCCGGCGCTTTCCCGCGCACCGATCCGGTCGAGCTCCTGTTGGAACGCCACGCGATCCAGCTTCTCGCTGCCGTAGGTGAGCAGCTCGTCGAGCACCTGTGTGATGCCTTCCTTGCCTGGCGGCTCCTGGGTCTCGGCGCGGTGTCGGATATGACCCAACACCGTCACGGTGTCGCTCACATTCTCGGTCTGCACGATCAGCTGCAGTCCGTTGGGGAGCGTCGTGACGACCGGATGTAACGTCGAGGGTGGGACTGTCAGGCGATGCAGGGCCGAGTCCGCCCATGCAGGTAGTTTCGTGGGCTTCGCTTCACCGAGTGAGATCGATTCCTGCCCGCCGAAACCGCCTCCGCGTGAAGCCACCGGCGCCCCTGAGCCCCGCGGCATCATCACGCCGGTGATGGCCTGGTCGAGATTCAGGTACTGGCGCGCCACGCGGTTCACATCCGCGACCGTCACCTTCTCGATGCGCTCGAGATCCTCATCCGGTGTCTGCAGACCATAGAGGGTGAGCGCCTCCGACCAGACCGAAGCCAGCTCGGAGATGGAGTTACGTTGGAACTGCGCCGCGCTGCGCTCCTGGATCTTGGCGGCCTCGACGAGCTCCGGCGGCACGCCGTCCTTCGCGACCTTGGTCAGGATGGCGCGGACGTCGGCCTCGAGTTTCTTCGGATCGTCCCCGCCCGTGAAGGCGACCGATGCATAGGCGATGCCCGCCTCGGGTAACGGATCGAGCGCGAACCCGGCCTCGATGGCTTTCCCCTGCGGCACCAGGCCATACAGATCGAAGCGCCGGCTGCTCAATACATCGGACAGAACCTCCAACGCCGGAAAGTCGGCGCTCCTGGGTCCGGGAGTGCGGGTGGCGATCATCAGCGTGCCGCTCGGGCGGTCGGTGTCGACACTGAAGGAAGTTGGTTTGACGGGGCGCAGATTCACCGGCTTGCGGGCGGGCAGCTGCTTCGCCTTGATGTCACCGAACAGCTGCCGGACTTCGGTCAGGGTTGCCTTCGGATCGACGTCGCCGGCGATCACCAGGATCGCGTTGTTGGGAGCGTACCAGGTGTCATGAAAGCTCTTGAGCGCCTGCGCCGTGGTTTTCTGAAAGGAGGGCCGTGTGCCCAACGCATCGTGCTCGTAGGGAGTGCCGCCAAACATGGCCGCGCGCACTTTCGAGTAGAGGATGTATCCGGGCTCGGAAAGGTCCTGTGCGACTTCCTGCTCGATGGCGCCGCGCTCCTTGTCCCATTCCTCCTTGGAATCCAGAACCGCCCGCATGCGGATCGACTCGATGTGCAAAGCCACGTCGAGATCCTCGGCGGGCACCGTGTATAGATACTGTGTCAGGCCTTCGCGCGTGTTGGCGTTGAAGTTGCCGCCGATAACGCTACCGATGTCGGCTAGCTGGTCGGCCGTCAGCCCCGGGCTGCCCCTGAACATCATGTGTTCCTGTGCGTGGGCCGTCCCTGGAAACCCAGGGGGCGTCTCGTCAGAGCCGACGAGGTAGTTCACCGACGTCGCGGCCACCGGCGCGAGCGGATTACGCACGATGATGACCTGGAGTCCATTATCGAGCTTCGCTCGCAAGACCTCCGAATCTCCGGCCACGGGAACGCGGACGGGTGGGGCGATTGCAGCAGGGGTTTGGGCAAATGTCGCGGAATTCAGCAACGCGGCGCCGAGCAACGCGCCGGCGCAAAGGGCCCGGCGGGCCGTGGTCTTCAAAGGCATGGTGTTCCGGTCCGCCTAGCGGGCGGGGTCGATGGTGGCCAATTAACGGACTTTAATGATTCGCCCATGTTCGGTAAATCGATACCCCCGTATCGTCGCTGCCAGGCTTTCCCCAGCTCAGGCCTTTTTTCGCCCGTGATATCCCGGACTTCCAGCATTCTGCGCTCCGCTTTTGTCGGACTGGCCCAAATCGCACTGGCCTGTGGGGGCCTCGCGGCGTGCAGCCTCGGTCCCCATTACAAGCGCCCCGATATTCCACCGCCGCAAGCCTGGCGGGATCCCCACCAGCAGACCTCGGCCGAATGGCCCTCGTCCGATTGGTGGACATCCTTCCATTCTCCGGCCCTGAACGACCTCATGACCCAGGCGCAGGCCGCGAACGACGACATCGCGGCGGCGATAGCCCGGATCCAGCAGGCCGATGCGCAGGCCCGGATCGCCGGGGCCCCGCTGCTGCCGTCGCTGGGACTCGATGCCGCCGGAACTCGTCAGCGGGCTCAATCGCCCCTCCTGACGCCGACCGGTATTACTTCGGTCCCGAAGACGTCCAACACATTCACCACGGAATTGACTGCGAGCTACGAGCTCGATTTCTGGGGTAAGAACCGCGCTCTGCGCGATGCTGCCCGTGCCGCCGCGCTCGCGAGCCGTTACGACCAGGCGACTGTCCAGCTGACGATCATGCAAAGCGTCGCGAGCACCTACTTCCAGGCGCTCCAGCTGCGTGATCGACTCAAGGTCGCCCACGATAACGTGGCGAGCGCACGCGATACTCTCAAGGGGCTGGAACTCGAAGCGCAGGTCGGAACGGTGACCGCGCTCGATGTAGCGCAGCAGCAGACGACGGTCGCGAACCTCGAGGCCGCCATCCCCCCGCTCAATCAACAGCTCGGGTTGACCCTGGACGCCCTGGCGATCCTCGTGGGCAAACAGCCCGAATCCCTGGACGTGAGCTCGGGGACGTTGGCGGATCTGGCCGAGCCGCAGGTGCAACCCGGGATGCCTTCCGAGCTGTTGATGCGGCGGCCGGACGTGGCACAAGCCGAGGCGCAGCTGATCGCGGCGAACGCGGATATCGCCGCGGCGCGCGCGGCCTTCTTCCCGACCATCAGCCTCACGGCGGATGGCGGCTTCGTGAGCTCGGCCTTGAGCTCGCTCTTCAATCCCGTGAGCCGTGCGTGGAGTGCTACCGCCGGGCTCACGCAACCGATTTTTCAAGGTGGCGCGCTGGTCGGCGAGTACCAACTCAACAAGGGCCGTTACGCGGAATTGCTGGCGGACTATCATAAGGCCGTCATCTCGGCGTTCGGTAATGTCGAGGATGCCCTGGTGAGCGTGCAGCAGACGGCGGACCAGCTGCAACGTCAGCAGGAGGCGGTTGCCACCGCGCGGCATGCCTACGAGTTGACTCAAGCACAGTTTCATGCGGGCGTGATCAACATCCTGGTCGTCCTGAGTACGGAGACCGCGTTGTTCACGGCCCAAGACCTCCTGGTGCAGGTCAAGTATTCCCATTTAAACGCGCTGGTCGCGCTCTATAGCGCGCTCGGCGGTGGCTGGCAGAGAACATGAACAGAGTACGGTTGAGCAGTCCCAGGGTGGTGATGGCGGGCGCGGCGGCGCTGCTCGCGTTGGTGTTCATCTGGCACGGACATTCGGGCGGCGCGCGTGCGGCTGATCACGAGAGGAAGGGAGGTGACGGACGCCAGTCCATCGCCGTTGAGACTGCTGTTGCCTCGCGTTCCGATGTGCCGGTGTATCTGGAAGGGCTGGGTACCGTGCAGGCGTTCTACACGGTGACCGTGACCGCGCGCGTCGATGGGGAGCTGCAACGGGTCGCCTTCGTCGAGGGGCAGACCCTCAAGAAGGGCGACCTGATCGCGCAGATCGACCCACGGCCGTTCCAGGCCGCGCTCGATCAGGCGATTGCGGTTCATGCCAAGGACGTCGCGCAACTGGCGAGCGCCAAGGCCGACCTCGATCGCTACATGCAGCTCGCTCCGCAGAATCTCGCGAGCAAACAAACACTCGACTCCCAACATGCGCTGGTCGCCCAGCTGGAGGCCCAGATCAAGGGCGACCAGGCGAACATCGACAACGCCCGCACCCAGCTCAGTTACACCCGGATCACCTCGCCGATCGACGGTAAGACCGGCATCCGTCGGGTGGATCCGGGAAACAACGTTCATGCCACCGACACCAACGGCATCGTGGTCGTGACGCAGGTGCAGCCCATCTCCACCATATTCACGCTGCCGGAAGAGGCTTTGCCCACGATCAACAGGGCGCTCGAGGGCGGCACCGTCACGGTTACCGCGATGTCGCGCAATGGCAAGACCGAGTTGGACAAGGGCACGATCGCGCTGGTCGACAACCAGATCGACCAGGCCACGGGCACCATCCGGGTCAAGGCTACATTCCCGAACCCGCATGGCGCGCTCTGGCCCGGCGAGTTCGTCAACGCCCGGGTCCTGGTACAAACCGAGCGCAATGCTTTGACCATCCCTTCCGCTGCCATCCAGCGCGGCCCGGACGGGATGTTCACCTACGTGGTCAAGGCCGACTCGACGGTGGAGGCCCGCCTGCTCAAAGTAGGTAACGAGACGGACACCGTGACGGTCATCAACGACGGACTCAAGGAAGGCGAGCAGGTCGTGCTCAACAACCAGTATCGCCTGGCACCGGGAGTTCATGTGCGCAGCGTCGGTCCCACTCCGACGACCAATGCGAGATCGGCCAGCGCCGGGCAAAAGGTGAGCTCGTGATGGTGTCCGCCGCATGAATATTTCGACGGGCTTCATCCAGCGTCCGATCGCGACCTCGCTGTTGATGGCGGGGATTTTCCTCGTCGGCGTCGTGGCCTTCCCGATGCTACCGGTCGCGCCGCTGCCGCAGGTCGACTTTCCGACGATCCAGGTCAGTGCCAACCTCCCGGGCGCGAGCCCCGAAACCATGGCTTCCTCGGTGGCCCAGCCCCTGGAATACCAGTTCGGGCAGATTCCGGGCGTGTCGCAGATGACCTCGACGAGCGTGCTCAACAACACCACGATCGTCGTGCAGTTCGATCTCGACCGCAACATCGATGCGGCCGCCGGCGATATTCAGCAGGCGATCTCGGCCGCCGCCGGGCAGTTGCCCAAGAACCTGCCGAGTCCGCCGAATTACAGGAAGGTCAATCCGGCCGACTCGCCCATTCTCGTCATGTCGGTGCAGTCGGACGTGCTGCCGGTGACGGAAGTCGACGATGCCGCGGAGTCGATCGTCGCCCAGCAGGTCTCGCGCGTCCCCGGTGTTGGTCTCGTAAACATCGGAGGCTCGCAAAAGCCCGCCGTGCGCGTGCAGGTCGACCCGGCGAAGATCGCCGCGATGGGCATACAGCTCGAGGATGTGGCGAACGTCATCAGCGAGGCCACGGTCAACGCTCCCAAAGGCTCGATCAACGGTCCCGAGCACAGCTATACGATCTACAACAACGACCAGCTGCTCAAGGCCGCACCCTGGAACGACGTCATCATTGCGTACAAGAACGGGGCCCCGGTGCGCATCCGCGACATCGGGGTCGCGGTCGACGGACCGGAGAACCGCCTCTCAACAGCCTTCCAGAACGGTCACGACGGCGTACTGCTGATGATCAACAAGCAGCCTGGCGCGAACGTCATCGACACCGTTGAGCGCATCAAGACGCTCCTGCCGCACATTCAGACGCAGATTCCGGCGTCGATCCAGATCAAGCAGATCGTGGACCGCACGACCACGATCGCCGCCTCAGTGCACGACGTCGAGTTCACATTGATGCTCACGATTGCGCTGGTCGTGATGGTGATCTTCCTCTTCCTGCGCAATCTGTGGGCCACGATCATTCCGGGCGTGACGGTGCCGCTGGCCTTGTTTGGAACCGCGGCGCTCATGTACTTCATGGGCTATAGCCTGGACAACCTGTCGCTGATGGGCCTCACGATCGCCGTCGGCTTCGTGGTCGACGACGCGATCGTCATGTTGGAGAACATCTACCGCCACATCGAGGCGGGCATGTCACCGCGCGAGGCGGCCATCAAGGGCGCGGGCGAGATCGGCTTTACCATCGTTTCCATCAGCCTCTCACTGGTGGCGGTCTTCATCCCGCTGCTGCTGATGGGAGGCATCATCGGCCGGCTGTTCCGCGAGTTCGCGGTCACGGTGACCATGACGATCGCCGTCTCGGCGTTCGTTTCCCTGACGCTGTCGCCGATGATGTGTGCGCTGTTTCTGCGTGATGAGAAGCACGCGCGCCACGGCCGCTTGTACATGGTCATTGAGCATGGGTTCGAGAGGTTGCTCGCGGGCTATACGCGTGGCCTGGATTTCGTGCTGCGTCACCAGCGTCCCACGATTCTGACATTCATCGCGACCGTGATTGCCGCGGGTCTGCTGTACGCCTTCGTCCCGAAGGGCTTCTTCCCGCAGCAGGATATCGGCATCCTGGGAGGCTTGTCCGACGGCCCGCAAGACATCTCGTTCGAGAAAATGGTGACTCTGTCGCACAAACTGTTGGATGTGGTCGGGTCGGACCCGGACGTCGCGGCCTACGGGACGGGTCTGGGCGGCTCACGTCCGGTCAATAACGGCTTCGTGGTCATCGGCCTGAAGCCTCGCGATGAGCGTAAGTCGAGCGCCGACGAGATCATCCAGCGCTTGCGCACCAAGCTGGCGCAGGTGCCCGATGGCACCCTGTTCCTGCAGGCCTCGCAGGACATCACAGTGGGTGGCCGTACGACTCGCACGCAGTACCAGTACACCCTCCAGGACGTCGATCTCGAGGAGCTCAATGCCTGGGCGCCGAAGATGCTGGCGGCGATGGAGAAAATTCCCGAGCTGCGTGATGTGGCCACGGACCAGCAGAGCAACGGGGCCACGTTGTCGATGGAGATCGACCGCGACCAGGCGGCCCGCTTCGGCATCCAGCCTTCGCTCATCGACTCGACGCTCTACGACGCCTTCGGCCAGCGGCAGGTGACGCAGTACTTCACACAGCTGAACAGCTATCACGTCGTGTTGGAGATCACGCCCGGGTTGACAGAGGATCCCAACACCCTGAACAAGATCTACGTGAAGTCGCCCGTCACGGGGCAGCAGGTGCCGTTGTCGACATTCGTGCATTTCGACACCCACCACGTGAAATATCTTTCGGTGGCGCACCAGGGGCAGTTCCCGGCCGTGACCTTGTCGTTCAACCTGGCCCCGGGTGCGGCACTGGGTGATGCGGTGGATGCGATCAATCGGGCAGCCGAGCAGATACGGATGCCCGGCTCCATTCAGGGCTCGTTCCAGGGTACGGCGCAGGCGTTCCAGGACTCTCTCAAGAGCGAGCCGCTGTTGATTCTCGCGGCCCTGGTGGTCGTCTACATCATCCTCGGCATGCTGTACGAGAGTTATATTCATCCGCTGACGATTCTCTCGACGCTCCCCTCGGCCGGTGTGGGCGCGCTGCTGATGCTCTGGGCGTTCCATTTCGACCTGTCGGTGATCGCCCTGGTCGGCATCATCCTGCTGATCGGCATCGTCAAGAAGAACGGCATCATGATGGTGGACTTCGCCATCCAGGCCGAGCGCGAGCAGCACCTCTCGCCCGAGGAGTCGATCCGGCAGGCTTGCCTGCTGCGCTTCCGTCCAATCATGATGACCACCATGGCGGCGCTGCTGGCCGCGGTGCCCCTGGCGTTGGGGAGTGGCACCGGCTCCGAGCTGCGCCAGCCGCTCGGCTACACCATGGTAGGCGGACTCATCCTGAGCCAGATGTTGACTCTGTTCACGACACCGGTGGTGTACCTGTATCTCGATCGCTTCAGCAATCGCATGCGGCAGCGCCGTCGTGCCCGTGCTGAGCGTAAAGGGGCCGCGGCGCATGCCGATGCCACCGGCCATGACTCGTCGCAGGGAGGCGAGCCGGTGACGACCACCTGAAGGGCCGTGGCTTCATGAAATTGCTACTGGTCGAGGACAATGAGAGGGTCACGCGTTTTGTGGTCAAGGGACTGCAGGAGGCCGGCCATACCGTCGACAACGCCGACAACGGCCGTGAAGGCATGTTTCTCGCGGCCAGCGAGCCGTACGACGTGATCATCATGGACCGGATGTTGCCCGGCCAGGTCGACGGGCTGAGCATCATCGAGACCCTGCGAAAGTCCGGCAACAGGACCCCGATTCTCATCCTGAGCGCCCTGTCGGATGTCGATGAGCGCATCAAGGGCTTGAAGAGCGGCGGGGACGATTATCTGACGAAGCCGTTCGCCTTCGGCGAGCTGCTTGCCCGGCTGGACGCCCTGTCACGCCGCGGACAGGGCAGTGGCACGCAGACGATGCTGGAGGTCGGGGACCTCAAGGTCGACCTGCTGTCCCGCAGGGCCGTGCGCGGCGAGCGCAGCATTGCGTTGCAGCCCCGGGAGTTCAAGCTCCTGGAGTACCTCATGCGCCACGCCGGCCAGGTCGTGACCCGCACCATGTTGCTGGAGAACGTCTGGGACTATCATTTCGATCCCCAGACGAACGTGGTGGACGTGCACATCAGCAAGTTGCGCCAGAAGATCGATGCCGACTTCGAGCGCCCGTTGTTACGGACGGTACGTAACGCCGGGTACATGCTGAGCGCGGATGAGTAAAGCCGATGAGTAAGGTCATCCGCTCTACGACCTTCGCTCTATCGTTCGGCTACATAGCTTTCGGCATCGTCGCGCTCGTCCTTTTCGCCGCTCCCCTGTGGTATGCGTGGCAGGTAACAGTCGAGGACGGGCGCTCCGAGATCCTCCACGCCGATACGCAGAGGCTCTCGGAAGTCTTCAACCGCGAAGGGATCGCGGGCCTGAAAACATTCATTGATACGCGCGTCGGCATGCAATTGCCGGCTGAGCGCATCCTGATGTTGGCTGATTCCTCGTTGCAGCGGATTGCCGGCAACCTGCCGCAATGGCCGCGGACTGTGCCTGAGCAACCCGGTCTGTACACCGTGAACATCGACCTCGCCGGCGTACCGACGGAATCGGTAGTAGTGCGAACTTCGTTGCCAGACGGCTATAACCTCCTCGTGGGGCGCGACGTGCAGCGCTTCGCTCCTTTGCAGCGGCATTTCTGGACCGGCCTGGGGGGTGCCGTCGCGGTGCTCTCGATCGTCGGTGTGTTGGGTGGAGTGTTGATACGGCAGGCGATCCTGGCGCGTATCAACAGCATCCGGCAGACGGTCCTGGCCATCGTGAAGGGTGACCTGGCACATCGCCTGCCTACGCGGAGCAGCGGCGACGAGCTCGACACCCTCTCGCACACGATCAACGGCATGCTCGACCAGATCGAGCAGTTGATTCATGGCATCCGCGATGTTTCAAACTCCATCGCTCACGACCTCCGCACACCGCTCGCGGAGTTGCGCTCGCGGCTGGAAGAGCTTTCGCTCACACGACCCTCGAGCGAGGAGACCTTTGCCGAGATCGACGCCGCGGTGGCCGACGTCGATCGGGTGATCCGCATATTCAACGCGTTGCTGCGGCTCGCGGAGATCGATACTGGCATGCGCCGCTCGGGCTTCGTACGGGTCAATGCCGACGAGCTGGCCGCCGAGGCAGTGGAGTTTTATTCCCCGGCCGCGGAGCTCAAGGATGTGATGCTGTCGTTCGAATCGACCGGTCCGGTGTCGGTTTCGGGTGACCCCACGTTGCTGGCACAGGCTGTCGGCAATCTCATCGACAACGCCTTGAAGTATGTGGGCGAGGGCGGCTCGGTGAAGGTCGAGGTTCAGGCCCGTACCGACGGCGCGGTCGAGATCAGCGTCGCTGACGACGGCCCCGGCATTCCGGACGACGAGAAGCCTAAGGCGACGCAGCGTTTCTATCGTGGAGACATTAGTCGCGGTACGCCCGGTGTGGGTCTCGGACTGAGTCTCGTTCAGGCCGTCGCCAAGCTTCACGGCGGAACGCTGGAGCTCGCTGACAATCATCCTGGTCTGCGTGCTCGAATGATCTTCGAGCCCGGAGCGATATTGTCCGGGCGCCCACGTACGGTGACGGCAGAGCTGAAGGAAGACACGGCCAAGGCCGCCGTGAAGTCAGAGCCGAGCGCCATGCCGCTCTGATACGATTCGCCCATGCGGCAGACGACGACCCGCACTCAGTTCCAACAATCGGTGCGGGGCTATGCGATTGCCATTGGCGCCACAGCCGCGGTGGCCGCCATCAGGGTGGCGATCTCGGGCACCATCGGCAACTACGCCCCGATTGTTTCCTTCACCATCGCGATAATGATCGCGGCGTGGTACGGCGGGTTGAAGCCAGGCCTGCTGGCGACCGCGCTGAGTGTTCTTGCGGCCGACTATCTCTACATTCCGAATCGCCATTCGTTCCATGTCCAGAGCGTGAGCGGTGCCATCGCTCTAGGCGTGCTGGTGTTCGCGGGTGTGTTGATCAGCCTGCTGTGCGAATCACTGCACCGTACGCGCCGGCGCCTGGAAGCGGAGCAGGAGAACCTGCGCCAGAGCATCGAGCTGCAGCGGGAGATGCGCGAGGCGCTCGCGGAATCCGATCGCCGCAAGGATGAATTCCTCGCCACGCTGGCTCACGAGCTGCGCAATCCTCTGGCTCCGGTCCGCAATGCGATCCATATCCTGCGGGCGCGGTTGCCGCCGACCCCCGAGTTGCAATGGGCTCGCGACGTCATCGATCGCCAGGTGACGCAGATGGCACGGCTCATTGACGATCTCATGGACGTCTCGCGAATCACGCGAGGCACGTTCGAGCTCCGGCGAGAACGGGTGTCGCTCGTCGAGGTGGTCCGGCTTGCGGTCGAGACGAGCCGCCCGAGCATCGATGCGTCCGGACACGACCTCGTGCTTCGATTGCCGTCGGAATCGATCTATCTGGACGCCGACGTCATCCGCCTCGCACAGGTGTTTGCCAATCTCCTCAACAACGCGGCGAAATATACTGGACCCGGTGGACGTATCGCGGTAACGGCCCAGCGTGATGCCGACACGGTGGCGGTGACTGTGCAGGACAGCGGTATTGGCATCCCGTCGGAACAGTTAGCGCAGGTGTTCGAGCCGTTCACACAGCTGGATCGCTCGCTCGAACGCTCCCGTGGCGGGCTCGGCATTGGACTTGCTTTAGCCAAACGACTGGTGGAGATGCATGGAGGGGCAATCGAGGCGCACAGCGCAGGCTCCGGTCAGGGAAGTCGATTCGTGGTGCGTCTCCCGCTCTCCGCGCAGCAAACCGCTCCGCAGTCCGACGCGTCGGCCGTCCCCGTACCAGCCCGAGGACGCAACAGGATCCTGGTGGCGGATGACAATTACGACTCCGCCACGAGCCTGAGCATTTTGTTGAACGATGCCGGCTACGATGTCCGGACCGCGGGGGATGGCGTTCAGGCACTGGAGACAGCGGCGCAGTTTCGTCCGGACATCGTGTTGTTGGATATCGGAATGCCCAAACTGAATGGTTACGAGGTGGCCCGTCACTGCCGGCGCCAGCCCTGGGGCCGCAATATGTTGCTCATCGCGGTGACGGGTTGGGGTGGCGCGGATCATCGACAGCAGACCACGCAGGCGGGTTTTGATCACCATCTGACCAAGCCGGTCGATCCGGCCGCGCTCACCCGGCTGCTTGCTTCGCTGACGAGCGCCTCCGGTGCCGCCCCCTTGACCGGCTCCCTGGCAAACTAGTTATTCTCGGTTCGTACGATGCAGATCCAGGCACGAGAAATCGCGCGCGTCCCGCTGTCGCTCATTACGCGGCTGCGTCTCGTCCTGTTCGGGCACGAGGATCTCGCGGGTATCATCTTCTGGGCCGCGTTGGTTGGAGTTTGCGGGGCCCTGGCCAGCGTTGGCTTTCGCGAGGGCATTCGTCTTCTCGAGCTGGCGTTTACCGGGCAGACCATGGGGCTCGTCAACGGCGCTTCGCGCCTGGCGCCCTGGCACCGCGCCATCGTTCCGGTCATCGGCGGGGTCCTGTCGGGTTGGGTGTTGTACGTTCTGGGCAGCCGGTTCGTCTCCTTGAAGGTCGTGGACTACATGGAGGCGGTGTTGGTCGGCGACGGCCGCATCAGTTTGCGCGCCACGCTGTTGCGCAGCATCTCGTCCCTCCTGACGATCTCCTCCGGAGGCTCGATCGGCCGCGAAGGCTCGATGGTGCAACTTTCCGCGATGGTTGCATCGCGCGTAGGGCAGATTGCTCGTGCTCCCGTGCCGCGCTTGCGGCTGTTGGTTGCTTGTGGTGGCGCTGCCGGTATCGCCGCCGCCTATAACGCGCCGATCTCCGGCGCGTTGTTCGTGTCGGAGATCGTGTTGGGCTCCCTGGCCATGGAGACTTTCGGGCCACTCGTGGTCGCCTCGGTCATATCGGACGCGACCATCCACCGGTTTCTCGGATATGGCCCGGTATTCGTCGTCCCACACGTGCAGTTCGCATCGAACTGGGAGCTCGTCTTCTACATCGTGCTCGGCGTGCTGTTGGGGCATCTCGCGCCGCCCTTTCTCGGGTTGCTCGATTTCACCAAGGGCCGTTTCGTGCGCCTGGGACTGCCGCTCTACTGGCAGCTGGGCATCGGGGGCCTCATTGTCGGGGCCATTTCGATTTTCGTGCCGCAGGTGTGGGGCAATGGCTATAGCGTCATCGGCGGCATTCTGAGCGGCGATCTGTTGGGCTGGTGGCTGCTGGCGATTCTTGCCGCCAAGGTTTTTGCGACGTCGGCGACGGTCGGGTCCGGGGCGGTAGGTGGTGTCCTGACGCCAACACTGTTCATCGGGTGTGCTGTCGGTGCTCTGCTCGGCGGCGTATTACATCACCTGATGCCGACGATCGTGTCGGTTCCGGCCGCCTATGCGCTCATCGGCATGGGCGGTTTTCTGTCGGCCACCACACTCGCCCCGCTCACTTCGATTCTCATGATTTTCGAGATGACGGGGGATTACGAGATCGTCCTTCCTTTGATGTTGGCCTGCGTCACCGCGCACTACACCGCGAAAGTCTATCGGAATGGGAAGTCCGTTTATCACGCGTCCCTGCACGCCGCCGCCGCCATAGAAGGTGGCGATGACTGGCGGTTGCGCACCGTCGAGACGTTAGTGAAGCCTGCTGCCGCGGTCGTGCAGGACACCGCTACGGTCGCCGAGGTGTTGGAAGGGCTGCCGAAGCGGCCGATCGACCGGGTGTTCGTGGTGCAGGGCCAGGAGCTGATCGCGTGGCTCAACCCGCGCGAGATACTCGAGCGCATGAAGGAATCGAAGCTCGAAGGATCCGTGCCTGTTTCATCGGTCGCGAAGCCGGTGGAGTTCGCTCTCGCGCCGGATATGCCGCTCACCACGGCGCTCGAAGCTTTCTTGCGCGAGCAGGCCACTGTGCTGCCCGTTACGCCCGGGCAGTGGCGTAACACGCTGCTGGGGCAGGTGTCCCGGAGCGACGTCCTGCTCGCGATCCAGGACCGCCTGACCTACCCGAAGTAGTCGCCCGGTCCGCGCCCCATCCCGCAGGGTCCCCAATTCCCGCCTTGCCACTATTTGCCACGAATCATCATGGCCTTGACGCCTTTGCGTCACGGCCAAGCCCGTGCGTCGCGATGAACTTGTAGCCAGGACGGAACGACGAGTTCCGACATCAACCAGGCAAGCAAGAGGAGCGACTCATGAACACTTTCAAGAACAAGCTGCGGACGGGTGCGCTGGGACTGGCCCTTGTCTCGACCTGCGTGGTGACGCTGCCGGCGTATGCGCAGGACGGCACTCAGGGCAGCACCACCCAGGTCATCAAGGGACACAAGGAAAGCGCGTCGAAGCAGGAGAACATCGGTTTTGTAACGGGACTGGCGGTGGGTGCGGCGGCTGGCGGCCCGATCGGTGCCATTGTGGGTGGTGCGGCCGGCGCCTGGGTCGGTGACCGCTATCACAAGCAGGAAGTGAAAAAGAAGGAGCTGGCGGCGGACCTGAGTCAGAGCGAGTTGCAGCGCACCGGCCTGTCGCAGAACGTGGCCGAGTTGAATGCCTCGCTGGCGGACGCTCGCGCCAAGAGCGACAAGTTGGACCTGGCCCTGAAGAACACGGACGAGCTGGAGACGGAAGTGAGTTTCCGGACCAACGATGATTCGGTCAACGAGAAGTCGATGCCGCCCCTGCTGAAGATCGGCGCCCTCGCGGCAGCGATGCCGGACATGAAGGTCCGGGTGGCCGGATACGCGGACCCGCGTGGGTCGGAAGAAGTGAACGATGCTTTGTCACGGCGGCGCGCGGAAGCGGTGGCGGCGGTGCTCGAGCAGGCGGGGCTGCCGAAGGAGCGCGTGATCGTCGAAGGTCATGGCAAGTCGGAATCTACTGCCATGGACGGTGATATCGACGGGTATGCGTTCGAGCGCAAGGTGACGGTACGGCTCGAGCATGTCGTCGGCCAGGAAGTGGCTCGCAATGACTAGCAGCTGGCTGGAGCCACTGGGCAAGAGCCGGGCGAGGCGGCGGGCAGGGAAGCCCGCCCCCGCTGGGGATTCCCTCGCTGACCGCTCGGTCGCCCCCGGCGGTTTCACACTGCCTGCACGCTTCCGCGCTATATTCGCCTGCATGAACGCGACCATCGTCCGCCTGAATACCCCCATGGACCCGGATGTATCGGTGCCAGCGGCCGACAAGCTGCTGTCGGGCAGTCCGGAGCACCGTGTCTGGAACTATTTCACCGACTCCACCCAGACCTTCTTCGCGGGACGTTGGTCGGGGACACGGGGAAAATGGCGCGTACGCTACACCGAGAACGAGTTATGTGTAATGACGGCGGGACGCGTCGTCATCAGCAGCGATCTCGGCGAAAGCAACACCTTCGGAACGGGGGATGCCTTTGTCATTCCCGCGGGTTTCGCCGGAACGTGGGAAGTGTTGGAAGATTGCTCCAAGGTCTACGCGATCTTCGAGCCGCGTACTTGAGGCCTGGGAGCCTGTGCTCGCTGCGGCGCTCTGCCAGGCTCCTGCTTTTCACATAACTCGACTGGCGGGTGATACACGTCGCACAACCGCGACGTGATGCTTCACTGTGCGGGCGCGACGTGAAAATCTACGCGCGCTTACCGAACATCCCCTTTTAGTTCCAGCAGAGGTTCGTCATGGAGACCGTTACTGTTGCGGCGACCCGGGGGTACTCACTGTCGGAGATGGAGATCATGGTTGGCAGCGCCGTCGTCCTGGCCGTGCTGGTCTGGACGGTGCTTTCCAGCTTGAAACATTTCCGCAGCCGTCACGTCCCGCGTGTGGTGAAGAACTGATCAACCGCAAGAGGAGGCGCCATGCGCCTCCTCTTGCGACAGTCCCACGGATTACAGTCCCTTCAGCACTTCCGTCAGGATCGCGAAGATCTGATCGATCTGCGGCCGCTCGATGATGAGCGGCGGCGACAGCGCCAGGATATCTCCCGTCTGCCGGACCAACAGTCCGCGCTCGAAACACTTCGTGTAGACCTCGAACGCGCGCGCTCCCACCTTGCCCGGAATCGAAGCCAGCTCCAGGCCCAGGATCAGGCCGTAGTTGCGGATGTCGATCACGTGCGGCAGGCCTTTCAACGAGTGTGCGGCGTCCTCCCAATAGCGTGCCAGGGTCTTGGCCCGGGTCAGAAGTCCCTCGCGCTCGTAGATGTCGAGTGTCGCGAGTCCCGCGGCGCAGGCGGTCGGATGCGCGGAGTAGGTGTAGCCGTGGAAGAGCTCGATCCCATCCGGACCTTGCATGAAGGCTTCGTAGATCCCTTTCTTCACCAACACGCAACCCATCGGCACGCTGCCGTTGGTGAGTCCTTTCGCGCCGGTGATGATGTCGGGTGTGACTCCGAATTCCTGCGCGGCGAAGGGTGATCCGGTGCGGCCGAACCCCGTGATCACCTCATCGAATATGAGCAGGATGCCATGCTTGTCGCAGATCTCACGAATGCGCTTCAGGTAGCCCTTCGGCGAAATCAACACGCCCGTGGAGCCGGCGATCGGCTCGATAATGACCGCAGCGATGGTCGAAGCGTCGTGCAACGTGACCAGACGCTCGAGCTCATCCGCGAGATTCGCGCCGTGCTCGGGCTCACCCCGTGAGAAAGCGTTCTTCGCGAGGTCATGGGTATGAGAAAGATGGTCGACTCCCGGCACCATGGATGCGGACCACATCTTGCGATTTGGCGATATGCCGCCGACCGAGATGCCGCCGAAGCCAACACCGTGATAGCCGCGCTCGCGGCCGATGAGCTTCGTTCGGGTCGCTTCCCCACGGACGCGGTGATAGGCGAGCGCGATCTTGAGCGCGGTGTCCACGGACTCGGAGCCCGAGTTCGTGAAGAAGACGTGATCGAGCCCCTGAGGCGCGATCTTGACCACTGCGTTGGCCAGTGCGAATGCCGGGGGATGTCCCATCTGGAAGGGTGGGGCGTAGTCCATCGTCTCGAGCTGGGCAGCGACGGCCTGCGAGATTTCCTTCCGGCCGTGCCCCGCGTTGACGCACCACAGGCCGGCGACGGCGTCCAGGATCTGGCGGCCTTCTGGAGTCCAGTAGTGCATGCCGCTGGCCTTCGCCAGGATGCGCGGCTTCGACTTGAACTGGCGGTTGGCGGTGAAGGGCATCCAATAAGCTTCGAGATCACCGCGGGAGAGGCTCTCGGGGGCGGCGGGCGTAGGCATGATGAGTCAGCTCGATTTAGGGTGATGTGGATGGGCTTTGCCCATGGGATGATAAATAAAGTGGACAATTTCGGCCATCCCGACCAATATTTGCCCCATCTCGTCTAGAATTCTAAACGCCCATGAGCATCGACGTCGGGGCGCGCCTCCGCAGCGTCCGCACCAGTTTTGGCTTGTCCCAGAGAGAGCTGGCCCGGCGGGCGGGGGTGACCAACGGCCTGATCTCGCTCATCGAGCAGAACCGCGTGAGCCCTTCGGTGAGCAGCCTGAAAAAAGTGCTCGACGGAGTGCCCATGTCGCTTGCCGAGTTTTTTACGCTCGATATGAGTGCCGCGCCACAGGCTTTTTACGGCGTCGACGAACTCGTCGAGCTCGGGAACCAGGAGGTTTCGTTGCGGCTCGTTGCGGCGAAGCGCCCGGGTCGCCAGCTCACGGTGCTCCATGAGCGCTATGCCGCCGGCGCGGCCACGGGCGAGGAAATGCTCGCCCATCGTGGCGAGGAGTCCGGCGTCGTCGTACGCGGCCGTATCGAATTGACGGTCGGCGGCGCGGCGCGCGTACTAGGTCCCGGAGAGGCTTATTATTTCTCCAGCCAGCTACCGCATCGCTTCCGCAATGTCGGACGCGAGGTGTGTGAGATCATCAGCGCAAGTACTCCACCGACTTTCTGAAGCGAAGTCCTATGAACGCACAAATCCAGACGCCTTCCTCCTGGCACGAGCGCGCCCGCTCGGTCCGCTTCCCGACCCAGGCCTTCATCGACGGACGTTATGTCGATGCGGCTTCCGGGGCGACTTTCGATTGCATCAATCCCTCCACCGGGGCGGTACTCACGCGCGTCGCGGCTTGCGATACAG
This sequence comes from Steroidobacteraceae bacterium, assembly GCA_036834945.1. Lineage (GTDB taxonomy): Bacteria > Pseudomonadota > Gammaproteobacteria > Steroidobacterales > Steroidobacteraceae > 13-2-20CM-66-19. The sequence continues at coordinate 19,573 of DAITMW010000041.1, forward strand.
AGGATGTCAATCGCGCTGTGGCCTCGGCGCGTGCCGCGTTCCGCACGGGAAGTTGGTCGAATCTCCCGCCCTCCCGCCGTAAGAAGCTGCTGCAGCGCTTTGCCGACCTCATCGACAAACATCGCGAGGAGCTTGCGCTGCTCGAGACGCTCGACATGGGCAAGCCCATCCGTGACAGCCTGAGCATCGATATTCCGGGAAGCGCGAACTGCATCCGTTGGTACGCGGAAGCCATCGACAAGGTATACGACGAGGTGGCGCCCACAGGGTCCGACACGCTTGCCCTGATTACCCGCGAGCCGATGGGCGTTGTCGGTGCCGTGGTTCCGTGGAATTTCCCTTTGCTCATGGCCGCTTGGAAAATCGGACCGGTGTTGGCCGCGGGCAATTCGCTGGTGCTCAAGCCATCGGAGAAGTCTCCATTGACGGCCCTGCGCGTCGCGCAGCTGGCTGTTGAGGCTGGTATTCCTGAGGGTGTGTTGAACGTGGTGCCGGGTTTCGGTCAGACCGCCGGCAAGGCTCTCGCCCTGCACATGGACGTCGACTGCATCACCTTCACGGGCTCAACGGCCACCGGCCGCCTGGTGATGCAATACGCCGGACAGTCGAATATGAAGCGGGTGTCCGTCGAATGCGGCGGCAAGTCGCCCAACATCATCATGGCGGACTATCCCGACCTGGAGCGCGCCGCGGCGGCCGCGGCTTCGGCCATCTACTTCAACCAGGGCGAGGTCTGCTCGGCCGGGTCGCGCCTCCTGGTGCAGGAGAGCATCAAGGACGCGGTGTTGGAAAAGGTGCAGGCGTTCAGCCGCACCATGCAACCCGGCGATCCGCTCGACCCGGAAACGAGGCTGGGCGCCATCGTCGATGACCTCCAGCTCAATCGCGTGATGGGCTTCATCGATACGGGGCGTCGCGACGGGGCGAAGTTGCGTTTCGGCGGTGAGCGCGTGCGCAAGGATAGCGGCGGCTACTTCATCGAGCCGACTCTGTTCGAAGGTGTACGCCCGAATATGACGATCGCGCGCGAGGAGATTTTCGGGCCCGTGCTGTCGGCCATCACGTTCAAGACGGTGGACGAGGCGATCGAGATCGCCAACGACGTCGTCTATGGCCTGGTGTCGGCGGTCTGGACCCGGGATATCAACACGGCGCATCGCGTTTCCAAGGCGCTGCGTGCCGGTACGGTCTTCGTCAACTGCTATGACGCCGATGACATCACGGTGCCGTTCGGCGGCTTCAAGCAGTCGGGCATCGGGCGCGACAAGTCGTTGCACGCGTTGGAAAAGTACACTGAGCTGAAGACGACTTGGATCGACCTGTCATAGAAGCCCGATACCTCGTCAGCGCCCCACGTGGGCTGGCTGACCTGCTGGCTCGTGAGCTGACGGCGCTCGGCGCTACGGACGCGCGTGAGCGACCGACCGGCGTTTCCTTTTCGGGACCGCTGGCGGTTGCCTATCGTGCGTGCCTCTGGTCGCGCGTTGCCAATCGTGTGTTTCTCGAGTTGGCGCGCTTCGATGCCGCTGATGCCGAGGCCTTTTATCGGGCTGTCAGTGACATCGACTGGACGGAGCACCTCGGGCCGGAGGCCACGCTCGCTTGTGATTTCAGTGGCCATCACCCGTCGATTACCCACACGCACTTCGGTGCGCTGAAGCTCAAAGACGCGATTGTCGACTCCGTGCGCGAAACACGCGCCTGGCGGCCTAGCATCGAGCTCGACCGGCCCAGCGTGCGCGTTCACGCACATGCCAACGGAACGCAAATCACGTTGTCGTTGGATTTGTCAGGTGAGAGCTTGCATCGCCGTGGCTATCGCGGCGCCGCTGGCGAAGCGCCGCTGAAAGAGAATGTGGCCGCGGGCGTGTTGATGCGTTCGGGCTGGCCGGAGATGGCGGCTCAAGGGGCGGAGTTTCTCGACCCGATGTGCGGGTCGGGGACGTTTGTGATCGAGGCGGCTCTGATTGCGGCGGATCGGGCGCCTGGGCTTGATCGGGAATATTTCGGTTTCCTCGGCTGGGCGGGGCACGACGCCGGGCTTTGGCGCCAGGCGTTGGAAGAGGCGCGGGCTCGTGCGCGCGCTGGTCTGGAGGCTGCTGTAGGCCGGGGTCTTGGTGGCGCTCTTCGCGGCCAGGACAGGGATCCGAGCGCTGTGCGTAACGCGCGCGCCAACGCGGAACGCGCTGGCGTGGCTGAGTTGGTGAGGTTTGATGTCAGGGCGCTGAAGGATGCGGTCCCCGGGGAGCGTGCGATGGCGCGCGTTGGCGAAGCCCGAGCCGGCACGGCTGCTGGTGCGAGGGCCGTCGACTCTGGCGGCGCTGCCGTCGATGCCGACTCGACCGCACCCGCCGGCCTTGTTTGCACCAACCCTCCCTACGGCGTTCGCCTCGAGGATCGCGAGACCGCTCGGGCGGTTCACCGCGAGCTCGGCTCGGTGCTGCGGGAGCGCTTTCAAGGTTGGAATGCCGCCGTCCTGACCGGCTCGCCCGAATTTGGGCTGGAGTTGGGAATCCGCGCGCACCGGACACATACAGTCTGGAACGGCGCGATCGAATGCCGCCTGCTGCGGATGAAAGTCGAGAGCGGCAGCGCCCGCGAGCCCGGTCGCCTGGGCAAAGGCGACACCAACTTGCGCGAGACGCCCGGCGCGCAGATGTTCGCCAATCGCCTCGCGAAGAATCTCAAGAAGCAACAGCCTTGGGCCGACCGCAGCGGCATCTCATGCTATCGCCTTTACGACGCCGACATGCCGGAGTATGCGTTCGCCATCGACGTTTATCGAACGATAGAGACGCAAACTGCCGCGGACGCGTCAGGGCGGGCGGCGGGCCCGGGGGTTTGGCCGGGACGGCCCGAGCGGTCGAGCGAGCCTGCCCAGCAGCCGTCGGACGCCGCCGCTGGTCTCACCTGGCTCTACGTCCAGGAGTACGCGGCCCCCGCCGAAATCGAGGCTGAATCAGTCCGCCGGCGTCGCGGCGAGGCGCTCTCAACACTGTCCGACGTGACCGGCGTCGCTCCTGACCGCATCCGGATCCGCACGCGTCGGAAAACCAAACGCGGCGAGCAGTACTCCAGGATCCAGGAGCGCTCCGAGCCCGAATATCATGTCGTCCTGGAGGACGGACTGAAGTTCCTGGTGAACTTCGAGGACTATCTCGACACCGGCCTGTTCCTCGATCATCGCAAAACGCGGGCACGCCTGCGGGCTGCCGCGTCGGGGAAGCGCTTCCTCAACCTGTTTGCTTACACGTGCACCGCGAGTGTGTACGCCGCCGCAGGCGGTGCTGCATCGACGACCTCCGTGGACATGTCGAACACCTACCTCAACTGGGCGCAACGTAACTTCGAGTTGAATGGCCTCTCGCCCGATCGCAACGGCCTGGTACAGGCGGACTGCCGCGTCTGGTTGGAGGATGGTGCCGGGGACCGGGAGCGTTACGATCTCATCTTCGTCGACCCGCCGACCTTTTCGAACTCCAAACGGATGGAAGGCGTGCTCGATGTCGATCGCGATCACGGCGCGCTGATCGACGGTTGCGCGCGGTTGCTGGCGCCCGGCGGGCTCATCGTGTTTTCAACGAACTCGCAGCGCTTCCGGCTGGACGAGTCGCTGACACAGCGTTACGACGTCGTTGACATCTCAACCAAAACGCTCCCGAAGGATTTCGAGCGCAATCCCCGTATTCACCGCTGTTTTGAGGTGCGTGGCAGGGCGTGATAATCGCGCTTTACTTGCCGCCCGGCCTAGGGTACGGTTGGGCTCATGATCCGTATGATCACGAAAAAGCGCACGATTACCCTCAAGAAGCCCTGCGGGGCCCTGGAGGAGTTCGCGCGCTGATCGCAAAACGGTAAGCAGCGAATCTCGAAGGCCCCGCCCAGATAAATCTGTGCGGGGCCTTTTTGTTTTACTGGTCGAAAGTCGCCTGCGGCGCTTTCGACCCCGCCCAGAAAACTGCGCGGGGCCTTTTTGTTTTCGGGCCACGCGCACCACCGCGGGGCCGGAGATGGTTTTTTCAGTCGGTCACATGAGCTTTATTGGGGAGTCGTAGCATGCAATCTGGTCGTCCTTCCTCGTCGGCGCCCGTCGTAGCGGTCGTTGGCGCCACCGGCGCGGTCGGTGTCGAGTTGATGCAATGTCTGGAACAGCGGCGCTTCCCGCTGTCCAACCTACGGCTGTTCGCCTCGGCCCGCTCCGCGGGCAAGACGCTCCCCTTCAAGGGAAAGCCAGTCACAGTGGAGGAGTTGACCGAAGACAGCTTCCGCGGCGTGGACATTGCGTTGTTTTCGGCGGGTGGTAGTCAGTCGAAGCGCTTTGCTCCGGCGGCAGTCCGTCACGGTACAGTCGTCGTCGACAACTCGTCGGCCTTCCGCATGGACCCCGGCGTGCCGTTGGTGGTCCCGGAAATCAACCCCGAGGCCCTGAAAGAGCACAAGGGCATCATCGCCAACCCCAACTGCTCGACCATCATCTCCATCACCCCCTTGTGGCCCATCCACAAGGTCAACCGCATCCAACGCATGATCGTGGCGACCTACCAGGCCGCCTCCGGTGCGGGAGCGGCGGCGATGGAGGAGCTGCGCGAGTCGACACGGGCCTACCTCGACGGCCGCGAATACAAGAACACCGTCCTGCCGCATCCCTACGCGTTCAACCTCTTCAGCCACAATTCCAAGATCGACCCCTCGAACGGCTACAACGAGGAAGAGATCAAGGTGATGCGCGAGACACACAAGATCTACGGCGACTCGAGCATTCGCGTGGCGGCGACGTGCGTGCGCGTCCCCGTGCTTCGTGCGCATAGCATCGCAATCAACTTCGAATGCGAGCGTCCCATCACTCCCGCGCAGGTCCGCGATATCGTCCAGACCGCGCCGGGGGTGAAGCTCGTCGATGATGTCGAGCGGAACTACTTCCCGATGCCCAAGGATGCATCCGGACAGGACCCGATCCTCGTCGGCCGCATCCGCCAGGACGTCAGCGATCCCAGCGGCCGCTCGATCGCCCTCTTTGTCGCCGGCGATCAGCTCCTCAAGGGCGCCGCGCTCAACGCCGTGCAGATCGCGGAGTTGTTGTTGAAGTAGCTCTCTTGAATTGACCCTGCCGGCCCGTGGGGCCGGCTACAACAGGTCGCGAATCCTGTAGTACAGCATCGCGAGCGCCAGTGCCGGGGGGCGTAGGGCAGCGCCTCCCGGGAAATCCCGGTGTGGGATCCTGGCAAACACGTCGAATCGCTCCGCGGTCCCGGCGATAGCCTGCGCGACGAGCTTCCCGGCGATGCCGGTGAGTGCGATGCCATGGCCGGAAAAGCCCTGCAGGAAGTAGATATTGGACGCCAGGCGTCCGAAGTTGGGGGCGCGGTTCATGGTGACGTCGACGTGTCCGCCCCAGGCGTAGTCGATGCGTGCGTCGGCGAGTTGCGGAAACACTTTGAGCATGCGCTCTCGCGTCGCACTGGCGGCATCGGGCGAGCCCAGGACCGAGTTGATCCTGCCACCGAACAACAGGCGATGGTCCGCCGAGCATCGAAAGTAATCCAACACCCAGTTCATGTCGCAGACGGCGGCGTTGTTGGCAATCAGTCCACGGGCCCGTTCCGCTCCGAGCGGTTCCGTCGCGACAATATACGACCCCACCGCCAGGATCTTCGAGGCCAGCGCCGGAGCGGTCTCCTTCAAGTAGACGTTTCCGCACAGGACGAGATGTCGGGTACGTACCTCGCCGCGTGGAGTTCGAACACGGACAGCCCCCGCGACCGCGCCCGTTTCCCTGAATCCCAAGGCTCGCGTGCCTTCGAAGATGCGTACGCCATGACTTTCCGCGGCCGCCGCCAATCCGACTGTGTAGTTCAGAGGGTGGAGATGGCCACTGGTTGAGTCATAGAGGCCGCCGATATAACGCTCGGTGCCAAGGATCGTGCGCAGCTCTTCTCGAGGCACGTGGCGCGCGCTCGTGTAGCCGAGGTTGTTTTGCAGTGCCGCCAACTCCGTCTGCAACTCCTGCAGATGGCGTTTCTTGACCGCCGTGAGCAGATAACCATCCGTCCAGTCGCAGTCGATGTGGTATCGGCCGATGAGCTCTTTCATCAGGGAGAGCCCCTCGATGGAGACGTCCCAGACCAGGCGGGCGTCCGCGGGCCCGATGAGGCGCTCGAGTTTGATGTGGCCGGCGGCGACGCCGTGGATTGCTTGCGCGCCGCTGCGTCCCGAGGCTCCCCAACCGACGCGGTATTCTTCGAGAAGCGCGACGTCGTAGCCGCTCTCGGCGAGGTGCAGCGCCGTCGAGCAGCCGGCGATTCCTCCGCCCACGACGCAGACGTCGCAGTCAATCGAGCTGTCGAGCTCTCCACGATCCGGTGCGGTATGAGCTGTAGCCGCGTAATACGACCTGGTCCGCGCCAGACGTCCCATGCGTCAAGTCCCGGGAACGGATGTGTTTAGGATCTTTTGACGCCGCCCTTGCGCCTGACGTGCGCCAAAAGGCTAGCGAATCGCTCACGGAAGTGTACAAAAAGCAGCTTTCCATTGCCTTACAGCCTCAACCCGCGGGGTCGCCATGGACCAGGCGCATTCCAGCCTGAAGCTGTGGTCTAATAGGGGCTGACTTGGAGAATTCGCTGGGCAGAGTTGTTTAAAATACTAAACGCCCCCGGCAGTCCGTCATGGCACCCGCTCGCCCGCTCATTGGTATTCCCGCCGATCGCCGTATGGTCGGTTTGCACCCGTTTCACATGGTCGGGGAGAAGTATGCCCGGGCCGTGTTGGAAGCGGCGGATGCGCTTCCGCTAGTCATCCCGTCATTGGCTGAGGAGCTACGGCTCGACGACCTCCTGGGCCGGCTGGACGGCATCCTGTTCACCGGAAGCCCGTCGAACGTGGAGCCCCACCACTACAGTGGCAGCCCGAGCGAGCCTGGCACACTTCACGATCCGGCGCGGGACGCGACCACGCTCCCTCTGATCCGCAAGGCGGTCGAGGCGGGCATCCCCGTGTTGGGACTCTGCCGCGGATTCCAGGAAATGAACGTCGCCTTCGGAGGCACCTTGCACCAGAAGGTGCACCAGGTTGAAGGCTATAGCGATCACCGCGAGGACTACAGCCAACCTCTCGAAGTGCAGTACGGTCCCGCCCACGAAGTGATCCTGGAGCAGGGCGGCTTGCTGCGGGCCATGGCCGGCCGCGACCGCATCCGCGTCAATTCGCTGCATTCTCAGGGGATTGCCAAACTCGGCCCCCACCTGGCCGTCGAGGCGCGGGCACCCGACGGGCTGGTCGAGGCTTTCCATGTGACCGGCGCCGCGCGCTTCGCGGTCGCCGTGCAATGGCATCCCGAATGGCAGGTGATGAGTAATCCGTTTTCCCGGGCGTTGTTCGCGGCCTTCGGGTCGGCAAGCCGCGAGCGCGCCAGGTCGAAGTAGAAAGGTAATACGTATGGCGAGCGGTGAGATCCGGCAGTTTTTCCGTGACCACGGCATTTCCGAGGTTGAGGCGATCATCCCCGACATGGCCGGTATCGCGCGGGGCAAGATCATGCCCGCGGAGAAGTTCGCCGAGGATGGCGGCATGCGGCTGCCCGAGAGCGTCTTCCTGCAGACAGTGACGGGCGACTATCCGCTCGAGCCCGCGGAGGCCATGAGCCCCGCCGAAATCGACATTGTCCTCAAGGCGGACCCCAAGACCGTGCGCCGCGTCCCCTGGGCGGCCGAGCCCACGGCCCAGGTGATCCATGACTGCTTTTACTCGGACGGACGGCGGGTCACGATGGCGCCGCGCCACGTGCTGCGTAACGTCCTCGAGCTCTATGCCCAGAGGGGCTGGGAGCCCGTGGTCGCGCCCGAGCTCGAGTTCTACCTGATCGAGCAGAACAAGGATGCGGACTACCCGCTCAAGCCGCCGGTCGGCCGCTCAGGGCGTGCCGAGCCCGGACGCCAGTCTTACAGCATTGCGGCGGTCAATGAGTTCGACCCGCTGTTCGACGACATCTATCAGTTCTGCGAGGACCAGGAGATCGAGATCGACACGCTCATCCACGAGGATGGGCCGGCACAGATGGAGATCAACCTGATCCACGGCTATCCGTTGGCCCTGGCGGATCAGGCCTTCCTGTTCAAGCGGACCGCGCGCGAGGCGGCGCTGCGGCACAAGATCTACGCGACGTTCATGGCGAAGCCCCATGCCAAGGAGCCCGGCAGCGCCATGCACATTCACCAGAGCGTCGTCGATACCAAGACGCGCAAGAACATCTTCAGCAACCCCGACGGCACGCCGTCCCAGTTGTTCTTCTCGCACATCGGCGGGCTGCAGAAGTACATGCCGGCCGCGATGGCCCTGTTCTGCGCCAATGTGAACTCCTATCGCCGCCTGACCCGTTATCTTTCGGCCCCCATCAACGTGCATTGGGGTTATGACAACCGCACGGCCGGGTTGCGAGTGCCGATGTCCGATGCTGAAGCCCGTCGCGTCGAGAACCGTGTTGGCGGCGCGGATGCCAACCCTTACATTGCGATTGCGGCGTCGCTGGCCTGCGGCTACCTGGGGATGGTCGAAGGTCTGCAACCCAGCGACCCGGTGACGGGAAGCGCGCACGACCTGCCATTCGGCTTGCCCCGCTCACTGGATGAGGCACTGCGCAATCTCAAGGAGTGCGAGCCCCTCGTGAAGCTGCTCGGCGAGCAGTTCGTCTCGGCGTTCACGATCGTCAAGGAAGCCGAATACGAGGTCTTCCTGCAGGTCATCAGCTCCTGGGAGCGGGAGCACCTCCTGCTCAACGTCTAGGGCAACGGCACGGCGCGGCGAAATGCCTGGTACGCAGGGGATCGCCGTCCCTGAGCCTGCCTGGTGGCTCACCCACGCCTGCGGGACTGTTACTATTGAGCCAAAGCCGGCCGCGTGGGGGGTGAACCGCTTGCGCGTTGCCGGAGTCTGCGCCTGTCCGTCATTAGAGGCTTCATGAGTACTGCTCTGCGCTCACTTTGTCTTGGCGCGGTTCTCGCCGCCGTCTTCGCCGGTTGCTCCGGTAGCTCCAAACCTCCCGACGATGAAAGCGCCAAGGCGAAGTCCGCCCCGGCCGCCGTGAGCGCTTCGGGTGAGCCGCAGCCGGATGCGGAAAAGGTCGTGAACGTCTACAACTGGTCGGACTACATCGACCCGAGCGTCGTGGCCGATTTCCAGAAAGAGTACGGGATCAAGGTCAACTACGACGTATTCGACTCCAACGAAGTGCTCGAGACGAAGCTCCTCACCGGGCATACCAACTACGACGTCGTCGCGCCCTCCGGCGCATTCCTCGCCCGGCAGATCCAGGCGGGCGTTTACCAGAAACTGAACCGGGCACTGCTCACGAATTGGAAGGACCTCGATCCCGAGGTCGCGAAGAAAGCCTCGCAGTACGACGAGGGTAATGCCTACGCCGTGGATTACATGTGGATCACGTCCGGTCCAGGCTACAACGTCGACAAGATCAAACAGCGCATGCCGGATGCGCCGCTCGACAGCTGGCGGATGTTGTACGACCCGGCGGTCGTCGCGAAATTCGCCGACTGCGGCGTTTCCCTGCTCGATGCGCCCACCGAGGTGATTTCCACGGTGCTCATCTATCTGGGCAAGGATCCCAACAGCACTTCAACCGAGGACATGCAGGCGGTCGAGAAGGCGTTGATGGCGATTCGTCCCTACGTCCGCTATGTGCATTCGTCCCGCTACATCGATGATCTCGCCAACGGTGAGACCTGCCTGGCGCTGGGCTGGTCGGGTGATGTGAAGCAGGCGCACGATCGCGCCAAGGACGCCGGCAAAGGCATCGAGATCGGCTACCACATCCCGAAGGAAGGCGCCGTCAGCAACTACGACATGTTCGCCATTCCGGCCGATGCGCCCCACCCCAACAACGCACACCTGTTCATCAACTACCTGATGCGCCCGGAGATCGCCGCGCGCAACACCAACCTGGTCAAGTACGCCAACGGCGACACGCCGACCCCGGCCATCAAGGAGGACATCCGTAACGATCCGGGTGTCTATCCTCCGCCGGAGGTGCTGGCGAAGCTCCATCCCGAGCCCATGAGGACGCCGGATTTCACGCGCGTGCTGACGCGGATGTGGACCCGGTTCAAGACCGGCAAGTGAGCGCGGAAGTTCAGGTGGACGCGCCGGCCAAAGTCTCCTTCGATGCCTTCGTGCGGATCGAGGGTGTCACGAAGAAATTCGGTGACTTCGCAGCGGTCGACAATGTGTCGCTCGACATCCAACAGGGCGAGATCTTCTGTCTGCTGGGCGGCTCCGGCTCCGGTAAGACGACCCTGTTGCGGATGCTGGCCGGTTTCGAGACTCCGACCGCCGGAAGGATCTACATCGACGGCCAGGACATGAGCACGATTCCGCCGTACGAGCGGCGGGTGAACATGATGTTCCAGTCCTATGCGCTCTTCCCGCACATGACGGTCGAGAAGAACGTGGCGTTCGGACTCGAGCAGGAGAAGCTCGACAAGGCCGAAATCCGCAAGCGGGTGAACGAGATCCTCGACATCGTCAAGATGACATCGTTCACCGCGCGCAAGCCACACCAGCTCTCTGGTGGCCAACGGCAGCGCGTGGCGTTGGCACGCGCGCTGGTAAAGCGCCCGAAACTACTGTTGCTGGACGAGCCGCTGGCGGCGCTCGATCGGAAGCTGCGCGAGCACACGCAATTCGAGCTCATCAACATCCAGAAGCAGCTCGGCGTCACCTTCATCGTGGTGACCCATGACCAGGAAGAGGCCATGACCCTTTCCTCGCGCATGGGCGTCATGAATCACGGCAAGATCGCCCAGGTGGGCACCCCGTCGGCCATCTATGAGTCCCCGGCGACGAAGTTCGTCGCCGACTTCATCGGCTCGGTCAACATGTTCGAGGGCCGTGTGCTCGAGGAGAGCGACGGCCGTATTCAGTCCGATGAGCTCGGTTGTGTCGTTGCGGTAGATCGCAGCCTCAACTGCTCGCGCGGCGCGACCGTTTGGACGGCGGTCAGGCCCGAGAAGATCAACATGACGCGAGTGCCGGCTACGCCGACGGAGGGGCGTACGAACGTTGTGCGCGGGGTTGTGAAAGAGATTGCCTACATGGGCGACGTCTCGATCTACCTGGTACAGATCGACTCCGGCAAGACAGTGCGCGTGACGCTCCCCAATATCACCCGTGACGCCGAGCATCGCATCGTCCGGGATGAGATCGTGGAGCTCTCCTGGCACGGCTCCAGTCCGGTCGTATTGACCGAATGACCGTGAAGTAAATGGCGCAACTCGAAAATCGTGCCGGCAGACGGCTCGTCGCAGGGGTCCCACTGTTCTGGCTGACCCTGTTCTTCATGATCCCGTTCCTCATCGTGTTGAAGATCTCCTTTTCGGAGGTCCGTCTCGCGATGCCGCCGTACGCACCGCTCTTCCAATGGGTGCACGGCCTGCCGACTCCGAAGCTGCATTGGGCCAACTACGGGTTTCTATTCACCGACCCGCTGTACATCAGCGCCTACCTGTACTCCATCAAGGTTGCGTTGGTATCCACGATCTGCTGTCTGCTCATCGGCTATCCAATGGCCTACGCGATTGCCCATGCGACCCCGACGTGGCGTAACGTGTTGCTGATGATGGTCATCCTGCCGTTCTGGACTTCGTTCCTGTTACGCGTCTACGCGTGGATCGGCCTTCTGAAGAACAATGGGGTGATCAACAACGTATTGATGTATCTCGGCGTGATCCACGAGCCGATCCAGATGCTGCAGAGCGACTTCGCGGTCTACATCGGCATCGTGTATTCCTACCTGCCGTTCATGATCCTGCCGCTGTATTCAAATCTGGAGAAGCACGACAACACGTTGCTCGAGGCGGCGGCGGACCTGGGCGCGAACCCCGTAACCGCATTCCTGCGTATCACCCTGCCGCAATCGATGCCCGGCATCGTCGCCGGCTCGCTGCTCGTTTTCATTCCGGCCGTCGGAGAGTACATCGTGCCCTCGCTGCTGGGCAGGACTGATCAGCTCATGATCGGGCGGGTGTTGTCGGACGAGTTTTTCGAGAATCGCGACTGGCCGGTCGCGAGCGCCGTAGCCATTCTCATTCTCCTGCTGCTCGCGATACCGATCATGTATTTCCAGCATTTCCAGCGGCGTGAGCTGGAGGCACAGAAATGAGATCGCGCGGGTTGTTCTCACGCACCGCGCTCGTGTTCGGGCTCGTGTTCCTGTACGTGCCGATCCTGTCGATGATCGTATTTTCGTTCAACAACTCCCGGCTGGTCACTGTCTGGGACGCCGCGCATTCGCCCACGCTCAAGTGGTACACCGAACTGCTATCCAACGGACAGATCGTCGGTGCCGCGTGGCTCTCGATCCGGATCGCGCTCGTCTCCGCGACCGGAGCTGTCATCCTCGGAACCCTCACTGGCGTCGCGCTTGCGAGGTTCGGTCCATTCAAAGGCCGGACGCTCCTGTCCGGTATGACGACGGCACCGATCGTGATGCCCGAGGTCATTACCGGGCTGTCCCTGTTGCTGATGTTCGTGGCACTCCAGCAGGTCATTGGATGGCCGAAGGGTACGGGTGCGCTCACGATCACGCTCTCGCACATCACCTTCTGCATGGCTTACGTGACCGTGGTCGTGCAGTCGCGCCTGGTCGGATTCGATGAGTCGCTCGAAGAGGCGGCGATGGACCTGGGAGCACGCCCGGCCACCGTCTTTTTCCGTGTGACGTTGCCGCTCATCGTGCCGGCGATCCTGTCAGGCTGGTTGCTGGCTTTCACATTGTCGTGGGACGATCTGGTGATCACCCAGTTCGTCGCGGGTCCCGGCTCGAGCACCCTGCCCATGGTCATTTTTTCCAAAGTACGTCTCGGTGTGAGTCCCGACGTCAATGCCCTGGCCACCCTCATGGTCATGCTGGTCACGGTCGGTATCATCACGTCCGCGATCTGGATGCGTTACCAGAACAGGCGGCGCGAGCGTGACGAGCAACTCGCGGCCGCCGCCAACCTCTGAGCTTCTATTGACATGACGCGCAAGATACAAGGATTCGATGTCGGGGGATCGTCGGTGAAGGCTGGCCTCGTGGACGTGGAGGAAGGCAAGCTCGTCGGCGAGCTGATCTCCGCGCCCACCAACCCTGCGACCCCCCAGGGAGTCATGCAGGTGATTGCGGGCCTGTCGCGCCGCCTGCCCGAAGCGGGTGAAGGTGTTGGGATAGCTCTTCCCAGTGTCGTGCAGAAGGGCAGGGTTTGCACGGCTGCCAACATCGACCATACCTGGATCGGAACCGATGCAACGGCGCTTGCCGTCAGCGTGCTGGGCCGGCCGGCCGAGTTCCTCAACGACGCGGACGCCGCGGGGTTCGCGGAAGTGCGTTGGGGTGCCGGCCGGGACGAGAGCGGCGTGATCTTCATGCTCACGTTCGGCACCGGGATCGGTAGTGCTCTGTTCTGCAAGGGTAGGTTGATTCCCAACACCGAGTTGGGACACCTGGAGATGCGGGGCATGGACGCGGAGAAGTGGGCCTCGGCGCACGTGAAGACCGCGCTCAACCTGGACTGGCCTGCCTGGATCGAGCGTGTGAACGAATACCTGGCGCGTATGCACGCACTGTTCTGGCCCGATCTGTTCATCCTCGGGGGCGCGGTGAGCGAGCGCTTCGATGACTTCGCTCCACTGCTGCATTCCAAGGCGCGCATCATGCCAGCGAAATTTGCCGGCAAGGCCGGTGTCATTGGCGCGGCGTTGGCCGCGGCCGACTTGACCCGGCGTTAGTTTCCGGCGGACGAAACTCCATGGATACTTTCCAACGCAGCAAGCTGCCCGATGTCGGCACGACCATCTTCACAGTCATGTCGCGGCGGGCTCGCGAGCTCGGCGCGCTCAATCTCGGGCAGGGCTTCCCCGACTACGAGATCGATCCGCGCCTGGGCGAGCTGGTGGCGGTGGCCATGAGCCAGGGGCATAACCAGTACGCGCCGATGGAGGGCCTGATGACTTTGCGCGAGCGCATCGCGCAGAAGCTCTTCATGAGCTACGGTCTCAAGGTCGATCCCGAGTCGCAGGTGACCGTCACGCTGGGTGCCACCGAGGCGATCTATTCCTCCATCCAGGCGGTCGTAGGACCGGGCGACGAGGTGATCATGTTCGATCCCTCGTACGATTCCTACGATCCGGCGGTCCGGCTCGCCGGAGGGCGAAGCATCCGGATTCCGCTCCTACCGCCGGGATTCCGCTATGACTGGGACCGGGTGCGGTCGGCCATCAACGAGCGCACACGGCTCATTCTATTCAACAGCCCGCACAATCCTGCCTGTACGGCCGCCTCGAGTGAGGACCTGAACACGCTGGCGGATGTCATCCGGGGCAGGGATATTCTCATCATGTCGGACGAGGTGTACGAGCACGTCGTGTACGACGGACGCAAGCACGCCTCAGTGCTCTTGCAGCCCGAGCTCGCTGAAAAAAGCTTCGTCGTGTTCTCGTTCGGCAAGACCATGCACGCGACGGGATTGCGCGTCGGCTATGCAATCGCGCCTCCCGTTCTCACCCGCGAGCTGCGCAAGGTGCACCAATTCAACACCTTCAGCATCTCGCACCCTACGCAACATGCGATCGCGGCATACCTCACGGAAAAGCCCGAGGGCTGGCGCAGTCTGCCCGCGTTTTTCCAGGAGAAGCGCGACCGGGTGCGCAATGCGCTCGAGAAATCCGGCTTCCGGCTGCCGCCGGCGCAAGGCACGTACTTCCAGTTGCTGGACTTCAGCGAATTCTTTCCCCCTGATGACGTTGGCTTCGCCGAACGGCTGTTGACCGAAGCGGGCGTCGCAACCATTC
>DAITMW010000042.1:0-34259 GCA_036834945.1 Steroidobacteraceae bacterium
CAGGACGACAGTACCGGGGAGCTCGACAAGAGCGTCGCGGAACACCAGCAGATGCGCCTGCTGATGCAACGCTTGCGCCAGATGACGCCTGACGACACTCGGTACGACGGGACGTTCTACGAGCTCATCCGCACGGTGTTGCATCACGTGGCCGACGAGGAGACGATCCTATTGCCGCTGGCGGAAACAGAACTCGAGGATCGGCTTCGGGAACTGGGATGGCGGATGACCGTGCGTCGGTTGGAGCTGCTGAAACCTCACATGGCCGAGGTTGCGAGCACAACTGCGCGCACCTTCCCGCTTCTCACCGGGATGCTCGCCGCGGGCTTGTTGACGGCAACCTGGTTGTTACTGCGCCCGCGACAAAGATGACGGCGCGGGGCCTCACTCCAACTGCCAACGTACACCGGCGAACAGCTCGTTGACGAGCTTCTCATTCGGCTGGTCCACGAGGGTGAACTTGAACCAACGATAACCGGCGAGTCCATATAGCCGGCCCGCCAGGCGTACCTCCGCGCCTGCCGTGAAGTCATACAGGTTATGCGCCTGTCCGAAGGTCAGGACTCCGGGTGAATAGAAGGCGCTGCCGAACGCCGACAGGCCCCAACGGCGCAGGATGTCATAGCGGGCGGACGCACCCACGGCCAATGCAAAGACATCGGTCTTGCTTCCGGTCTCCAGCCACGCCAGGTTCGCCTGTGGCCCGAGCTGGAGCCGCAGCCCGGGCAGAGGCACGAAATTCGTATCGAACATGAGGGCCGCGGAGGCTACGAACTCACGGTTCTCGGTGAGCAATACGCCATAATCCAGGTTGCCTGGCGGCTGCGAGAACGGCGAGTGGTCGAGATACCGCAGTTGCAACACCTGGTTGCCCACGGTTGCATCAATGGCCCTTGCCGAGCTTTCGGCGAGCGGCGTCTGGGCAAGCGCCGCCCCGGAACTCAACAGTGCGCAGGCCGCGAGCGAAGTAGTCAGCAAGTGGTTCATCGGAGGGCCTCCCATCGGCCTACGGCAGCTCAGTGAGTCATTTCTGGTTAACCTGGATCAACCTCGCCAACATGGATCAATGCGCAAGTTTTTCCGGATATTGCAGTACTTTCAGCGGACCAACCTCTACATGACCTCGTCGGGAGCAAGCCCGGTGCCGCCCGCACTGCCAGAGGTTGGACGCGACCCCGGCGCCGCGTGTTGCGGGATCGCGACTTGCTGCTGATCGACGTGCGCGATGAAGGAATCTCGATGTTAACTGTGCCATATTGCGGCGTAGCGCCCTCTCCCGGGGAGTTGTTGGAGAGGTTCAACGTCGACCCGGTGTTGATTACGGCCCTCGTTGTGCTGGGCGCCGCTCATATCGCCCACCTCGCCCAGGAGACCCCGCGCAGCCGCACTTACGCGGCATGCGGTTGGTTGGTTGCGGGAGCCGCGCTCATTTCGCCGCTGTGCGCCTTGTCAGTTTCGCTGTTCAGCGCGCGCATCGCGCAGCACATGATTCTCCTGCTGGTGGCTGCACCGCTGGTCGCGCTGGGCTTCCCACAGCGCAGGCATTCGGGCACGGCGGTACCGTTGTGGACCGCGGCGGCAGCGTTCATGCTTTTCCTATGGGTCTGGCACATGCCGGGCCCCTATGCCGCAACCTTTTCCGCCACTACCGTTTACTGGGCGATGCACCTGACGTTGTTCGGCAGTGGCATCGTGTTATGGAGCGAGCTGGTTCATCACCCCGCCAAGCGCACCGGACTGGTCCTGACGGTTGGATTGCTGACGTCGATGCAGATGGGGCTGCTGGGAGCGGTATTGGCCCTGGCCAGGCGACCCTTGTTCTACCCCCATTTCATCACCACCCAGGCCTGGGGTCTCACCCCCCTCCAGGACCAGCAACTCGGCGGCACCCTCATGTGGGTTCCCGGGATCCTGCTGTTCCTGTGGGCAGCGATCCGTTCACTCAGAATCGTCTGGAACAGTCTGGAAGGCACGAGCCGGCATGAGTCCAACACCGCTGGGCTATCTTGACGCCGCTGGTCAGAGCGCGAAGGTCATCCTGCCTCTGACCTGGTTCACCCTGATCGTCTCGATCGTGGTGTGCGGGGTCATTGCGATTCTGCTGTGGCTCGGGGTACGGCGCGCGCGGGTTGCCACCAATGTCGAGGAAATGCGAGCCATTGGGGTGTCCCGGGGAGGGAACGGCCTGCGCTGGATCGGCCTGGGAGTCGGTATCTCGGCGGTGCCACTGTTGGTGACACTGGTCTGGACCATGGTGGCGCTGGCGAAGACCTCGGGAGCGCCCGGCAAACCGCAACTGACACTGGACGTCACGGGACGGCAGTGGTGGTGGGACGTGCGTTATGACGCCGCGGAGCCGGACAAGAGCTTCACTACGGCGAACGAGATCCACATTCCTGTCGGCGTGCCGGTTCAAGTGCGGCTGCACGGCGGCGATGTCATTCACAGCTTCTGGGTGCCGAAATTGTCCGGCAAAACCGACACCATCCCGGGCCAGACCAACGTGACGTGGCTGGAAGCAGCGCAACCGGGCCGGTACCGCGGACGCTGCGGCGAGTACTGCGGGTATCAGCACGCGCACATGGCTTTCGAGGTGGTCGCCGAGTCGACAGAGGACTTCCAGCGCTGGCGCGCGCATCAGTTGGAGCCCGCACCGGAACCGACCACGGCACAGCAAAGGCGTGGCAAGGAGTTGGTCGAGTACCGGTGCGGGCTCTGTCATGGAGTGCATGGAACGACCGCCGCCGCCGTGACGGCTCCCGACCTGACGCACGTCATGTCGCGCCGGACGATTGCGGCTGGTGCCCTGGTCAATGGAGTGGGGACGCTGGGAGGCTGGATCGAGGCAGCGCAGCAACTGAAGCCGGGGACGCTGATGCCCAACCAGAACCTGACCGCGGAGCAACTGTCCGACACGCTGGCCTACCTGGAGACTTTGCAATGAAGGCCGCTGCGTATCGCACACCACGCGTCGATGCCGACAGCGTTACCCACCAGGCGCGGCTATTGTCCCTGTGGGAAACGGCGCCTGGACTGAAGGGGTTCTTCAGTACAGTGGATCACAAGGAGATCGGGATCCGCTACATCGTCACGGCCTTCATCTTCCTGGTGCTCGGGGGGATCGAGGCGCTGATCATGCGGCTGCAACTGGCGGAGCCGAACGGGACGCTGCTCACCCCGGATCAATACAACCAGCTGTTCTCGACCCATGGGATGACGATGATCTTCCTGTACGCCTCCCCCATCCTGTCGGGATTCTCGAATTATCTATGGCCGTTGTTGCTGGGCAGCCGGGACATGGCGTTTCCGCGATTGAACGCCCTCAGTTACTGGATCTACCTCGCGGCGGGCCTCTTCATGTACGCGGGGTTCCTGATCGGCTACGGGCCGAATGACGGCTGGTTCAACTACGTGCCGTACTCCTTGAAAGACTACAACCCGGGGATGAACCAGGATTTCTATGCGCTCGGGATGGTGCTGTTGGGGATTTCGACGACGGTGGGGGCGGCCAACTTCATCGTGACGGCGATGCGGACCCGGGCGCCGGGCATGTCGATCAATCGCCTGCCGATTCTCGTCTGGGGGACGCTGACCGCCAGTGTCGCCAATCTGCTGGTGGTGCCCGCGGTGAGCCTGGCGTTTTTCCTGCTCTGGATGGACCGGCAATTCGGAACCCACTTCTTCGACCCCGCCTTCGCCGGACAGCCGCTGTTGTGGCAGCACCTGTTCTGGATCTTCGGTCACCCCTGGGTGTATGCCATCGTTCTACCTGCGATGGGCATGGTGTCGGACGGGCTGCCGGTATTCTCCAGGCGACCGCTCGTGGGGTATTCATTGGTTGCGCTGTCGACAGTGGCCACCATGATCCTGGGCTTCGGGGTCTGGGTGCACCACATGTTTGCCACGGGGCTACCGGGGCTGGGTCTGTCGTTCTTCTCCGCTGCCTCCATTGTCATCGTCATTCCCTCCGCGGTCGCCGTATTCGCCTGGTTGGCCACCCTCTACCTGGGGCGGCCGGTGGTGACGACCGCCTTCCTGTATTTCGCCTCGATGATCATTCTGTTCGTCATCGGCGGGGTGTCGGGTTTCATGACGGCCAGCGTGCCGGTGGACTGGCAGCTCACGGACACCTACTTCGTCGTCGCGCACCTGCACTACGTGCTCATCGGAATCAACGTCTTCCCGGTACTGGGCGCGGTGTATTTCTGGTTCCCGAAAATGACCGGCCGATTGATGGATGAGCGGCTCGGGCGCTGGAATTTCTGGATCACGTTCATCGGGTTCAATCTGGCCTTTCTGCCCATGCACCTCACCGGCCTGTTCGGCATGCCACGCCGCGTCTACACCTATGCGGAGGGCATGGGCTGGGACACCCTCAACATGATCACGACAGTCGGCAGTTTCGTGCTCGGGGTCGGGGTCCTCCTCTTCGTCGTGAATGTCGTGAAGAGCCTCAAAACCGGCGCATGGGCCGGCGCCAATCCCTGGGACGGACACACGCTCGAGTGGGCAGTGCCCTCCCCTCCTCCTCCTTACAACTTCAGTGTCATTCCTACAGTCGCCACGCGACACCCGTTGTGGGAAGAGCGGTTGGGCGAGGAGGTGCGTTCCAGTATCGATCACGGCATGTTGCTCGATGAAGGCAAGGAGACGATCGCGACCACGGCTCTGGACGGCGTGCCCGACATGATATTGGAAATGCCCGAAGACAGTTTCGCACCGCTCGTGCTGGCGGTGGGGACCACCGTGATTTTTGTGGGCCTCCTTTTGAAACTGTGGATTGTCGTCTGGGTTGGCGCCGTGATCACGATTTTCGCGCTGCTCGCGTGGCTATGGCCGAGACGTGAGCTGCGCGAGCGGGAGCCGGCTCCGTCGGCGCCTCGGGAGATTGCGCATGGCTGAAGCTGCTGAAGTCGCGCTGTCGGCACCACGGGATCTGCCGGTCGGGCCGACCGGCCGCCGCGGGTTGGGATACTGGGGAGTTGGAATGCTGGTGGCCAGCGAGGCTGCGCTGTTTGCCTACCTGCTGTTCGGGTACTACTACACCGGCGCGACCGCCCAGCATGGATGGGTACTGGAGCCGCGGCCAGTTCTGAAACTGGCCTTGCCGAACACCATCCTTCTGCTGGCCTCGAGCGTAGTGGCCTGGATCGGCGAGCGCGGGATATTGGACCGGCACCGCGGCAAGGCACTGTTGGGCTTCGGCGGGGCATTCGTCATGGGTCTGCTATTCGCGCTCATTCAGGGGGATGAATGGGCGGCGAAGCCGTTCGGCCTGGGAGCCTCCAGCTTCGCCTCGCTCTACTACGTCACCACGGGCTTTCACATGGCGCACGTCATCGTCGGGCTGGGCATCCTGGCGGCGCTTTTCCTGTGGACGGCGTTGGATTACTTCAGCCCGCGCCGGCATCTCGCGATCTCCGCGGGAGTGTTGTATTGGCACTTCGTGGACGCCGTCTGGCTGTGTGTTTTTTTCACCTACTACGTGACTCCTTACCTCGGATTCGGCACATGAGCAGGCCCGCGTCCTCCTTGTCCCACCATCCCGCCCCGCACCGGGAGCGGGTCACCTTGCTGGAGCTGGCATTCGGCATTGCCGGCGGACCGGTGGCCTGGTTCCTGGAGTTCAACGCCGGTTACGCGCTGGCGAGCTGGCCGTGTTTCCCCGGAGATCATCCCCTGCAGCTCCCCATGGACGGATACACCTGGAGTTGGCAGGCGATGATCGCCGTTCTGGTCGCGGCTGTCGTCATCGGAGTGGCGGCGCTGTGGGTTTCGTGGCGTAACTGGCAAAGGACGCGTGCCGAGCATCCCGGCGGGCACGGGTGGCTGATGGAGGCGGGGACGGGGCGGACGCGCTTTCTCGCCTTCTGGGGCCTCATGTTTGCGGCGGGCTTCGCCATCACGTCCCTCGTTACCGGCATCGCTTTCATCGTGCTGCCCCGCTGTTATGGCTGATGGGTTCGAAACTATGAAAACCTCGCTTGCTACGGTGACGTTGGTACTGCTGACCGAAGGCGTCATGGCACAGACAGTGCCTTCGCCAGTGCAGGACTACGACGTGTTCACTCGCGAGCAGATCGGGCACGCCCTGTCCGCACCCACGCCGGAGGCCGGCCACACTGCCGCGAGCCCGGAGAACGCGCCCAAGGACGACGGGCAATGGACCATGCCTTCCAAGAACTACGCCTCCACACGGTTCTCTTCTCTCAACGAGTTGACGCCAGCGAACGTGAAGCAACTCCAACCGGTTCTGAGCTTTTCCCTCGGGGTGAACAAGGGGCAGGAAGCAGCGCCGATCGTGGCGGACAACACGATGTACATCGTCACGGCTTATCCCAATTACGTCTATGCGCTGGATCTGACCAGGCCGGGCGCGCCTTTGAAGTGGAAGTTCGCGCCGCGGCCCGTGCCCGCCAGCCAGGGTGTCGCGTGTTGTGATGTGGTCAATCGCGGCGGCTCGGTCGACAAGGGCAAGTACATTTTCAACACCCTGGATGGGCAGACCATCGCGCTCGACGTCAAGACCGGCAAGGCGGTCTGGCGCACCCAGCTGGGCAACATCAACACAGGCGAGTCGATCACCATGGCACCCGTGGTGGCGGATGGACGGGTCTATGTGGGCAATTCGGGCGGCGAGCTCGGAGTACGTGGGTGGGTGGCCGCCCTCGATGAAGATAGCGGCAAACTCGTCTGGAAAGCCTACAACACCGGGCCCGACAAGGAGGTCCTGATCGGTGCGCAGTTCAAGCCCTACTACGCCAGCGCACGGGGTACGGACCTGGGCGTGAAAACCTGGCCGCCGGATGCCTGGAAGATCGGCGGCGGGAATATGTGGGGCTGGATGACGTACGATGCGGAGTTGCACGCGCTCTATCACGGCACGGGTAACCCAGGCCCGTGGAATGCCGACCAACGGCCCGGCGATAACAAGTGGACAGCGGGCATTTTCGCGCGGGATCCGGCGAACGGGTCCGCCCACTGGTTCTACCAGTTCACACCGCACGACGAGCACGACTACGACGGGATCAACGAGCAGATCCTGCTCGATATGCCCTTCGGCGGCAGCATGCGCAAGGTGCTGGTACACCCGGATCGCAACGGCTACATCTATGTCATCGACCGCACCAACGGCCAGGTGTTGTCCGCCGATCCATTCGGACCTACCAACACCACGCGGGGCGTCGATCTGAAGACGGGTCGACCGATCGTGAACCCGGACAAGGAAACCAAGCTCGGTGAAACGGTGCGCGACATCTGCCCGACCGCCTCCGGTTCGAAGGATTGGCAGCCGAGCAGCTTCAGTCCGCGAACGGGGCTCATCTACATACCGCATGAGAACATATGCATGGACTGGAAGAACATGCAGGTGAGCTACATCGTCGGAACCCCCTACGTGGGCGCCGAGGTTCATATGAAGCCGGGACCCGGTGGGAATCGGGGCGCGCTCACTGCATGGGATCCCGTCCAGCGCAAGCCCGCATGGATGATCAAAGAGAATTTCCCCGTCTGGTCCGGGACCGTGGTCACTGGCGGCGACCTCGTCTTCTACGGGACCATGGACGGTTGGTTCAAGGCGGTCAACGCCCGCACAGGCGAAATCCTGTGGAAATACAAGGTGGACAGCGGAATCATCGGCCAACCCGTCAGCTACAAGGGTCCGGATGGACACCAGTACATCGCCGTGCTGGCCGGGGTGGGCGGTTGGTCGGGCGCTGTCGTATCGGGGCCAGTGGACCCGCGCGATGGCAGTGCGGCGCTGGGGATGGTCAACGTGATGTCGGACCTTCCCAAGTACACCACAGCGGGAGGGACGCTATATGTCTTTGCGCTGCCTCACTAAATGTCTGCCCGGAATCGCAGTACTTGCGTCTCTGGCCGGATGCGGTCATGGCTCCCACCCGGGCAACGCCGTTGCGGCTGTGCCAGCGGGCAATCAGGGCGTCATCGATTCCGCGCTGGCTCCTGGACTCAATCACACGTTGGTAACGACGGATCCGCGAGCCGCGGCTTATTACGACAATGCCGAAGCCGTCACCACGGGCAAGCGGCTCTTTTCACAGTACAACTGCTCGGGTTGTCATTCGTCCGGCGGCGGGGGCATGGGCCCGGGCCTGATGGATAGCGAGTGGATCTATGGCGGACGGCTGGAGCAGATCCATCAGACCCTGGTGGAGGGGCGCCCGAATGGCATGCCCGCCTGGGGTGGCAAGATCCCGGATCAACAGTTGTGGCAGATATCAGCCTATGTCCGCTCGTTGTCGCTGCCGCAAACACTGGCCGAACAGAATGGGCCGACGCCTTCGCAAAACCCGGCGCCGGTGCCTCGCTCGGCGGACCAGGATAACGGTTGGGCCCCTCCTCCAGGCACCACGAATGACTATGGGACGACGACGCTCGGGCCGGATGAAAAATAAGGCTGGCAAGTGGGTCACGGTGCTGCTGTTACTGGGCCTCCTCGCTACGCAAGCTCTGGCGTTCGGCGAGGCGCGCCGTGAGCTGGTCGTCTGCGCGGATCCCAACAACCTGCCCTTCTCGAATCGCGCCGGCGGCGGGTTCGAGAACAAGCTGGCAGAGCTCGTGGCCAGGGATCTGGGTGCGCACCTGCGCTACGTCTGGTGGGCCCAGCGTCGAGGGTTCGTGCGCAACACACTTACCGAAGCCAAGTGTGAGCTCTGGCCGGGAGTCGCGTCAGGGCTCGAGCGTGTATTGACCACCAGACCTTACTACCGGTCCACGTACGTGTTTGTCTCTCGGAAGGACAGTCAGCTCGATGGCCTGACGCTGGATGACTCTCGTTTGAAGGAAGTGAGAGTGGGTGTCCAGATGATCGGCAATGACGCGACGAACACCCCACCCGCTCATGCATTGGCGCGCCGGGGTATCGTGCGGAACGTTCGGGGTTATTCGGTGTTCGGGGACTACGAGCACCCCAATCCGCCGGCGCGAATCGTCGAGGCCGTGGCCAAAGGGGAAATCGACGTAGGCCTGGTGTGGGGACCGCTGGCTGGCTATTTCGCGAGCCGCTCCGACGCGCCACTACGGGTACAGCCGGTGACACCGGCCTTGGATGCCGGGGTGTGGCCGATGACCTATGACATTTCGATGGGAATCAGCCGGGCTGAGCCGCAACTGCGAGCCCGGGTCGATGAGATTCTGGGCACGGAGGCGGCGCAAGTCCGGAGGATTCTGCGGGGATACCACGTGCCCATTTCCAGTGGAGAGAGGCCATGACCGATTCCGACGAGAGGTCGAAGAATCAGACTCCCGCGAAACCCAAGGAGAGCGGCAGCCGCCAGCAAACTCATCCGGGGCAGAGTACCAACACGGGGTCACCCGAGGCCGACCGGGAGCACACCAACCGCGGCGGCGCCGATGGGGGACCCAAACCGCCGGGCGCGAAGTAACGGCCGCATTGTTGAGGCCTCGCTGTTGAGGCCTCACCTTTGCGGCAGGTCTTCCAGACGGATCGGGAGCGTGCGCAGGCGTATGCCTGTTGCGTGGAATACCGCGTTTGCAACCGCTGCGTTCGTTCCCACATTGCCGAGCTCACCGAGGCCCTTGATGCCGGCCGGGTTTACGGCTTCATCGACTTCCGGAAGCATGATGACGTTCACCTGGCCGACGTCCGCGTTGACCGGGACGAGATAGTCCTGGAGGTCGCGGTTGACGGTTCTGGCGCTGCGGGGATCGATTTCGGTGGCTTCGTGGAGCGCGGCACTCATGCCCCAGATCAACCCTCCCATCAGCTGGCTCCGGGCGGTGCGAGTGTTCATGATGCGGCCAGCGGCAAACACGCCCAGCAGGCGGGGTACGCGAATCTCACGCGTGCGCGCGTTGATGCGCACTTCCACGAACTCGGCGCCGAAGGCAAACATCACCTGCTTGCGCTCGCTACCGCTGACCATGGTCGTCTGTCCAGCGTAAAGCTTCTGGAGAGCGTCGGGGGGCACGCCTTCGGGCACGAACTCCCCGTACTCCTCGATGACTCCGACTCCCAGCTTCTCGAACAGTCGCGGCAGGTCCTGTGCGGCCCCCAGACGAGCGCGGATCTTTTCGCAGGCGATCAAGACCGCGGAGCACACACTGGCGGTGCTGTTGGAGCCGCCGGACACGGGCGCGGCGGGCAGGTCCGTATCACCCATCTCGACAGTCACATTGGAGAGATCAACCCCCAATTGCTCGGCCGCGATCTGTCCAGCGACGGTGCGTATGCCGGTTCCTATCTCCTGGGATGCCGATTGCACACGCACGTGTCCAGTGGCGTCGAGCCGCACGCGCGCCGTTGCCACCGCTACGTTGGTGGGATAGACCGCCGTTGCACAACCCAGTCCGATCAACCAATCCCCCTCCTTCATCGAGCCTGGCGCCGGATTGCGCTGACTCCATCCGAATTCCTGCACGCCCTTCTCGTAGCACTCCTTCAGATGGCGGCTGCTGAAGGACTTGCCACTGATGGGGTCCTTTTGAGTGTCGTTCAGCAGGCGCAGCTCGATGGGATCCATTCCGACGGCATGAGCGAGCTCATCGAGCGCACTCTCGAGCGCGAACATGTAAGGCAACTCGGGCGGCGAGCGCATGTAGGCCGGTGTCTGCCTATCGGCCTTCACCACGCGAACATGACTCGCCACCGCGCCATAGGCGTACATCCGGGTCGTCGTATCGGTGCCCCCGACGGCGTAGTTGTCGGCGCGCGAGGTCAATTCCCAGGCGTCGTGGCTGTATGCCAGGATCTTGCCTGCCGAAGTCGCGCCGAGCTTGACGTGGTGACGTGTCGGGGCACGATAAGGCAACGTCGTGTAAGCCTGACTGCGACTCACCACACATCGCACCGGACGACCGAGCCTCCTGGCGGCGAGTGCTACCAGGGCGCTGCGAGGGGTGCTCGGACCCTTGGAGCCGAAGCCGCCCCCTACGTAGGGGCTGATGAGGCGAACCTTTGCCACGTCCACGCCCAGTTGGTGGGCTATTTCAGCCCGGAAGCCATAAACCGACTGTGTGGGCTCGTAGACGGTGAGGGTGTCATCGCTCCACACCGCAGTCGTCGAGAACAACTCGATGGGATTGTGGGTTTGTTGGGGTGTAGCGTAATCCGCCTCGATTTTCACCTCGGCCGCGTGGAAGGCTGCGTCGAAATCCCCGACCCGCGGGTCCTCATCGAGTAGCGCCACCTTTCCGGCAGCATCCATTTCCGTCGTGCCCGGCGAATCGAAGCCAGCAGCCGGCGGCTGGCGTGAGTACTCCACCTTGACGCGCGAAGCAGCTTGTTCCGCGGCTTCAAACGTGTCAGCGACGACGAGCGCGACGATCTGGCCGTCGTGGTGGATCGTGCGCTGGTGCAAGGGTCCCAGAGAGGTATAACTCGAGTTCGACAATCGCGGCTTGCGCAGTCCGTCGATGTCTCCATAGCTGATGATGTCGAGTACGCCGGGCGAAGCGCGGGCCGCGTCGAGGGAAATGGATGTCACGACTCCCCGGGCGATGTCGCTCGTCACCAGCACGGCGTGCGCCAGGTGATTGAGCGCAATATCCGCGGCGTATCGTGCCTCACCGGTGACCTTCAAGCGTGCATCGATGCGGGGGTATGGAGCTCCCTGGTTCTCCAGGGGCTGGGGCGCGGCGCAGTTCATGTCAGCACCTTCATCTGCCATGCTTGGAGCAACGCGCGCACGAGAGTTTGTTGGCCGATCACTATCTTGAAGGCGTTGTGCTGCCGAGGCCGCGCGCCGGCAAATGCGGCCGCCGCGGCCTTGGCCGCAAGGGCCTCGTTCAGCTCGCGTCCCTCGAGGATTGCTTCGGCCTCTTGGGCGCGCCAGGGAACACTCGCCACTCCGCCAAGCGCAATCCGTGCCTCCTCCACGCGGGCGCCTTCGAGATGCAATGCAACGGCGGCGGAAGTCAGTGCGAATTGATACGACTCGCGGTCCCTGACCTTCACATAGCACGAGCGACGCGTCCAAGGCCCGGCGGGGACGTTCAGGAAAGTGATCAGCTCACCCGGCGCCAGCGAGGTCTCCAGGTGGGGCGTATCGTCAGGCAGGCGATGCAATTCCGCGAAGGGGATGGTTCTGGGTCCTGAAGGGCCGCCCATCGTCTCCACCGTCGCACCGAGTGCGATCAGTGCTTGCGCGAAGTCACCAGGATAGGCCGCGATACAGTGCTCGGTAGTGCCCAGGAGAGCATGCTGCCGGTTGATTCCGTCGAGGGCCGCGCACCCGGAGCCCGGATGCCGCTTGTTACAGGGCCACGAGACTTCGCGGAAATATTCACAGCGCGTTCTCTGCAGCACGTTGCCGCCCAGGCTCGCCATGTTGCGGATCTGCCGACTCGCGGCCAACTTCAACGTCTGCACGATGACGGGATAGTCTCGCCTGACAACAGGATGGTCCTCCGCCTCCGACATGCGGACGAGAGCGCCGAGCCGCAGCCTGTGTGCGTCGGTGTCAATCTGGCCGAAGCGTACCCTCAGCTCGTTGATATCGACCAGGATGTGCGGCTTCGCGACACCGAGGGTCATGTAATCCGTTAGATTCGTGCCACCGGCAATGAATTGCGCGGCAGCGCTGTTCGCGCCCCGCACGTCCGGCCGGGCCGGGCGCGCCGCCTCGAGAGTCGCCTCTAGCGTATCCTCACGGCGATATTCGAACTGCTCCATATCTATCTCAATCCATCTATCTCAATCCGGACCCATCGCCGCCGCGCCCTGTTCGATCGCGGCTACGATATTCGGGTAGGCAGCACAACGGCAGAGATTGCCGCTCATGTATTCCCGGATCGAGGCCGCGGAGTCCGCGTGACCTTCCTCGACACACGCGATGGCCGACAGGATCTGACCAGGCGTGCAGTAGCCGCATTGAAACGCATCGTGGTCGATGAAGGCCTGTTGCATCGGATGTAATGCATCGCCGGGCTTCGACAAGCCTTCGATCGTCGTGATCTCGTGGGCCTCCGCCATGACGGCAAAGCTCATGCAGGAGAGCACTCGCTTCCCATCAACCAGGACGGTGCAGGCTCCGCATTGGCCATGACCGCAGCCCTTCTTCGTGCCGGTCAGACCGATGTGCGTGCGGATCGCCTCGAGCAGCGTCGTACGTGGATCAATGCTCAGCGCGTGGGCCCGTTGGTTTACCTGGAGTGTTACGTTGCAGGTCGGGCGCTCGCGGATCTGCAGAGCCGACCCAAGCGGAAACGCTGCGGCGGACGGCGGCATGGCATCGCCCTCGAGTTGAACATCTGCAGAGGGCAACGGGGTCGGGAGGATGATGTTCCGTGAGAGGTGGGCATTGTTCGTGCTGAATCGAGTCCAGGAGCACCACTGCACGCGAGCGTGACATGTCACAAACAGTAGGGGATTTCCTGGTCGAGCGGTTGCATGCCTGGGGCGTGCGCCGCATCTTTGGCTATCCGGGCGACGGCATCAACGGGGTCTTCGGCGCCTTGAACCGGGCCAGGGGGAAGATTCAATTCATCCAGGCGCGTCACGAGGAAATGGCTGCGTTCATGGCCTCGGCCTACGCCAAGTTCACGGGTGAGCTGGGCGTATGTATCGCCACGTCGGGGCCTGGGGCTTCGCACCTGGTCACCGGCTTGTACGATGCCCGGCTGGATCATATGCCGGTGTTGGCCATCGCCGGGCAACAGTCCCGCAATGCGCTCGGGGGTCATTATCAACAGGAGGTGGATCTGCCGAGTTTGTTCAAGGACGTCGCCGGAGCGTTCGTTCAACAGGCCGCCACGCCCGCCCAGGTACGTCACATCGTCGATCGTGCGATCCGCATTGCGGTCGCCGAGCGTCGCGTCACTGCGATCGTACTCCCGAATGATCTGCAGGAGGCCAGGTATGAGGAGCCACCGCGCGCTCACGGCACACTGCATTCCGGGGTCGGCTTCTCGCGTCCCAGAACTGTACCGTACGAAGCGGACCTGAAGCGTGCTGCTGACGTGTTGAATGCAGGTAAGAAAGTCGCTCTGCTGGTCGGTGCCGGCGCCCTGGGAGCGACCGAGGAAGTCATCGCGGTCGCGGACAAACTCGGCGCCGGCGCGGCCAAGGCGCTCCTGGGTAAGGCTGCCCTGCCCGACGACCTTCCCTGGGTCACCGGCTCCATCGGCATGCTGGGGACCGAGCCCAGCTACGAGCTGATGATGGAATGCGACACGCTGCTGATGATCGGCTCGGGGTTTCCGTATTCGGAATTCCTGCCCGAAGAGGGACACGCTCGCGGGGTTCAGATCGATATCGCCCCGGACATGTTGTCCATCCGTTATCCCATGGAGGTCAACCTCGTGGGTGACGCGGCGGAAACGCTGCGAGCCCTGCTGCCGCTGCTGCAGGCCAAGGGTGATACCCTCTGGCGCAAGCAGATCGCACTCAACCTGAAGAAGTGGTGGCGCACGCTCGAGGAGCGGGCCATGCAGCCGGCCAGCCCGGTCAACCCGCAACGGGTGGCGTGGGAACTGTCTCCACGGCTACCGGACCGTGCAATCATAACGAGCGACTCCGGCTCCTGCGCGAACTGGTATGCGCGCGATCTGAAGATCCGTGCGGGGATGATGTGCTCACTCTCAGGCGGGCTGGCGTCCATGGGGGCGGCAGTGCCTTATGCGATCGCCGCGAAGTTCGCTCATCCCGAGCGGCCCGTCATAGCACTGGTAGGCGATGGCGCCATGCAGATGAACAACATGGCCGAGCTTATCACCGTCGCCAAGTACTGGCAGAGCTGGGCCGATCCGCGGTGGATCGTTTGCGTGTTCAACAACGAAGACCTCAACCAGGTCACGTGGGAACAGCGGGTGATGGAGGGTGATCCGAAATTCGAGGCCTCGCAGGATATCCCCAACGTCCCGTATCACCGCTTCGCCGAACTGATCGGGCTGCGCGGGATCTATGTGGACCAGCCGGATGGCCTGGCGAAAGCCTGGGACGAGGCGCTCGCCTCGTCCAGGCCCGTGGTGCTGGAGGTCAAGACCGATCCGGAGGTCCCGCCGCTGCCGCCGCACATCACTTTCAAACAGGCGATGCACTTCAGCGAGACCCTGATCAAGGGGGATCCGAGCGAAGGCAGGGTCATCAAGGAGACCGCGCGCCAGGTGTTGAGCTCAATCTTGCCGGGCCGGCATCCAGACCATGAATGAGCCGCGCGGGCCGGCAATCAGCGGCCTGAGCGCGAATGCATACCGGATACCGACGGACAAGCCCGAAGCGGACGGCACGCTGAGCTGGAATGCCACTACCATGGTGGTAGTCCGCGTGCAGGCAGGCGGACAGGCGGGGCTCGGGTACACATACGTTGATGGCTGTGCGGCCGCGTTGATCCGGACACTGCTGAGTGAAGTGCTTTCGGGCAGAGATAGTTTTGACATCCCGGATTGCTGGCAGGCGATGCAGAGCGCGGTCCGGAACAATGGCCGCCAGGGGATCGCGGCGTGCGCGATCTCCGCGGTGGATGTGGCGCTGTGGGATTTGAAGGCTCGCCAGCTCGGCCTGCCCCTGGCGCGTGTGTTGGGGCAAGTCCGCACTGAGGTTCCCGTCTACGGCAGCGGTGGCTTTACGAGCTACACGGATTCCGAGTTAGCCGAGCAGCTGACCGGGTGGGTGGAACGGGAGGGCTGCCGCTGGGTGAAGATGAAAATCGGCAGCCAGCCCGAGCGCGACCCGCAGCGGGCCCTCCTCGCCAAACGCGCGATCGGTGATCGGCTGTTGTTCGTGGATGCCAACGGGGCGTTCTCCGTCAAGCAGGCGCTGCGTTTCATCCACGCGGCCGCGGAGGCGGAGATCCGTTGGTTCGAGGAACCTGTCACATCCGATGATGTCTCAGGCTTACGTCTTTTGCGCGAACGCCTGCCGGGAAACACCGATGTGGCCGCCGGCGAGTACATTTATACGTTGGATGATGCACGGCGCCTGTTGGATACTGGGGCGGTAGATGTGCTGCAGGCGGACGTCACGCGCTGCGGTGGCATCACCGGTTTTCTGCGCATCGGCGTTTTATGCGAGGCACATCACCTCGACCTGTCCGGACATTGTGCTCCGGCACTGCATTGCTCGGTGGCCTGCGCGGCGTTACGGCTGCGACATCTGGAATGGTTTCACGACCATGTCAGGATCGAGCAGATGCTGCTGGAAGGCGCGCCCCGGCCTGTAACGGGTGTGATCCGCCCTGATCTCAGCAGGACCGGACACGGACTCGAATTCAAGGCCAGGGACGCCGAGCGCTATATGCTGAGTGGTTGAGCGTTCGCGACGGTCAGCGCTCCCCGCGGAATCCCGCCACCGCGGCTTCCACGACCTGCTGATCCTGTTCGACGGTTCCGCCGCTCGCACCCACTGCCCCTATCACGGTATCGCCCATTTTGACCGGCATGCCACCGGCGAAAATGACCACCTTCTCGTGGTTGGTACTGTTGATGCCGAAGAGTGGCTTGTCGGATTGGGCCATTTTGGCCAGTTCCTGCGTTGCCATGTCGAAAGCACGTGAG
Organism: Steroidobacteraceae bacterium; assembly: GCA_036834945.1. Taxonomy (GTDB): domain Bacteria; phylum Pseudomonadota; class Gammaproteobacteria; order Steroidobacterales; family Steroidobacteraceae; genus 13-2-20CM-66-19. Next base: position 16,477 of record DAITMW010000042.1, read on the forward strand.
GTGAATGCCTTGTGGATCGAGATGTCGATGCTGCCGAGCCAGGCGCCATCCATGCGAGCGTGCGCGATCAGTGCGCCGCCCGCATCCACGACGGCCAGGTTGTAGGGAATACCCAACCCCTGTGCCTTTTTCTCTCCTGCTGTGATGATTTCGCGCGCATCCGCGAGTGTCAGTGTTGCGATCTGTCGCGGCATGGGGTTTACCTCGTCTCCGTCTTCGAGCTGTGCGATGCGCTGGCGACGTGCTCGCCCTTCTCGAGGTCCTGCGCCATCTTCAGGTGCTCACGCAACTTTGGCAGCGTCTGTTTCGCGTAATCGGCCGCAGGACCGCTCTGGCCGGCTTCCTTCTGATACTTGGCGATATCTTCCTGGTGATCCTTGACCATGTCCTTGATGAACTGCCGGTCGAAATGCTCTCCCGACAGAGCCGAGAGCTTCGTGTATACGGCTGTCTGTTTCATTCCCGGCTTATCCGGCGGTGTCACGCTCATCTGCTGCGCCGCTTGCGTGGCATTCTGGTTCGCCATCCCGTGGTCCTTGACCAGGGCGGCACCAAAGTCCTTCACCCCCTGGCTGGATCCTTTGTCCTGCGCGAGTTGCCCGACCTTCACCTCCGCCAGGTTCCCCTGTATCGCTTCCTTGATGAATTTCTGACCTGTTGCATCCGCGGCATGAGACTGTGACGCACCTGCCAGCGCAATCAGCGCCGCTGCCGCCGAGGCGGCATATTTACCAATCATGGCCCGCTCCTCCAACATCCAATGGGTGAAGGGAGAGAAGCAACAGTGATGCCTACAGGGACAACAGAATGAATGTCAGGGATGCGATCCCCATCACACCAGTCGCGGTCCAGCCGCCGATGGCCAGTCGTCCGGAGATACGGAACTTCCCCATGATCGCCGGTCGCGCACTCGACAGCATGATCAGAACCATGATCGGTGCGGCAACTATGCCATTCAACACCGCGGCCCAGACGAGCGCCTCGAGCGGCTTGACCGCTGCTACGTTCTCCAAGGCTCCCAGCACCGTCGCCAGGACGATCGTGAGATAAAAGGCCCTGGCCCGGCGTGGTGCGTGAGAGAGGCCTACAGGCCAACGACGCGCCTCTCCAAGGGCGTATGCGGCAGAGCCGGCCAACACCGGCACCGACAGCAGGCCGGTGCCGAGGATACCCAGCGCAAAAAGCGCGGCTGCCGCCTCACCTGCCAAGGGACGCAGCGCCTGCGCTGCCTGTGCTGCCGATTCGATCTCACGAGCGCCATGTTCGTGTATCGTCGCCGCCGTCGTCACCATGATGGCCAGGGCGACCAGGTTCGATACTCCCATGCCGGCGAGCGTATCGACCCTGATCCGCTCGAGCGCATCCGCTGCCTGCGCCGGGCGCCGCAACAGCGGCTCGCGCAGCGGCTCCGCCTTCGTATCCTCCACTTCCTGGGCCGCCTGCCAGAAGAACAGGTACGGGCTGATCGTGGTGCCGAGGACTCCCACGACGAGGAGCCAGAAATCCCGGTTGAGCGTCAGTCGCGGCCACAACAAGCCCTCGAGAAGGCTCGTCCACCGCACGTGAACCACCGCGAGGGTCGCGAAGTAAGCGAGTAAAGAGGCAGTCAGCCATTTCAGAACGGCAATATAGCGTGAGTGTTTGAGGAAAACCGGACCAGCCGTACACACCAGCGCGAACGTGACGACGTAGACCCACGCCGGCAGCGGAAGCATCAGCGCAGCGGCTTCCGCCATCGCGCCGAGGTCCGCGCCTATGTTGAGAACATTGGCGGCGAACAGCATGGCGACGATCGATTGCAACAGCCAATCAGGATAATGGTCGCGCAGATTCGCGGCGATACCCTGCCCGGTCGTGCGGCCGATGCGGGCGCAAATCGCCTGGATCGCGACCATCAACGGATAGGTCAGGAGCAGGGTCCAGCCGAGGCCGAAACCAAACTGGGCGCCGGCCTGGGCGTAAGTGGCGATGCCGCTGGGGTCATCGTCAGCGGCACCGGTGATGAGACCCGGGCCCAACCGCTGCAACAGCCGGGGTTTGCTTTTCCCGGCGACCGGGTCGAGAGTAACGGACGGTGTTGATTCGGGCATCAGGACCTGCCGGCAACGCTCCATTGAAACGAGCGGGTGCCGTCATGGTTCCGTTGCAGGTCGTTTGCAGAAGGAGTCGGGTTGATCATGAGTGTCGCGTACGGTCCACGTCGAGGTTTGCTGCCCCGGTTCACTCTCAAGGACGGGGACATGTTTCTACTCGCCGATGCCCTCGGGGACGTCCACGACGGAGATGACGGCCTCTTCTGCAACGACACGCGCGTCCTGTCCAGATTCGAGTTGTGGATTGCCGACCGTCCCGTCTCCCTTCTCGGGGCGGGCGTCTCCCAGGACAACACGACCTTCATGGCTCACCTGACGAACCGGCCTTTGCCGGCGCTCGGGGAGCGGGCCATTCCAAAGGGGGTGATACACATCGAGCGCCGGAGAGTTCTGTCCGGCGCGCGTCTTCACGAGCGCCTGACGCTGACCAACTTCAGCGAACGGCGCGCTGAAGTTCCCATCCGGTTCGTCTTCGCAGCCGACTTCGTGGATATCTTCGAGGTGCAAGGACACTCACGCCCCGCACGCGGCCAGACTCTGAAACCGGAAATTACCGAACGCGGTGTACGTCTCGCCTATCGTGGCCTGGACAACATCGTGCGCGATACCGCCATCGAATTTTCCGAGCAACCCACAGCGCTGTCATGCGAGAGCGCGGAGTTTCTCATCGAGCTCGAGCGCGCGGCCGCCCAGGTCCTGTACGTCGAAATCGGTCCGATACGAGATGCGCGGACTCCGATGCCGGCGCAGTACACCCAGGCCGTGAATGTCCGTGCGGATACAGCGCAACAGCGTCTGCAAGCCGCTGGCTACATCGAAACATCAGGCGGTCTTTTCAATCAGTGGATCGACAAGTCGCGCGCGGACCTGACTCTACTTACGACAAACTTACCCACCGGGCCGTATCCCTACGCCGGCATCCCCTGGTTTTCGACGCAATTTGGGCGGGATGCCATCATTACCGCCCTGCAGACTCTCTGGTTGGACCCGCAGTTGGCCGCCGGAGTGCTGCGTTTTCTAGCTTCCAAGCAAGCGACGCAGACATCGAGCTTCCGCGACAGCGAGCCGGGCAAGATCATGCACGAGATGCGACGCGGGGAAATGGCCAACCTGCGCGAGATACCTTTCGGCTGCTACTACGGCGGTGTGGATACCACGCCGTTGTTCGTAATGCTCGCCGGAGCGTATAGGGAACGCACCGGGGATCGTGCCCTGATCGAGGAGATCTGGCCCAACCTGCTGGCGGCGACGGCATGGATCGAAGGCCGGTTGGAACGCAGTGCCACCGGTTTCCTCGATTACGCGCGCGGGGAGGAGTCGGGGCTGGCGAACCAGGCGTGGAAGGACAGTCAGGACTCGATCTTTCACTCGGATGGCCGCCTGCCTCGAGGTCCGATCGCGGTGGTCGAGGTTCAAGGGTATGCGTATGCGGCGCTCATCGCGATGGCCGAGCTGGCCCATCTCCGCGGTGACCAGGAACGAGGTGACAGGTGGTTCGCGCGGGCGGCGACGTTACGCACCGCGATCGAGCAGCGGTTCTGGATCGAGTCCATGAGTTTCTACGCCATCGCGCTCGATGGCGAAGGCGCTCCGTGCAGTGTACGAGCCTCCAATGCCGGTCACCTGCTGTTTTGTGACGTTCCGACAGCTCAACATGCGGGCGCGGTGAGCGCACAACTGCTCGCCTCGGGTTTTTCCAGGGGCTGGGGCATTCGAACCCTCCTCGAGGGCGAGGCACGCTACAACCCGATGTCATACCACAACGGGTCGATCTGGCCGCATGATACCGCGATCTGCGCGGCCGGAATCGCGAAGTACGGCGGACGCCAGCACGTGGTGCAGATCGTTGCCGATCTGTTCGAAGCGGCCAATCACTTCTCCATGCGCCTGCCGGAGTTGTACTGCGGGTTCCCGCGAGATGCCAGCCAGGCTCCGGTACCCTACCCCGTCGCCTGCCTGCCGCAGGCGTGGGCCAGCGGATCGATCTTCATGTTGTTGCAGGCGCTCCTGGGCATCCGCATCGACGGTGCGGCAAGAGAGGTGCACATCCAGCGTCCCATGCTGCCCGAGGGCCTGGAATCCTTGCGCATCTGCGAGCTGCCCGTGGGCGAGGCGCACATCGACATCGAGTTTCATCGCCTGGGTGATGAAGTCGGGGCGGTGCCGTTCCGGCACACCGATGCCGGTGTCAACGTGCTCGCCCACCTTTGATGCGGCTGCCGACGCGGCGCGAGTATTAACATAGATCAATGGACCAAGGGCCAAAACCCTGAAACTTGCGGAAGTAATCTGTTATAGACTCGAGAACCAACAGCCATACCCAAACCCGAACATGGAAACCATGAGCGCGGTCCCCTTCCACCGGGCAGCCGGACGGCAGATGCGTCTGTCGTCACTCGACCTGGACGAAGCCGGTCATTGGCGACAACTCACCGAAATCATTCGCGCGTTGACATGCCTTTCCGGCACCTACGACCTGTTGAGCCAGTTCCTCAGCGCCACGCTCGAGCTGTTGGATGCCGATCGCGGCCACGTCCGCATGTTGGACCGGTCGTCAGGGGGGCTCACGCTACGGGCCCAACATGGATTCGACGGGCTGTCGGAATCGGACTTCACCGCACTGTGCGCGGCCCCGGTGCAGACACGCGCGGTGCGGCTGCAGCAACGTGTAATGATCGAAGATATCGGCAAGAGCGATGCCGGCTTTCAGGAAGCTTTCGGCATGACGGCGCGGTGGCGAGCATGCCGCGCGATCCAGGCGACACCGCTGATCGACTCCGCGGGCCGGGTCCTTGGTTTGGTCACGACCTACAATGAGACGCCGTACAAGCCCTCGGCCCTGCAGCTACGGCTGCTCGATGTTCTGTGTCTGCAGGTCGCCGCGCTGTTCGAGCGGGCGGAGGAAAGGGAGTCGCTGCTCGGGGCCGAGCGGCGCAAGGATGACTTCCTGGCGACGCTCGCGCACGAATTGCGCAATTCCATTGCCCCCCTGCGCAGCAGCCTCGAAGTCATCAAGCTGGCACCGCTACCGCATCCCCTGCACGAGCGCGCACGTGCGATTCTGGATCGGCGCCTGCATCATACGACGCGGCTGATCGATGATCTCATGGATGCGAGCCGCATCTCTTGCGGCAAGCTCGAGCTCCACATGGAGCACGTCACGCTGGCCAGTATCCTGGAGAGCGCCCTCGAAACGGTCGGGCCGGTCATCGAGGAGCTCGATCATGAGCTCACAACGGCATTGCCGGATGACGATGTCACGGTATGCGCGGATCCGGTCCGCCTGGCGCAGGTGTTCGTCAATCTGCTGAACAACGCCGCGAAGTACACGCCCCGCGGCGGCGAGATCTACCTGGGCGCCTACAAGCAGGCGAGCGGCGTAGAGATCGAAGTTCGTGATAGCGGTATCGGCATCACGGCAGAGATACTCCCGCACATCTTCGAGATGTTTGCCCAGGCTCCAGCGGCTATCCAGCACCGCGACGGGGGACTGGGCATCGGCCTCGCGCTGGTGAAAGGCATTACGGAAATGCATCATGGGTCAGTGCACGTGCATAGCGCCGGCCGCGACCAGGGGACCACATTCACAGTAATGCTCCCACTGCCGCGCGACGAAAAACGCCCTCCGGTGACTGACATAGCACCGCTGGTCAAGGCGAGGTCCCTGCTCTTGCGCGTGTTGGTCGTGGATGACGACGTCGATGCAGCGGAGTCACTCGCGGGGCTGCTGGCGATGCATGGTCACGAGGTGCGCACCGCGCACGACGGCCTGCAGGCTGTCGAGGTCGCGCGGCATTATCATCCTGACCTCATCTTGCTCGACATGGTCATGCCGAAGATGGGAGGGGTCGAGACCGCGGAGCGAATTCGCGATCTGCCCCTGCCCCGCCAGCCGGAAATCATCGAGTTGACTGCCGTGACGGCCGATGCGGACAGTGCGCGCGAGGCGGCCGCCGGGATCAGCGCCCATCTGCTGAAGCCGGTCGCATTTGCAACACTCGATGCCGTTCTGCAGGCGACGGCCCGCAACATGCACGCACTGCGCGAAACGCGGCTGCAGTTCCTGGCCAACAACATCGACCTGGCGCTCACTCTGCTCAAGCAAGCCGGAACGTGCAGCGACGCGGTCGCTCGGGTACGCAGTCTCAGCAATGCGCGCCGTGCGTACGAGAGAGCCCACGCACTCGCAGGGCGGCTGCAACTGGATAATGACCAACTGGACGAGATCGAGCTGGCACTGCAACAGCTGAGAACCGAGCTGCTGGCGCAGGGTGAGCATCCCGACAGCCTGCCCTGGAACGCGACCCCGTAGGCGCATGGCGCTCAGACAGTGCCCAACCAGGGCACGTCGATCACCATCAGACGCGGGTCGCCGCAACGAAGCAGTTTCGCGCGCAGCTTGCGACTGCGCCCCAGGTGCAGTAGGTACTGGTACCAACGCAGCTTGACCAGCTGCGGGATCAGGACCGCGATACGGCGTCCGTGATTGTTACTTTCCAGGTCGCAGGCGAGCCGCAGAACCGGCTCGTGAATGGAGCGATAGCGAGCAGGCAACACTACGAGCGGCGGCGGTCGCAGTCCGCGCGCCCGGACGGGTGCTTCGACGCAAGTGCGCCATTGGTCCTGCAGCGCCTGGCGGCGCTCGTCCTGCTCAGGACCGGCGAGGTGCGTCAGGTGCACGGCGATGACGTCGGGAGACAACGCCAGGGCCATGTCCAGGGCTTTTACAATCAGCTCGCTCCAGCTCTCCATCACGACCAGTACGATGGGAGGACGAGTGTCTGACAACTTCAGCGGACCTGCGGCCGCCATTCTCTTTTCCAACCTGACGTAGTAGCGGTGAATGGTCTTGAGCAACAGGATGACCGCGGGAATGACAACCACGGTGATCCATGCGCCCTCCGCAAATTTCGCGACCACGATGACCACCAGGGCGGCGCCCGTCGTGACAGCGCCGACGCCGTTGATCCACAGGTGAGCATGACGCGAGCTCTCGTTGCCGCGGCACCAATGAACCACCATGCCCGCCTGCGAGAGCGTGAAAGTCATGAACGCACCGACGGCGAACAAGGGTATCAACGCATCCGTGATGCCGCCGAAGATGAATAGCAATACCCCGGTCGTGCCAGCCAGATACAGAATCCCCGCCGAATAGACCAGGCGCCGCCCCGCCACCGCGAAGGCCGCGGGCAGAAATCCGTCGGCTGCCACCATGCGGCACAGGCGCGGGAAGGCCGCGAAACTCGTGTTAGCCGACAAGGAGAGCACACACAACAGTGAGACGATCCCTATGTAGTAGAGAGCGCCGTTGCCGACAGCCGCGCTGGCCAGTTGCGACAGCACGCTGCGGTAGCCTGACCTGGTCTGATCCATGGCGCCGACGCCATAGCAGGTCGACAAATAGGCGACGCCAACGAGCAGCAGTCCGAGAATGACGACAATTGCACTGAGCGTGCGGCGACCGTGCGTAACACGGGGCTCGCGAAAATCCGCCATGCCATTACTCACCGCCTCGACGCCGGTCATGGCGGTACACCCGGCGGCGAACGATCGCAACAGCAGCCACGCGCTCACCGCTTCAGTCGCCGGGGCCAGCTTCGGCGGCGCGACGACGGGACTAGGATGCCCACCGGAGACCAATGCGTGGAATACGCCTGTTCCAATGATGATTGCGAAACTTCCCACGAACACATAGGTGGGTAGAGCGAACACGCGGCCTGCATCCAATGTTCCGCGTAGATTCACTATCGTGATGACAACGAGGATGGCGAGACAGAGAGGCAGGATGTAAGGATGTAGTGACGGCAACGCCGAAACCAAGGCCCCGACGCCTGCGGATATGCCTACGGCGACATTCAACACGTAGTCCACCATCAGAGACGCGGCCGCCAGCAGACTCAGGTTCGTGCCGAGGTTTTCCTTTGAGACGATGTAAGAGCCGCCGTTATTGGGATAGGCGCGGATGGTCTGCCAATAGGAGGCGAATAGAATGAGCAACAGGATGACGATTGGCGCCATCACCCAGCCGATAACGGCCACGCTGGCCGCACCCAACGGTATCATCACCGTCAGTGCGGCTTCGGGCCCATAAGCTGTGGACCCCAAGCCGTCCAGACCCATGGCGGGCAAGCCCTCGAAGACGCCGATGCGTCTGTGCGCCTGTTCGCGATTGGCCAGCCGGCGACCGAGAAGTATGGAGCCGAGGCGCGCGCCTAGACCTGGCATTGAACGCCGCTCCGCGCCAATTGCGACATGAGCACGCGTTGCAGTCTGGCGAGTCCCGCGGAGTCCGCGGCTTCACAGCGCGCGGTGAGCTTTGGCTCCGTACCGGAAGCGCGCAACAACCACCAGCCGTCCTCGGTGGTGACGCGTAAACCGTCTGTCGTGTCGATGTGGACTCCATCGGAGGAGCTCAGGCGCGCCGATACCTCATCTATCACCTGCGCCTTGCGATGCTCGGGGCATTGCACCCGTAGTTCGGGGGAGGCGGCAGTGGGCGGCAGGCCCACGCGGAACTCTTGCAGAGTGCAGCCGAGGCGCCCCAAGGCCAACAGTACTCGCACGGCCACGAACAGAGCGTCATCGGTGGCATGCCAGCAATCCTCGAAAAAGATATGCCCGCTCATTTCCCCCGCCAACGGCGCGCATTCTCTCAGCATGGCAGCCCGCACCCGAACGTATCCCGAAGGAGCCATGACCGGGCGCCCGCCGTGCCGTTCCACTTCCTCGAACAGCACCCGGCTGGACTTCACATCGGCGACGATGGCAGCCCCACTACGCTTGTCGAGCGCCTCGAGAGCAAGCAACAGCAGCAGTTGGTCGGGCCAGACGATCGCACCGCTCGAATCGACGACTCCGATCCGGTCGCCGTCGCCGTCGAACGCAATTCCCAGATCGGCACGATGCAGAACGACGGCTGCCTGAAGCTGGCGCAAGTTGTCCGCGACGGCGGGATCGGGATGGTGGGCGGGAAAGCGCCCATCAACGGTGGCATTGAGCAGGATGTGCTGCCCCGGAAGACGTCGGGTCAATGCACCGATCACCGCGCCCACAGCGCCATTGCCGCAATCCCAGACGATGCGGAGCGACGCCGGTGTCTCGGAACCCAGATCCCCGAGCCGACGCACGTAGGCGAGACTCGAACAGCTGTCCTGCCCGGTCACCTCGACGACACCACCACCCGCTGCTTGCGTGGGTCTTGCCGCCACCAGCGCCTGGAGCGCCGGACCGCAAACCGGGTCGCCTCCCATGACCAACTTGAAACCGTTCTGGTCCGGGGGATTGTGTGAGCCCGTCACCATGATGCCGCCATCCAGGCAGGCGGCACAGACGGCGAAGTAGAGCTGTGGGGTCGGCCCCAGGCCGAGCCGGTGCACTTGCATTCCGCCTGCGATGAGCGCTTCGACCAGGACGCCTTCGAGCTCGGGAGAAGTGAGCCGGCCGTCCCGGCACACCGCAATGTAACGCTTGTGCTGCGAGCGTGCGGTACTTGCGTAGGCGAGACCCAGGGTATGTGCGTCGTTCAGACTCAGCTGCTGGCCGACGCAGCCGCGAATATCGTACGAGCGCACGATCGCAGGATTGATACGCGGTAAATCGACGATGGACACTGCTAGCAAACGAATCGCGCCCGCCCAGGGTTCCAACATCGAGCCTGTCATGACAGGAGCGGGGCTTGCTTCACGATCCGTGTGAAACTCGTGATATTCGGACTCACGCTCAGCTCATCCTGGGGCAATGGTCACGCGACGCTGTGGCGCGGCCTCATCCGCGCATTGATCTCGAGCGGACATGAAGTCATCTTCTTCGAGAAGGACGCCCCATACTATGCAACACACCGGGACTTTACGTCCTTTCCAGGCGCACAGCTGGTGCTTTACAGCGACTGGAGCACGATCGCCCTGGTGGCCCGGCAACACGCCGTCAGCGCCGACGCGACCATCATTACATCGTACTGCCCCGACGCCAACACCGCGGCGAACCTGATTTTCGACTCCGCACCGGCGGCCCTGCACGTATTTTATGACATGGATACACCGGTGACGCTGGCGCGCGTCAATGCCGGGGAGCACGTGGAGTACCTGCCGCCAGGCGGATTGCGGAGCTTCGACCTGGTACTCAGCTATACCGGCGGCGGCGCCCTCGAATCCTTGCGCGTGCTGTTGGGTGCGCGCAGGGTCGCCGCTCTATATGGACACGTCGACCCGTCGAAACATTACCCCGTCGCTCACGGGCCGGGCTCCCGTAAGGATCTCTCGTATCTCGGGACCTATGCCTACGATCGGCAAGCTACGTTGGAACGACTGTTGATCGAGCCCGCGCGCCGCAATCCCCACAGGCACTTCATGTTGGGCGGCTCCGGTTACCCGAATGGCTTTCCGTGGACCGACAACCTGTGGTTCATCCGACACGTGCCCCCCGACCGGCATCCCTGGTTCTTCTGCTCAGCGCGGCTGACGCTCAACGTGACCCGGGCCGATATGGCGGCGATGGGCTATTGTCCCTCAGGGCGTCTGTTCGAAGCCGCCGCGTGCGGCACCACTCTGCTGAGCGACTCGTGGCAAGGCCTGGAGCACTTTCTGCGTCCAGGTGAGGAAATTCTGCTTGCCAGGAACACCGAGGACGCGATGCTCGCGCTGGAATGCTCGGACGAGGAACTCGCGCGAATCGCCCGAGCCGCACGTGAGCGCGTGCTGAGCCAGCATACCTCGGCGCAGCGGGCTCGGGACCTCATTGCATTATTGGAGGATCACCCATGTGGGGAATCATTCCTGCCGCTGGAAACGGCACCAGGATTCAACCGCTCGCCTTTTCCAAAGAGCTCCTTCCCGTAGGAGATCGCGACGACGGTCGACGACCGAAGGCCGTCAGCGAGTATCTCGTAGAGCGGCTCACCGCCGGCGGTGCGGACAAACTGTGCTTTGTGATCTCGCCGGGAAAGTCGGACATTCTCCAATATTATGGCGGCCGCATAGGCCGCACCGACGTAGCGTACGTGGTCCAACCCAACGCCGGCGGCCTTTGCGACGCGATTTTCCGTGCACGGGCGCTAGTGGCGCCGGCAGAGAGCGTTGCTGTAGGACTTCCCGACACGATCTGGTTCCCCGAGGATGGGCTGGCGCATTTGCCGGTCGATCAACTCGCATTCCTGCTCTTTCCGGTGGAGCAGCCAGAGCTGTTCGATGCCGTGGAGACCGACGCGCAGGGACGCGTGTTGCAGGTCCAGGTCAAGGCCGTCAATGCGCGATCCCACTGGGTATGGGGTGCGTTTCGCATGCCCGGGCAGGTTTTTCACGAGTTGTATCAATTCTGGCATGCACGGGGCGAGCGCGAATCCTATGTCGGCACCCTGATCAACGCGTGGCTCGCCGAAGGCGGACGAGCCGTCGGCGTTCGCGCCGGCGAGCGCTACGTGGACGTCGGAACACTGCACGGCTACCGCGAGGCCATGCACTTATTGACTCGAGTCAACACGGTCAACCGTAGTATTCCGCTCCGAGGTGCGTGATCAGTGCCTCGCCGCGCCATTCGCGCAAAGTGTTCTTGAGCTTCTTGAGCTGTATGGACAGGTCGTGCTCGGGATACAGGCCAGGAGCATGCATCGGACTCTTGAAATAGAACGACAGCCACTCCTGGATCCCATGACGGCCGGCCCGCGCCGCCAGATCCAGGAACAGGGCGAGATCGAGCACCAGCGGGGCCGCCAGGATGCTGTCCCGGCACAGGAAGTTGATCTTGAGCTGCATGGGATAGTTGAGCCAGCCGAACAGGTCGATGTTGTCCCAGCCTTCCTTGTTGTCGCCGCGCGGCGGATAGTAGTTGATCTGCACCTTGTGACACAGTTTGCCGTACAGATCCGGATAGAGCTCCGGCTGCAGGATGTGATCCAGCACCCCCTTCTTACTGACCTCCTTCGTGCGGAAACAATCCGGGTCGTCCAGCACCTCGCCGTCGCGATTGCCCAGTATGTTGGTCGAGTACCAGCCGCTTACGCCGAGCAGGCGTGATTTCAAGCCCGGGGCAATGATGGTCTTCAGCAGAGTCTGGCCGGTTTTCAGATCCTTGCCGGCGACGGGCACGTGTCGCTCGTTGGCGAGCTCGACGAGTGCCCGAGTGTCCACTCCCAGGTTGGGCGCTGCGTTGGCGAACGGGACCCCCTCCTGTAGGGCGGCATAGGCGTAGAGCATGCTCGGAGTAATCGCCTCATCATCTGCATCCAGCGCGCGCTCGAATTCCCGCAGACTCGCGTGAGCCGGCAGCTCAGTCATGTAGGCTTCGGTGCTCGCACACCATAGTATGACGAGACGATCCAACGCATGCGTGCGCGCGAAATCACGGATATCCGCGCGGAGTCGACTGACGAGATCCCGCTTATGGGCACCCCGCTTGACGTTCGGCCCGTCGAGGCGTTTCACGTAGCGTCGGTCGAATACCGCCGGTAACGGGCGGATGGCCTCCAGCTCGGGCCGCATCCGTTCGAGCAAGGCTGGGGCGATCACTCCGGCCGTCAGCGCCGACTCGTAGGCATCCTCCGCAAAAATGTCCCACGCGCCGAAGACGAGATCATCGAGGCGCGCCAATGGCACGAACTCCTGAATCGACGGAGAACGATGCTCCGAGCGTTTGCCCAATCGGATCGTGCCGAGCTGAGTGAGCGAGCCGACAGGCTTCGCCAGCCCTTTCCGGACAGCGTGTACGCCGGCAATGAACGTCGTGCTGACGGCCCCGAGCCCGACGAGCAGTACCCCGAGCCTGCCCCGCGGAGGAGCAATGTGAATGGCCGGATGTCTCATGACGCACCTCCGCAAGTCACCGCACGTAACTCGAGCTCACGCAACTGCCTGTTGACAGCCGGTTCGCCCTCATCGGGCTCGCATATGTAGATCTCGTGACCGGGCCGCTCCCGTACCGCGAAGCCGGCGGCGCGGACCATTGCCTCCACACAGGCATGGTTGGGCGCCCACCAGTTGGTGGGATCGGCTTCCAACGTATGCTCTATGAAGGCCATCCGGGGCCACCCGGGCCGGGCCAGCCAGCCGCGGTCGAACAAACCGACGGACCCTGGTGCCTCCAATGCCTCCTCGCCCGGCATGGTCAACGTCTGCAGAACCATCTGCCGGCGCGTGAGCCGGCGCACAATGTCGAGCGCCAGCAAGGGATGGCGCAGGTGATATAACACGCCCAGGAACCAGACCAGGTCGAACTGCTCGCGTGCATTGGCGAGCTCGTAGACAGAGCTCTGCTGGAACTCGATCCTGTCCTGCAGACCATACTCTCGGGCCGCCCAGCGGGCTTGCGCCAGGTAATGCTGATCTATATCGATCGCGCTGACGGCAGCTCCCCTGCGCGCCAGCTCGAAACTGTAGAAACCGGCATTGCAGCCGATGTCCAGCACTTTCCAACCCGTCAGATCCGAAGCAATGAAAGGTGCGATCTGGCGCCACTTGACCGCCGGAAAGTCACCCAAGGGATGCTCGGGCGCGGTCTGCGCCCCGTTGGGGAGATGCAGGTTGTGAAACCATGGAGCCAGCGAGGAGATCTGCCCTGTCATAGGGCGACCGCCGCATGACTGTCGTGCGCGGCTTTTTGCAGACCACGCCAATCGCCCTGCCCTGGCGACGGACGCAGTACATCGAGCACGTGTGTCTCGAGTTCCCACGCCCGATGTTCGGCGGTGTGACGTTCCAACACGCGGTGGCGTGCCCGCGCGCCGATCTCCTGCAATTCGCTGTCGTCCAGGAAGAGCAGTGATTCCAACACGTCGTTCGTGGAACGGGCGACCAGGATGTCGCGACCCGGCTCGAAAAACTCTTCCAGTCCAGGCCACGGATCGCTTATCACCGGAACGCCACAGGCCGCCGCCTCGAACAGCCGAACGCTCGGGGAATACCCGTTCGCCACCATATCGGCTCGCGTGATGTTCAACGTGCAACGTTGGTGATTGTAGAAGCCTCGATGCATCGCCGGAGCGAGATGCTCCGCGCGCGCCACGTTCGCAGGCCATCGGATGGTGTCCGGATACTGCGCACCGGCTACATAAAACACACCCTCCGACCACTGCCGTGCCGGCTCGAGCAACAGCCGCTCCAACGCGGGTTGACGATCCGGGCTGTACGTACCCAGATAGCCGAGGTCATAACGCTTCGTCGCGGCGGGGAATGGAAAGTATTCCATCGGGTCGACGCTGCAATAGAACGGGCGGGGCCGTGCGGCGCCGAATTCGTCCCGCAAGAGCTCCAGGATGGGTCCACCCGCGAAGGATAGATACAGATCGAAATTCGGGACCTGCGCCAGGTCCAGGTATTCGCAAGAGCCGCCCGCGACCTTGCTTACTGTCACGGGCGTATCGATATCGTAGAACGCCTTCACACCGCCCGTGCGCGGCAGGAGCCACTCGATCAGCCGTCGACCCTCCGGGACATAGGATCCGATGATCACCAGATCGGCGCGCGCGATCTCCTCGACGTGAGGCTCCAGAGCCCCGATGTCGGAGTAGAGCGCGACACTGCAGTAGGCCGGCGAAGCCAGGTCCCGATGCCGTTCATACCAGGGCATATCGCGCTCGAAGAAGCGCACACGATGACCATGCCGATGCAGGGAACGCACGAGTGCACGATACGTCGTCGCGTGCCCATTACCCCACGCCGAAGTAATGGAGAGGCCGAAGATGATGATGTTGAGCGGGCGCAAGTCCGACGAGCGGGACGCGGTCATGCAGCGACCTCCTGTGGGCTTTTGGCCTCGAGCGTGGCTTCAACTTCGAGAGCCCGGCGAGCATAGGTGTGGTGTGCCAGGACCCTCCGCAGGGCCTGTTGCCCCATCCGGTGCGCAGTGCGCTCGTTCAGGGTGGCCAGATGATCCGCGACCTCGGCACCGGTGTGGGCTATGAGGACCTCCTTACCTGGCTCGAGGAACAACTCAACACCATCCCAGGCGTCGGTGATCAGACAGGCACCGGCGCCGGCGGCTTCGAATACCCGCGTGGGGGGCGAAAAGCCGGTGCGGGCCATACTGTCGCGGTTGATGTTGATGACTGCACGGGTGCTGCAGTTGAACGCGTTATGGTCCTTACTGTAGACGTGCCCCAGGAGTCGCACGTTCGGCGGCACACCAGCGGTTGCCTCCCAGCCGTTGCCGCCCAGGAGAAAACTGGCAGTGGCATGCCGCCGCGCAGGCTCGAAGAAAAATTCCCGTACCCGCGCTTCCCGGTCGGGCAACCGATTACCGAGAAATCCCAGAGTACCCTCGAAGCGAGCCTCGGGTGCAACCGGATGATGCGTGCGTGGATCGAGCGCGTTGTAGATGGGCACGCAATCGCGGGCGCCCAAACCGCGATATTCCTCGACGACCGGGGTACCTCCTCCGTAGGTGAAGACCAGGTCGTAGCCGGGAATCAGTTGCCGGAACGGGTCCCGGGGATTCGTTGCTATTCGCTCCAGCGTGGCCGGGGCATCTACGTCCCAGAATACGATCGTGGTGTTTGGCCGGCGCAGCGCGAGCACTTCCCTCTCCAACAACTCGTCGTGCACGCCGACGCCACTCGCCTTGACGATCACATCCGCGCCTGATGCCGACTCGAGAACGGTGTAGACATCCTCCTTGCGATAGACGACGACTTGCGCCCAGTCGGGATCGGCGATATCCCGGTGAGCCTGGCGCTCGTAGGCATCCGGCTCGTAGAACGTGATGCGATGGCCACGCTCGTGGAGAGCGCGAACGATACCCCGGTAATAGGTCGCGGCGCCGTTCCAGTAAGCCGAAACCAGGCTGGAGCCGAAGAATGCGATCGTAAAGTGTTTACCCATTCGTTACTTCTCCACGAGCAGCCCTGCACAGATCGACAGCAACTCGCGCACCCGATGAGCGCACGTATGCCTGGCTCGAATCGTTTGCAGGCCGTGGCTCGCGAGAGAGTCAGCGTAAGCGCGGTCGGCGCGCAGATCCCGAAGATGGGTGCGCATCTGAGCACCATCGCGAGCTACCAGGTAATCACGCCCCGGCTCAAACAGTCCCTCGCAGTCGTCCCACGGCGCACAGACGAGCGGTATTCCGCAAGCGAGCGCTTCAAACACGCGGATCGTTGGAATGCCCGGCAGGCAATCGCGGTAGAAACGCCGAGGCACGTGCACGGTAGAGCGCGCTTGGGCGAAAATCCCCGGGACGCGGAAGTTGGCAATCCAACCCGCATACTCGATTCCCGCCTGCGCGAGCTGTGCGAGGGCGTGCTGCGGATACCGGACACCATACACTCTCGTACGAAGCGACAGAACACGCGCGGGGTCGATGACGAACTCCTGCAATTCCTGCGTGCGCTCGTCATCGCCCCAGTTGCCCACCCATACGAGGTCCAGCTGCGCTTGCGTCACATGCGTCGGCGGCCGGAAGACGCGCGTATCCGCAGCCTCGTGCCAGGTCCAGACACGCTTTGCCCAACCGCGCTCATGATAGATCCGGCGAAGGATTTCCCCGAACGCGAGCACGCCGTCGTACGCCGAAAGGTCGAATGCCTGCAATTCATCAGGAGCGCTCACCGCGCGATGATGCGTATCGTGAAATAACAGGCGGTACGAAGCATGGCTCCTGTGACGCCCGATCTGCGCCACGAGTTTCGGATCGTTCCATTCATGGACGATGACGATGTCGACGCCTTCCAGGGTGACATCGAGATCGAGGTCTTCGGGCTCATACGAAGTGCTACGCAGGTGCGGGTAGGCGTTGTCGAAATCCGCAATAGCCTCATTGCCATACTCTTCGCGGAGATTCCTCAGGCTCCAGCCATTGGCCCGCTCGAAAATCTGAACCGAATGCCCCTGCGCCAACAACTCGGAGCAGACTCCCCGCAGGAAGTGCGCATTCCCGTGATTCCAGTCGGAGATCAGGGAGTGATAGAACAGCGCGAATCGCATCGTAACTGCCTGTAAAGATCCATGTATCGACCGGCGAGCCGCGCCGGGGTGAATTGGCGCGCGCGAGCCATGGCGCGCGCGGCCATGCGGTTTCTATGCAAGTCATTTTCGAGCAGGTTGTTCAGAGCGTCGCGCAAGGTCTCGGGGTCGTCAGGAGGTACGTAGCAAGCGGCAGCACCCCAGACTTCGTGCAGGCTGTCGATGTCGCCGAGCACGAGCGCGCAGCCCGAGCAGGCGGCCTCCAGAGCGGTCAGCCCGAATGGCTCATAACGGGCGGGTAACGCGTAAATGGCGGCTTTCGCATACCATGAGGCGAGAGTCTCGGCATCCAGCTGCCCCAACAGCTCGAGGCCCGAAGTGTCCGTCCGGTTGCCATGTGGCCCGAGGTCCTCGCCCGCCACCACAATGCGAGCTCCGATACGGGGCGCCACCGCCGCCAACGCGGTTACGTTTTTCGCATCATCCCACAGCCGGCCGGCGCATAGGACCAGCCGCTCCTTCCGAGCCGGGGAGTAAAGGCGGCCGCTGCGCGCGTTGTGAATGACAGCCGTTTCCTGGAAGGGTCGGTAGTTATCCTCCAGTGCACTCAACATCGCGTGCGTAGGGGCTGCGACACAGGTCGCAGCGCGAAGGCTCCTCGTTACCTGCTCGCGATAGGTCGTCCACTCACCTTCAACAGGCGTGCCGCGCACCGCCTTCCACCAGGACAGCACGCAGGAGTGGCCGACGCTCAGCACCGGCGCACGCCAAGGCAGGTCCGCATGCACCAGATGGTTCAGATGGA
>DAITMW010000043.1:0-17809 GCA_036834945.1 Steroidobacteraceae bacterium
GAGCGCCATCTCTCGGCGTTGCGTCGTGCATTGGCGGCACAACAAGCCGACGCGTTGGAATCTCTGACACGGCATCTGCCGGCAGACGTCCGCATCTCGCGGCCCGAAGGGGGTTATTTTCTATGGCTCGAGCTGCCCGCCGGCCAGGACGCCATCGAGATCCACCGTAAGGCGCTCGAGGAAGGCTTCAGCATCGCGCCCGGACCCATCTTCTCCGCGCGGCGTGCCTTCCGGCACTGCCTGCGTCTGAATTACGGCCACCCCTGGACACCCATAACCGACAAAGCGGTGCGCGCGCTGGGCCGGATTCTGCGCGGCTGAATCAGTTCTCGTCCTGGGCCGCGAGCTGCCTGAATATCGCCATCATGACATCCACCCGGGCGATGTACGTGCGGGGATCGTGATCACCACAACGCTGCCCGGGTGCGAAATGAAAGGCGTGCCGCGCATACAGATCGCCGGCGCCCGCTCCGCACAGGTGGATCGTGGCTGCCAGGTGTTGCTTTTGCAGCGGCGTCGCGCGGGTGATCCGGTAGCGTGCCAGTGTATTAGCTACATGGACGTCGAGATAGGCCGAGGTGAGCTCGACTGCGTGGCTGGGGATCACGCGAAAATATAGATTATTGAGCCAGCAGGAATGCACATCGTCCCAGGGCCCTTCCGTCGCCACGACATGATCGTGGACGCAATAGTGGCTGGCCTCGGCGAAGGTTCCATCGGTCATCTGGTACATGCCGACGGCGCTCGTGGCGGGCCGGTAGATCTCGAACGGACGCAACTTCCACGACCAGCGCCAGTACGTGCGCGCTATCGGATTCCCCGACCCCTCCACTTGCGCCAGTGCGGCAAGCAACTCCGGTGAGATCGTGCCGGTCGAGTGCTTGCGGAAGACGGGGCCGTAACTTCGCCAGGTCTCCGTCGGCGTTTTGAAGAGCGTGCCACTGACCGGAAAGAACAGCTCCGATGGCTTGCGGATCACCTGGTAGATCCAGTTGGTCGCGAGCCAGACTACCGCGACGATGACGAGCACCGTGATGATGCGGATCGGGCCCGGCGTACGACGAAAATGCCGCAGCCAGCGGCGCCGCGTGGTCGCGGTGGGCCAGAGTTTGGCCAGCTTCGAGCGCTTCTTACGCTTCTTTTTGCGCGACCTGGCGCTTGCGGCACGGGCAACCATTGCTCGGGAAGGTGGGTCAAAATTGCGACTATCGCAAGAGTACGCCACTGATGCCAACTTGCCGTGGATGCCGTGCTTGACGAAAACCGCGAGCGGCCCCTAGGCTCCCGTGCATGTCACAAGACCTCGTTGAACTCGAAACCGGACCGAACCCGGCCGGCACGATCATCTGGATGCACGGCCTCGGCGCGGACGGTCACGACTTCGAGCCGATCGTTCCGGAGCTGGTCCGCTCCGGCGAGCGCGCGTTGCGCTTCATATTTCCGCATGCACCGGTGCGCCCCGTCACGCTCAATAACGGCTATAGGATGCGCGCGTGGTACGACATCATCGGCATTCAGCGCGGCGTGGCCCAGGATGAGGCAGGGATTCGCGCCTCGCACGGCATAGTCGAATCGCTCATCCGCCGCGAGAACGAGCGCGGCATCCCCAGCAACAAGATCGTTCTGGCCGGATTTTCCCAAGGCGGCGCGATGGCGCTCTACAGCGGCACGCGCTATCCCGAGAAGCTCGCCGGGATCATGGGCCTTTCGTGTTACATGCTGCTCGAATCGAGCTTCGCGGCCGAGCGCAACGCGGCCAACCACACGACGCCCGTTTTCCTGGGACATGGCACGCAAGACCCTGTGGTGAGCCTCGTGCTCGGCGAGGCCACTCGCCGGCTGTTGGAAACGGAGGGTTACCCCGTCGAGTGGCATGCTTATGCGATGCCGCATTCGGTGTGTCCGCAGGAAGTGATGGACATCGCCGCGTGGTTGCGGCGCGTCGTTTGAATGCAACGAGGCCGCCCCACGAGCGGGCGGCCTCAACTTCCAACTGCTAGCCGTTAGCGGTGACCTTCGGGCCGGTGGCCACCCCCACCCTGGTTGGGGCGTCCGCCGCCACCCTGCGGGTGACCCCCACCGCCAGGAGCGGGGCGAGCAGCGAAGTTCTGCGCGGGCGCGGGGCGACCCCCACCTCCAAAGTTCTGTGCGGGCGCGGAGCGACCCCCACCTCCAACGTTCGACTCGGGACGCCCGCCACCCGCGAAGTTAGGTGCCGGACGCGCGCCACCTCCAACGTTAGGTACAGGGCGCGGTGCGCTGAAGTTCTGCTGTGGACGGCCACCGCCACCGAAGCTCGGGTTCGGGCGCGGGCCCGCTCCTGCGTTGGGCGCCGGATGACCGCCGCCGTTGAAGTTAGGAGCGGGACGCGGCGCGCTGGACCCCGGATTCGGGTGGAACCCGCCACTGGGGCCACCTGACCGGAAGTCATTGTGGGCCACAGGTGCGTTGCCGCCAGGGCGCCCGCCGTTCATGGCGCCGGCGCCACCGGCACCCGCGGGACGGTCAGGCCGATTCTGCAGGCCCACGTGCGCCGAGGGGTAGGGACCACTGTGGGTCTCCGAACCAACATGCGCGGTCGCGCCAGGGCCGCCGCGGTTCTCCGAACCAAAGCGACCCGCCGCCGCACCGGGGCCACCGCGATTCTCAGCCCCGAAGCGACCCGCCGCTGCCGGCCCACCGCCGTGGCTCTCCGGACCAACATGCGCCGCCGCACCGGGGCCACCACGATTCTCAGCCCCGAAGCGACCCGCCGCAGCCGGCCCACCGCCGTGGTTCTCCGGACCCGCGCGACCCGCCGCAGCCGGCCCACCGCGATTGTCCGCACCAAAGTGCCCGGCCGAGCCAGGCCCGCCGCGGTTCATCTCATTCGCCGCACCACCCCGCGGCCCGCTTCCACGCGCCGCGATGACTCCGTGACCCGAGAACTCGCCGGCGCGCGATGTCGCCGCCACTGCCGGTCGGCCATGGTTCACATTTGCCCTGAAGTTCCTGTCGGTCGAAGCGAACCGCTGGTGGTCCCTCTGCATCGACGTAGCTTCGAAGTGATGATCGCGCGCCGCGGCCAACTCATGCGGGGTCGCACGCGCATGCAGACCACCGGTACCGCCGTTGAAGCTGACACGGGTCACATTCACATTGTTGATGACGGTTCGGTTGTAGACGTTCGTCACGTGAACCGAGCCGAAGTTGGAGCACGCGCGGTTGTAGTAGAAGTCATGACCGCGCCAGTAGCCGCCCGAGAACCCAACACCGGTATAACCGAAGCCGTAATTCACACCGCCGTAGAAGCCGATATGCGGACCCCAGTAGCCGCCGTGCCAGAGATAGACACCATTGACCCAGCCCCAGTAGCCGGGAGTCCAGAGCAGGCCAGGCTCCGGGGGGAGTACCCACGTTCCCGGCACCCAGTAATAGCCGTCATCGCCCCAGGCCCAATATCCAGGGGTCCAGATGTACCCCGGACCGGGCAGCGGAGGCTGTTCGTACACAGGCAGCACAGGCGGCGCGACGGTGATCGACACGCCTATGGCTACACCGGCCTGCGACACCGTGGGAACCACGGGGAGCGCCGCGAGCGCCATCGCCGGTATGAGAGTCTTGAGCCACCGATTACGCATGCTGATCCCCTCTCCTGAAGGTTTCCTGAACCGTTGCTGAACACCGACTTACGGCATTCGCACGAAGCTCTTTATGGAGCTCCGTCAGCTTAACTCAACGCAGGGCGACCGTGTCCGTTGACCGCTGAAAATTGAGGGTCAAATGGCCGTGTCCATTCACGCCCGGTTCAGGGCTGGACGAGGATTTCAGCTTCCTGACCTAACTTTCAACAATCACTTCCACCAACGTCGGCTCCGTGGCCGCGAGCGCCGTGCGCAGTGCGTCGTCCAACATATCGGCACGGTCGACACGCACCGCCTTGCAGCCCTGGCTGACGGCGAGGCCGCAGAAATCAATATCGGCCAGGCTCGTGCCCACGGTACGCGTGAGGCCGAAATGCCGTCCGAATTGTTCGAGCGCCTCGTACCGGCGGTTGTTGACGATGATGAACGTGACGGGCAGCTTCAATTGTGCCGCGGTCCACAGACCTTGGATCGAATACAGGCTCGAGCCGTCCCCGAGAAGCGCAATGACCTTCTCGCCACGTCGGGCCAACGCGACACCTACAGACGCGGGCAGACCATGACCCAACCCACCGCTCGCACAGGTGTAGAACGTATCGCGTTCGAGAATGGGCAGATAATCGTGCATCGGAGTGCGCGTGCTCGGAGCCTCTTCGACAATGATGCTGCCGCGCGGCCGCAAGGAGGCGAGCTGTTGCATGAGATATTTGTCGGTGAACGGCTCACCGGAGAGGTGCGGTGGCCGCACGAGCTTGCCCGGTGCCGCGCGCGGCCGCGGGGCGGGACCCGCGAGCAGGTCGCGTATCCCGAGTTTCAAACTCGTCACCACGGAAATACCAACAGGCGCCCACGCCGCGATGCCGGGCTCATCGACGAGCTGCAACAACTTCGCGCCCGGCGGCACGTGCGGCCCAACACCTTCGACGTGATAAGTGAACGCTGGCGCGCCGAGTACCAGAATGACATCATGGCCGCTCAGGCTGGCGACGATCTTCGCACGGTCGGCCGCCAGGAATCCCGCAAACAGACGGTGGTTCTCCGGAAAACCGCACCGGGCCGAGAGCGGACTCACCCACACTCTCGCCTGGTGACGCTCTGCCAGGGCGATGACTTCATCCCAGGCATCATCGCGGGCTGCTCCAGCCCCGACGACAAACACGGGGCTCTCCGCGGCACCGAGCTCACGCGCCACAGTCTCCAGAAGCGCAGGATCCCCGCGAAGAACTTCACTAACCTGACGCGGCTCAACCGGCTCACACACCCGATCCCAATCATCAACCGGAATCGAAACGAGGACAGGTCCACGCGGTGGCTGCATGGCGACGTAGTACGCCCTCGCCAGGGCGAGCGGCACATCCTCGGCGCGCGCCGGCTCGTTACTCCACTTCACGTAGGGCTGAGGGAGCTCTGTAGCGCGCGCGGAAAACAGAAACGGCTCGTACGGCAGGATGGAGCGCGCCTGCTGCCCGACAGTGATGACGAGCGGCGTCTGATTCTTGTAGGCCGTAAAGATGTTGCCCATCGCGTGACCGACACCCACCGCCGAGTGGAGATTCACTAGGCCCGCATTACGAGTCGCCTGCGCGTAGCCGTCAGCCATACCGACGACAATCGACTCCTGCAATCCGAGGACGTAACGGAAGTCGGACGGAAAGTCGCGGAACATCGGCAACTCCGTGGACCCCGGGTTGCCGAAGACCGTCGTCATGCCCAACGCTCGGAAGAGGCGTAGCACGGCCTCACGAACCGTTACGCGCGTCTGCGGGCCGGCGCCCTGGTGCGCGCTCTCAGCTCTGGCGGGGCTTTGCATCGGCAGTCTCCTGGTCGCTCGAATAGACCGGAAGTCTCAGGTACCGGGGCGTCTTTCGTCCAGCACGCCCACACAACGGGTCCGCGTCTCGGTACGACAACAAACGGCAACGTCTGTGTGTATATTCCGTGCCAGCGGAAAGGGAGCTTTGATGTCTTCGCTCGATCGACGCGGATTTCTCAAGGCCGCGGCCCTGGCCGGCACCGGTGCGGCAGCGCAAGCGGCCGAAAACCCTGCGGCGCCCTCACCTCACACCGACCAGCCCTCACCCACAACTCACACCGTCCAGCTCACCTCCCGCGAGAGCGAGCAAGGCGCCCCGCACCCTGCTGGCACGACGCAGACGAGCTGCGGCAGCGACTTCATGGTAGACGTGATGCGCGGACTCGGCATCGAATACGTCGCAGCCATACCGGGTAATACGTTCAAGGGATTGCACGAGTCGGTCATCAACTACGGGATGACGACCACCCCCTCGCTCGAGCTCATCACCTGCATGCATGAGGAGATCTCCGTCGCGATCTCGCATGGATACGCCAAGATAGCCGGCAAGCCGATGGCCTGCATGATGCACTCAACAGTCGGCCTGCAGCACGGCGCCATGGCCATCTACAACGCGTGGGCGGACCGGGTGCCCGTTTTCGGCATCGTGGGAGCACAACTGGACGCCTCGAAGCGAGGCGGCTACGTGGACTGGGCCCATTCCGTATTCGATGGCCCGGCACTGGTGCGCGACTTCACGAAGTGGGACGACACCCCCATCTCATTGCGCCACTTCGCGGAGTCCGCGACGCGGGCCCACAAGTTTTCCATGACACCTCCGTACGGACCCACAGTGCTCGCCGTCGACCAGGAGTTGCAGGAAGACGAGCTCAAAAACAACGAAAGGCCGGTCATACCGCGTGAGCCGCAGCTCGCGATGCCGCGAGGCGACGATGGCGCGGTCAGTGAGACGGCGCGACTGTTGGTTGCGGCGGAACATCCGCTGATCGTCGCCGATCGCGCCGCCCGCACACCTGAGGGGATGCGCCTGTTGGTCGAGCTCGCGGAGGAGCTGCAGGCGCCGGTAGTCGATATTTACGGGAGGATGAATTTCCCGTGGCGGCACCCTCTGAACCAGACACGCCGGCAGGCACCGCTGGTGAGCGGCGCCGATGTGATCCTGGGCCTGGAGCTGACCGACTTCTGGGGGGTTACTGGCACCCGCCTCGCCGTGGGCGCCAGGCGCGTCAGCATCAGCTCCGGTGACCTGTACATGAAATCCAACTACCAGGATTTCGATCGCTTCACCCCGGTGGACATTGCGATCGCCGCCGACGCCGAGACGACCCTTCCCGCCCTCATCGAGGCGGTGAGAAAGCTCATCACACCCCGACGGCGCGCGGCACTGAAGGCCCGCGGAGAGCAACTCGCCAAGGATCACCAGGAAACTCTGGAACAGTCCCGCGCCGCCGCCGCTGTTGGTTGGGACTTGCAGCCGATCACCACCGCGCGCCTGTGCGCCGAGCTCTACGAGCAGATCCGCGACGAGGACTGGGCTCTGTGCAACGGCACGATCTTTCAGAACAACTGGCCACAACAATTGTGGACGGCCAACCATCACTACCAGTACATCGGTGATGCCGGCGCATATGGACTCGGATACCTGCCCGGTGCGAGCGTTGGCGCCGCGCTTGCGCATCGTAAGCATGGCCGGCTCGCCGTCGCGATCGGCGGCGACGGTGACCTGATGTTCACTCCGGGCGCGCTCTGGACCGCGGCCCATCATCGTATTCCGCTGCTGTATGTCGTCCATAACAACCGCGCCTATCACCAGGAAGTCATGTATGTGCAGATGATGGCGGACAGGCGCCAGCGGGGTATTAGCCGCGCCCACATCGGCAATACCATCACCGATCCCGATGTCGATTTCGCAAAACTCGCCGCCAGCATGGGCGTCTACAGCGAGGGTCCGATCCTTGACCCCAAGGACCTCGGCCCTGCTCTGAAGCGAGCGGTCGCGGTGGCGAAGCGAGGCGAGCCCGCGCTCGTCGACGTCATTTCCCAGGGACGTTGACCATGAAACGGCTCCCTCGCACGCTGTTGGCTGCTATGTTGGTATCGTTGTCCGCCCAAGCAGCAGCCGGTGACGCCGCCAACGGCAAGCGGGTGTTTTTCGCCGATGGCTGTTATTACTGCCACGGTACCACGGGAGCCGGTGGCGGTAACGCAGGACCACGGCTCGCACCCAACCCTCTGCCACTGGAGGGAGTGAAAGCCAAGTTGCGTACGGCCTCCGGAAGGATGCCCGTATACACCCCCGCGGTGCTGACGGACTCCGAGATCGCCGACATCGTCGCCTACCTGCAGAGCATCCCCAAGGGCCCGGACGCCAAGGACATCCCTTTGTTGAATCGGTAGGCTGGGGTCAGAACCAGTTGTAGTTGAAACTGATGCTGACGCGCTCCGCCGCGACCGGGTTCGGAGGCACCTCGTGGCGCAGCCAGCTCTCGAACAAGACGACGTTCCCCGCCTCGGCCGGAATGACGAACCAGGGACGGTTCTGCGGCCGTGCCCGCGGCAGCCGTGGCGGCGCCGCCATGAAGCGCTCGAGACGCGGGTCTTCGAATTTCAGCCCTGGGGAGCCCCTCGGCGTTTTGACGTAGTACGTTCCGCTGATCGTGGCGAGCGGATGCAGATGCAGGCTGTGCACGACCTGTTTCGGCATGATGTTCACCCAGCAATCGGTCATCGCCAGCGTGCGTCCCTCCAGGTCGAACTCCAGCGCGCGCGCGAAACTCGCGACGTGCCGATTCAGCTTGCGCTCGAGGGTGGCGAAAGTCGGCGACAATTGATGCATGCGGCTCGCCGAGTTATAAGACGTGAAGCCTCCGGGATAATTTTTTGCGGACCATCGCCTGCCGGCCTCGTCGTCATGCCGCAGTTGCTGGCACTCTTTCAGCAGTCGGTCATTGAGCTCGCGCCAGCCTGTGCGGCTGAGACGCGTCGAGTGGACGAGTGTGGGAAAGAGGGTATGCAGGGTCATGGGATGATTATATGAAACAGACACCCTACGGCACATGGCACTCGCCTCTCGGGGCATCCGACCTCGCCAGCTCCTCGATCTCGCTCAACTATCTGCAGGTCGTCAATGGCGTTCCATACTGGGTGGAAAGCCGCCCTTCCGATGGTGGCCGCAATGTTCTCGTGACCAACGCCGCCGATGGCGCCGTGCGGGACCTGACGCCCGCGGGGTTCAGCGCACGCACGAGGGTCCACGAGTACGGCGGGAAGCCGTATGCCATCGGGCGCGACGTGACTTTTTTCAGCAACTTCGCAGATCAGCGCGTCTATGCGCATAGAGCCGACCAGGCACCCGCCGCCCTCACGCCGCCCGGATATCGCTATGCCGACTACGAGCTCGATAGCTCCGGCACGCGCCTGTTCTGCGTACGCGAAGATCACACCGGCGGCGGCGAGCCCAGGAACACAATCGTGGTTCTGGACACCCGCACGGGCGGTCCGGGCACGGTGCTGTTCGACAAGAGCGATTTCGTCGGCGCTCCCCGGCTGAGCCCGGACGGCCAGCGCCTCGCCTGGATTGCCTGGAATCACCCGGACCTGCCCTGGGACGCGACGACCCTCTATGTGGCCAATATCTCGGGCACGAAACTCTCCGGCATCAGCGCTCTCACCAGCGGCTCGCGCGAGTCCGTGATCGAGCCCCGTTGGGATGCGGACGGGAGCCTCTATTTCCTGTCCGACCGCTCCAACTGGTGGAACCTGTATCGCTACAGGGATAACCGGGTCGCCACGGTGGTCGCCATCGAGGCGGAAATCGGCAGTCCGCTGTGGACGCTCGGACAATCCAGTTATGCGCTCACCGGTAAAGGACGAGCGGTTGTGCGCTACACGGTCGCCGCGAGAGACAAACTGGGGGTCATCGACCTTACCGGGGCCGGTAAGCTCACACCCCTCGACCTGCCGTTTGTCGGCTTGTCGAACATCCAGCCCATCTCTCCCGACACGGCGATCGCCGTAGCCGCTTCAGCGACGACGGAAGCCGCGATCGTGACTGTCGATCTCGCGACCGGGAGCTACCGTATCCTGCGAGCGCCGGGGTCGGTGAAGCTCGATTCCGCGTTCATTTCGGTAGCCGAGCCCATCGAGTTCCCGACCGACGGCGGCCTGACCGCGCACGCGTTCTTTTATCCGCCAACGAATCCCGAAGCGAGCGGACCCGCGGGCGAGAAGCCGCCGCTGGTCGTCAAGGTGCACGGCGGACCGACGAGCCACTCGAAACCCGAGTTCTCGCTGGCAACGCAATATTGGACCTCGCGAGGCTTCGCGCTGTTGGATGTCAACCACGGCGGGAGCAGCGGCTTTGGACGAGCTTACCGCGAGCGCCTCAACGGCAAATGGGGCGTGGTCGACGTTGGTGACGTCGTCGCCGCGGTGAAATTCCTGATCAAGGCGGGACGCGTCGACGGCAAACGGGCCGCCATCCGCGGCGGTAGCGCGGGTGGATTTACGGTGCTCGCCGCGTTGGCCTTTCATGATGTCTTCCGGGCGGGCGCCAACTACTACGGCGTGAGCGATCTCGAAGCGCTCGCGCGGGACACGCACAAGTTCGAAGCCCGCTACCTCGACAGACTGGTCGCGCCCCTGCCGCAGGGGCGCGAAATTTACGAGGCGCGCGCGCCAATCCGTCACCTCGAGGGCTTCAAAGCGGCCCTCATCACGTTTCAAGGGGTCGACGACAAGGTTGTTCCACCGGACCAGTCGCGCGCCATTGTCACTGCCCTCAAAGCGAAAAAAGTGCCCGTGGCCTACATCGAGTTCGACGGCGAGCAACATGGGTTCCGGCGGGCCGAGAACATCGTCCGGTCGCTCGAATCAGAGCTGGCGTTCTACGGCAAGGTGTTTGGATTTACGCCTGACGGAGCGCTGCCGGAAGTGACGCTGTTGGTATAGACCAGCACCTGGACGTATGGCCATCGCGTTTGAGCGTGGTGCGCGAGCTCACCGCGCCCGCCCACCTTTCACTTCGTTGCGCTGCTCGCGCAGGAACGGCCGATCGATCTGCTCCGTGTAGAGCTCGATGTCGCCAGCCGTCACACCGCAGGCCTTGAAGTGATCCTTCCAGCCGTCAACCACCCGCGTGACCACGCGGATCTCCCTGACGGCGTCATCTTTCTTGAGCGCGAACATCTGGCACATCGTCAGCGCGTTCGCCAGCGTCGAGTCGGCCTCCTGCTCGCCAACACGCATCTGTTGGAAACCGAGCGCCTGGCCCGAAGGCAGGACGTCGTAGGCGGGGGAGAGCTCGTACTGTTGCGCATCGGTCATCAACACAGCGTGATTCTTCTCGTGATCATCGGTGTTGTCGATGAGGATGTTGAACACCATGCGGCGAAACAACTCGCGCATGTGACCGACGTAGACGTCACCTTCAGTCACGCCCCTGCGGCGCAGCAGTTGCGCCAGCTCCGGATATCCAAAACGCTCTCCCGCCGCTCTCAGGGCAACGCAGGCGGAAAGGCAGTGCAGCCTGGAGCCGCGGCTCCGATCGAAACGCTTGATGGCGACCGCGTGACCATGAGTCAGGGGGACCGGCAGTGTCGAGGCAACGCGGATCTCCGCCTTCTGCGCGAGAGTCATGGCCGCGTGCTCAACCAGGGGTGTGTCCGTCGGCTCACCATCAGAAAACTTGATGACCCACTGATCGCCACTGATGTTGAGGAGCGCCTTGGGGCGCGCTCCGCCCATCGTGACGCCGGGCGAGATGAGTCGCTTCTGCTCCGGTGGGACGGGCTCGTTCTCCTGCACCTTGCGAATGAGGGTGTGGATCTCATCCGCGTCCTCTAGCGTCGGAAGAGGTCCTAGGCGTCGCGGCAGATACTCCTCGCCCGAAGTCGAGACGCCGAGCGCGCCGAAACGATCGTCGCCGGCGAAGTAGAGATACTCGAGCAACGACAAGCGCGGGGGCTTGTCGATGAATCGGATGACGCGCTCTCCCCAGCGATCCGGTCTGGCGTCGTCCACAGCGCCCACGGCTATGCCCTTCTCAGCGGGCAGAAACTCCTCGTCGATGAGAGGGAGGTCCTCGCTCAAAGGAAAGCCACGCTGAATCCACGAGTCCGCGTAGCGAAGAGATACCCCCTGCACCGACCTCGCCAGATTGAGATCGGCAATCAGCACGGGCTCCTCGGGACGGGTCAGGAGCCAGAGATAGAGGCGATCGGCGGGCTTGTACGCACCGCCCGTACGGCCATTCGAAGGGCTACTTGCCACGGCCCAAGCGCGCTTCCGCCGAAGCGGTCGAGCGCACCGCGCGCCGCTTCAGGGCGTCTCGTACATCGCTCTCGAGGGCACCCCGATCATTACCCGGCGCTGCCAGTTCGGGGAGCGCGGCAGCCCGGCCCATTAACCATAATGCGGTCGCATAGATCCCCACACCGACGCCCGGATCACCCCGTTCCATGCGGATGAGCGTGGGCACCGAGCACCCCAGGCGCTTGGCCCAGGCTCGCTGCGATTCGCGGCGCCGGATCCGGGCAATGGCCAGGTTCTCGCCCAAGCCCCTCAAGGCCTGCTCGGCGGCGGGAGGCATGGCGACCAACGCGGCGGGACTCTTCGGCATACGCCTCTTGCGGCCAGCGGCGACGCTCAAAGTCGCCATATAACAAAGAGTTTATCAATTACGCCATTTTGGTCAAGTTTATATTACTTGATCTTCGCCGGCCCAAGTAACAAAGACTTTATCAACCGACCGCTCTTGATCACATCTATGTGACTTAGAGACCCAGCGCACTCAATCCAGGGTGCTCATCCGGCCGCCGCCCCAAGGGCCAGTGATACTTCCGATCCGCCACCGCGATCGGCAGATCGTTGATGCTGGCGATCCGCAGCCGCATCAGCCCCTGCTCGTCGAATTCCCAGTTCTCGTTGCCGTACGAGCGGAAGTGCTGCCCGCTGTCGTCGTGCCATTCATAGGCGAAGCGCACGGCGATCCGGTTGCCGGTGAAAGCCCAGAGCTCCTTGATCAAGCGGTAGTCCAGCTCGCGGTTCCACTTGCGGGTGAGGAAGGCCACGATGTCGGCCCGGCCCTGAATGAATTCGGACCGGTTTCTCCAGCGGCTGTCCTCGGTGTAGGCGAGAGAGACCGCGTTGGGGTTGCGGCTGTTCCAGGCGTCCTCGGCGAGACGAACCTTCTGGGCGGCCGTTTCCGCGGTAAACGGCGGGACGGGGGGTCGCGACATGAGGAAGTGCTCCTGGGCCCATTGCGGGCCTTGCTCAATACGTGGCTCGAAGCCCGATTATCGATCAGACTCCTCGCCGAAAAATTGTCCCTTTCGGGCGAGATCGTGCCGAGTCGCACAGCGACCTGAAACTTGAGACCTAAAGCAATAACCCCTATAGTGACCCGATGAACCCACTCGATCTATACGACATCGCCGGCTCTCTGAGTGAAGAAGAGCGCATGGTGCAGGACTCCGTCGGCCGCATGGTCGATGAGAAGGTGTTGCCGATCATCCAGAAGTGCTTCGAGGAGCACCGCTTCCCGAAGGAGCTGATCCCGGAACTGGCCGCCCTGGGCCTGCTGGGCTCCTCCATCAAGGGTTACGACTGCGCCGGCTTGAATGGCATCAGCTACGGCCTGATCTGCCAGGAGCTCGAGCGCGGTGACTCGGGCATCCGCAGTTTCGTCTCGGTTCAATCCTCGCTGTGCATGTACCCGATCTACGCATTCGGGTCCGAGGAGCAGAAGCAGAAATACCTGCCCCGCATGGCCCGAGGCGAAGCCATCGGCTGCTTCGGCCTCACCGAGCCCCACGGCGGCTCGGATCCGGCCAACATGAAGACCCATGCCAGGAAACGCGGCAAGGACTGGGTCATCAATGGCTCGAAGATGTGGATCACCAACGGCGCGATCGCGGATGTGGCCGTCGTTTGGGCGATGACGGACGAAGGCATCCGCGGATTCCTCGTCGACAAGGGTACGCCGGGCTTCGTGGCTCCCGAGATCGAGCGGAAATTCTCGCTGCGAGCGTCGATCACGGCCGCTCTGTTCTTCGACAACGTCGTGGTGCCCGAAGAAAACGTCCTGCCGGGTGTTGTTGGCCTCAAGGGCCCGCTGTCCTGTCTCACGCAGGCGCGATACGGCATCTCCTGGGGCGTGATCGGCGCGGCGCAAGCCTGCCTGGCGCAGCTGCTGGACTACACGAAGGACCGCACGCTATTTGGCCGACCGCTCGCCCAAAACCAGGCCACACAGATCCGACTCGCCGAAATGGCTCGCGGGATAACGACCGCGCAGGTGTTGGCGCTGCAGCTCGGGCGCATGAAGGATGCGGGCACAATGCAGCCGGCACACGTCTCCATGGCGAAGTGGAACAACTGCCGCATGGCGCTGAATGTCGCGCGCGATTGCCGTGACCTGTTGGGTGGCGCGGGCATCAGCGCGGAATACGTGCCGATCCGTCACATGCTCAACCTCGAGAGTGTCATTACTTACGAGGGGACGGAGACGATTCATCAGCTTACGATCGGGCGTGCGCTGACGGGACTCAACGCGTTCTGATTCGAGGCCCGCTTGAGACAGCGGGCCTATTCGGCGCAGGCGCCGGGTTACGGCGCCGCGCAGCCCGTCAGGCCCGGGCGCGCTCCAACGCGACCTTCACGACTGCGACGCTGCTGATCTCCGCGAGCTCGCGGGCGAGGGCCTTGCCCTCCTCGTCCGCCAGTGCCGCGGCCTGAAGTCGCGCGAACACTTCGGCACCATCCTCGCGCGAGGTCAGCTCGTTGAGTTTGTCCACAAGCGCGGAGAAATTCCGCCACCCGCGCTCGTGCGTCTCGCCGTATCCTTTCACGAGCCTTTGTGCCTTCGCCAACTCAACCGCAAGCGCGTAGTTCGTCGCAGCGAGGCTCTCGATGCGACCGAGCCACTGCTCGATACGCTCGTTTTCCTCGTGATAACGCAGCGTCCCACGCCGCCAGCGCTTCAAACCACCCAACGTGTGAAGCATCAGGAAGCCGGTCACCGTCCCAGTACGGATCTGCCTGCCACCCGTCCAACTTCGGAGCCACCGGGATACCCCAGGTGATCGCAACACCCAACGTCCCATTCCGGCCGGCAAGGTACCAGCGATTTCCTCAACGCGCGGCTTCATGAATTCGGTGATGCCGAACAGCTGCCCAGGTTCGGCACGAATCTCATCCTTCACGCGCGCGAAGCGCGTGGGACGGGTTTTCAGGTCGGCGACGCGAATGGTGTCCTCGAACGTCATCCATAGCGCGAGACTACGGGCCGTCGCTTCAGTAAGCGACGCACCCCTCCCCGCGCCTGCGCCGTACTTGGCGTCCAGCGCCGCAACACGCTCCACGCGATCGAGGTACAGCTTGGCGTACTCAGGGTCCTGATAGTCGATCGCCCGCCGGACCCCCTCCAGCACGATCTTCTGCACCGACGCATCCAGCCGTCGCACCCGATCCAACAGAGGTTGTAACTTAGGAGAGCGCGCCTGGGCGGGTACCGCATCCGACTCACTGCGCGCTCCTACGGCCTCACCCGCGCGCGGGTCATCCCCGCCGCGCTCCGCCCGCTGATACGCATCCTCGAACGCAGCCAGGTTGGTGTTGACGGCAATCCCGCCCTTCTTGATAGCCGCTTCAAAAGCTGCCTTGCGGAAGGGCAGCACTCCGCTGCCACCCAGCGCACCTAGCATCACCGAGCTGATCACGCTGTGGTGACTTTCAGCCACCGCATCCATGTCAAAGAGCACGGTGTGCTTGGAATGGCTTTGGACAAGCTCGATCAGCTGCTTCTCGTCCGCGGTCCCATCACCCATCGCACTTCTCTCACTGATCGCGTAGGAGCGATGCGATGAGGCAATGAGTGTCGTCCTGTCGCGCGTGACGAGACCACGTTGGATAGCACGTGCCGCCTCCGCCAGCTCCGATGCCAACACGCAGTCGACATCCCCTGACGCAGGCATGAGCGCCATGACCGGATCTCGTCCCGCCTCGGCAGCCAGCGCCTGAGGAAAGAACTCGAGATAGTAGATCGTCGCTCCGGTGCGCTGTGCCACACCGGGTACCGAAGTCGTCTGCGCCAGGTAGCCTTCGGATTCGGCGATGCCGACCAGCCAGCTCGCGAGGACGCCACCACCCTGCCCACCCAGGGCGGCGATGGTCAGCTTGATCGATCGCTCAGAGGGCATATTGCAACCGCTTGCGCTCACTCCGCCGCTGGAAGAAACCGATCACGACACCGCGCACCCTGGCCAGGAATCGATCCCAACCGGAAGGATTGTAAACCAACTCCGCACGATAGAACGACGGACAGAGCACCGCCGCGTGCGCGACCTCTCCGCACACCCCACATCCAACACAACTGTTGTCCACGTGGGCCACCGGATCGGTGCGCAACGGATCGGGATTCTTCTTCACCGTCAGCGAAGGACAGCCCGACAGGCGAATACAGGAATGGTCACCGGTGCAGGTATCCGGATCGACCCCGAAGCGCTCGCGCACGACCCGCTCGCCTTCCTTGATCGCCTTTTTCATCAACGGCTTCACGCGCCGCTGGCGATTCAACTGGCACTCGCCTTCCGCGATGATGACCTTGGGTCCGCGGTCACCCGTACTGAGGGCTTCGCGCAAGACCTTCAGCGTCCCTTGCATGTCGTAGGTCTGCGTGCGCCGTACCCACTTCACACCGACACCCTTTACGGCAGTCTCGATGGTGTGGTTTCCCTCGCGATGAACGTTCGGCGCGCGGGACGAAGGGATGTCCTGGCCGCCGGTCGCTGCGGAATAACCGTTATCGACGATGACGGTCAGGTCATCGTGCTTGTTGAAAACAGCGTTGCCGATACCGCTCGTCAGGCCGTTGTGCCAGAAGCCACCGTCACCCATGACCGCGACGGCACGCTTACCGCCCTCGGTGCCCAGAGCCGAAGCACCGGCCGCGCCAAGGCCATAACCCATGATGCTGTTGCCCATGTTGAAGGGCGGCAGCGTCGCGAACGAGTGGCAACCGATGTCGGCGCTGATGTGCAGCGGCCCGATCTCCCGTTGCAGCAGCTTCATCGCGGAGAAGAACGGACGCTCCGGGCAGCCCGTGCACAGACCCGATGGCCGCGGAGGAACCAGCGCCGCCAGACGAGCCGCGGGAATGAGGGGCGTCTCAGTCACGGCCGCGCCCTGAGCGCCAGCCCCAGCCGCGGCGCCAACTCCGCGCCCCCCGCCCGACCGCGCCTGGGGCGCCCAGCGCTCGATAAACTCCCCGAGCCCCTTACGCAACACATCGACCGAGTACTCCCCGGTCATCGGCAACACATCCTTGCCGAGCAGCCGCGTCTGAACATCATGCCTGTGAAGGATCTGCGCCGCGGCCTGCTCGATGAACTCGGGCTGCCCCTCCTCCACCACCAACACCGCTTTCTTGCCGGCGCAGAACCGTACCCACTCGTCCGGAACCAGCGGATAGGTCACATTCAAGCAGTAGAGGGGAATCCGGCTATTGCCGAAAACATCCGCGCAACCCAACAGCTCCAGCGCCCGCAGCGTGCTGTTGTACAGCCCGCCCTGCAAGACGATACCGATGTCGTCGACGTCACCGGGGACGAAGTCGTTCATCTTCCGCTCGGCGACGAAGCGCACCGCGGCGGGGAAGCGCTTCTCGATCTTCTCCTTCTCCTGCGCATAAGTGGATGGCGGAAGAATGATGCGCCCGTAGTC
Organism: Steroidobacteraceae bacterium; assembly: GCA_036834945.1. Lineage (GTDB taxonomy): Bacteria > Pseudomonadota > Gammaproteobacteria > Steroidobacterales > Steroidobacteraceae > 13-2-20CM-66-19. The sequence goes on from DAITMW010000043.1 coordinate 17,158, forward strand.
ACGTGACGGCGCAGCCAACGCGTCCGCGGCGGAGAAGGCAGGTCTCTTGTTTGCCTTGGTCGTGAAGCGGCCGTAAACGTGGCACGCCCGGATGCGGAGCATCAACATCACCGGCGTGTTACTGGCTTCCGACAATTCGAAGCCGAGCTCCACGGCACGCACGATGTCAGGTAGATGCGGCTTCGGATCGAGCAACCACATCTGCGACTTCATTGCGAAGGCGTGCGTGCGCTCCTGCATGATGCTCGCGCCTTCGCCGTAGTCTTCACCCAGAACTATGAGAGCACCGCCGCGCACACCGGCGGACGCAAGATTGGCAAGCGCATCCGACGCTACGTTCGTGCCGACGGTGGATTTCCAGGTAACGGCACCACGTATCGGGTAATTTATCGAAGCCGCGAGCATCGCCGCGGCCGTGGCCTCAGATGCGCTGGCCTCGAAATGGACACCGAGCTCGTTGAGGATCTCCTCGCCGTCGGCGAGGACATCCATCAGGTGAGAGATCGGCGCTCCCTGGTAGCCGCCTACGTAGGCGACCCCGGACTGTAGGAGCGCCTTGGTGACCGCGAGGATGCCCTCACCCCGAAACTCCGCGCCTTCGCCGAGGCGCAGCGACTGGACTTCTTTCGCAAACGAGCGCTCGGCCACGACA
>DAITMW010000043.1:17909-27306 GCA_036834945.1 Steroidobacteraceae bacterium
TTATTGGTGCCACCGTGCTTGGACCAGTCGGTGCGGATCAGCACCCAGGCCCGGGCGGGGATGCGACCGTGTCTGGCCTCCCACTCCTCCACCACCGCCTGCGTCAGCAGGAAGTCGGGATTCGCGGCCGCCTGCTTCGCCACATCGATCACGCACGCCGGTCCGATGAACCGGTCGACCGGGATGTTGTGCGTGGCGTTGTTCGGATAATCCTTGCCCGTCACCCAGTGCACCGGTGCATCGAAATGCGTGCCCGTGTGCTCGCCGCACGCGATGTTGTTCCAGTACCAGGCCGGGCCGCGCTCGTCGTAGCGCGAGATTTCCTCGAGGGAGAACGGCTTCGAGGGGGCGAACGGCGGGGGCAGCTGGATCGTCTGGGTCGCCGGCTCCAGCGGTATTGTCAGGTCGACGACGCGGATGCCGCCGCCGGCGATGCCGCTGACCAGTTGTGCGAGTGCTTCGGAGACAGGGGTTTGTGTGGCCATATTCCTAAGCTCGGTGGGCAAAGATAATTGACACTTCAAGTATTCGGCAATATAACATACGCACGCTCACACGCGAAACGGTTTAGAGGGTGCTCCCGCAATGAAGCGAATCGTCTGCCTGGGCGGCGGTCCCGCGGGCCTGTATTCCGCCATTCTGCTCCGCAAGGCCTTGCCGGCCGCGCGGATCGAGGTGTACGAGCGCAACCGCCCGGATGATACGTTCGGCTGGGGGGTGGTCTTCTCCGACCAGACCATGGGGAACTTCCGCGCCGCCGATCCCGAAACCCATGGCGCGATCCTGGCGAATTTCCATCACTGGGATGATATTGCCATCCATTTCGGGGGCCGCAAGATGGTCAGTGGTGGCCACGGCTTCTGCGGCATCGGCCGCAAAAGGCTCCTGCAGATCCTCCAGGAGCGCGCCCACGAGCTTGGCGTGCACCAGAGCTTCCGGCACGAGGTCGAGGATGATCGTGCCTTTGCCGACGCCGACCTCGTCATTGCCGCGGACGGGGTCAACAGTCGCACCCGTAACCGCTACGCAGACGTCTTCCAGCCCGACGTCGATAAACGTAAATGCCGCTTCATCTGGCTGGGCACCACCCAGTCTTTCTCGGCCTTTACCTTCGCCTTCGAGCGCACCGAGCACGGCTGGTTCCAGATCCACGCCTACCAGTTCAGCAAGGACCTCTCGACGGTCATCGTCGAGACCCGCGAAGAAACCTGGCTGGCCCACGGCCTGGATGGGTACGACACCGAACAGTCGATCGCTTTCTGCGAGACCTTGTTCGCGCGCTACCTGGATGGACACCGCCTGCAGAGCAATGCCTCCCACCTGAGGGGCTCGGCCTGGCTGAACTTCCCTCGCGTGATCTGCAAACGCTGGCATCACGAGAAGCGGGTTCTGATCGGCGACGCCGCCCACACCGCGCATTTCTCCATCGGCTCCGGCACCAAGCTCGCTATGGAAGACGCGATTTCACTCACGCGCCACGTGACCAGTGGCGCCGGCCTCGACAGCGCCCTGACCTCGTACCACGACGAGCGGCACATCGAAGTTCTGAAGTTGCAGAGCGCCGCCCGCAATCGCATGGAGTGGTTCGAGAACGTCGCACGCTACGCGCACCTGCCGCCCGAACAGTTTGCTTACAGCCTCCTGACCGGCAGTCAGCGCATCGGTCACGAGAACCTGAAACTCCGCGATCCGCGGTTCGTGGCCGATTATGAAAGCTGGCTGGCGGATCACAACGGCACCGAAAACGCGCGTCCGCCGATGTTCCTGCCGTTCAAACTGCGCAACCTCGAGCTCGTCAACCGCATCGTCGTGTCCCCCATGGCGCAGTACTGCGCCAAGGACGGCATGCCCGATGATTGGCACCTCGTTCACTACGGCCACCGTGCGCTCGGCGGCGCCGGCCTGGTGTACACGGAAATGACCTGCGTTTCTCCCGAAGGACGCATCACCCCGGGCTGCACCGGCCTCTGGAATGAAGCGCAACGCGATGCATGGCGTCCGATCGTGAAATTCATACACGAGCGGAGCCCGGCAAAATTCTGCCTCCAGCTGGGACACTCCGGACGGAAAGGCTCCACACAACTGGGGTGGGAGGAAATGGACTACCCTCTGCCCGCGGACAACTGGCAGGTGGTGTCGGCCTCTCCCATACCGTATTTCGAGGGCATCAGCCAAACACCGCACGCCCTCACGCGCGCCGACATGGACAAGGTGCGAGCCGACTTCGTCCGCGCCACCCGCTTCGGGAACGAAGCCGGCTTCGACATGCTCGAGCTGCACATGGCGCACGGCTATCTGCTTGCATCATTCCTCTCGCCACTCACCAACACGCGAACGGACGAGTATGGTGGCGACATCCGCGGCCGGATGCGCTTTCCGCTGGAGGTGTTTGAGGCGGTTCGCGCCGAATGGCCTGCGGAAAAGCCTCTTTCGGTGCGTATCTCGGCAACCGATTGGGCCGATGGCGGACTCTCCGACGAGGATCTGCTCGTGATGGCGCGCGCGTTCAAGGCAGCCGGAGTTGATCTGATCGATGTTTCGACCGGCCAGACAGTCCCCTGGCAGAAGCCGGTTTACGGCCGCATGTGGCAGACCCCGTTCGCGGACAGGGTCCGCAACGAGATCGGCATTGCCACATTGGCCGTGGGTAACATCTATGATCCCGACCACGTCAATTCCATCATCGCCGCGGGGCGCGCGGACTTGTGCGCGATCGCACGTCCACACCTGGCAAATCCCGCCTGGACGTTGGAGGCGGCGGCACGCCTGGGATATACAGAGCAGTGGTGGCCGAGTCAGTATCTCTCGGGAAAGAGCCAACTCGAGCGTAATCTGCAGCGCGCCGCCCTTGCTGCAGCCCCGGTGGCCGGCACTGAAGAGATCCCACAATGAACCGTCAGGACGCGATCTTCGCCGAGCGCCACGCTGTGGTAACCGGTGCGAGCAGGGGAATCGGTAGCACGATAGCGGCCGCGTTGGCTGCGCGCGGCGCCAAGGTCTCGCTCCTTGGCCGCGACGCTGAGAATCTCCACGCCGTCTCGGCTGCCATCGGCGGAGCGAGCCGGGCAGCACCGATTGTTGCTGATGTCACAGACCCCTCTTCCGTCAACGCCGCGTTCGAAAGCGCGCGGCGGCAGTTCGGGCCGGTCCACATCCTGATCAACAATGCCGGCCAGGCGGCAAGCGCGAAATTCGTGGATACGGACGAGGCGCTGTGGAACAGGATAATGGCCGTCAACCTGAACGGCACTTACCTGTGCACCCGGCAGGCCGTCCGCGACATGCTGGAGATCGGATCCGGCCGTGTCGTCAACATCGCGAGCACCGCCGGGCTCCAGGGCGGCGCCTACATCTCGGCGTACGCCGCGTCGAAGCACGCCGTCATCGGCCTGACTCGCTCGCTGGCGTTGGAATACGCGACCAAGAACATCACCGTCAACGCGGTTTGCCCGGGCTACACCGACACGGACATCGCCCGGGACGCCATTGCCAACATCGTGCGTAAGACCGGACGTTCCGAGGCAGAGGCGTTGGAGTCCCTGGTTGCGAGAAACCCGCAACGGCGGTTGATCACACCGGAGGAAGTCGCCCACACCGTTTTGTGGGTTTGCGGCCCGGGCGCCGAAAGCATCACGGGCCAGAGTATTGCGCTTGCAGGCGGAGAGGTCATGTAATGGCGAAGGAAGCCTCCAAAGAAAAATCAACGCTGAAGGTCGTCACGACACCGCAGGTGGATGCCGAGACCCGCGTTCACGACGACCATCACGTATCGTTGCGCCTATGGCTGCGCATTCTGTCCTGTACGAATCAGATCGAGAACCGCATCCGGCAGAACCTCCAGGCTCGCTTCGATACCACCTTGCCGCGCTTCGATCTCATGGCGCAGCTCGAGCGCGCGCCCGAGGGCCTGAAGATGAGCGAGCTGTCGCAACGGATGATGGTCACTGGCGGCAACGTCACGGGCATCACCGACGGCCTCGAGAAGGAAGGGCTGGTCGTGCGTGAGGTCGATCCAGCCGACCGCCGGGTCTTTCGAGTCAAGCTGACATCCGAAGGTCAGCGGCAGTTCCAACGCATGGCCGGCGAGCACGAGCAGTGGGTCGTCGATCTCTTCGGCGGATTGAGCCAGAAGCAGAAAAAGCAGCTGGTCGACCTGTTGGGCGAGCTCAAAACACATATCACCAACGCACCTGGAAGCTCCGGATGAGCGCGCAACCCGAGCATTTCAAGTGGCAGCAGGAGGGCCGTGTCGGTGTCATCACCCTGAACCGGCCGGAGCGTAAGAACCCGCTCACCTTCGAGTCGTACGCCGAGCTGCGGGATTTCTTTCGCACCCTCGCCGCGGTCGAGCCCGGAGGCTCTGTGGGCCAGGCTGTCCGCGCCATTGTGATTACCGGAGCAGGCGGGAATTTCTGCTCCGGCGGCGACGTTCACGAAATCATCGGCCCGCTCACGCGTATGGACGCCGCGGGGCTGCGCAAATTCACGCAGATGACCGGCGACCTGGTGAAGGCCATGCGCGCCGCGCCGCAGCCGATTGTCGCGGCGGTGGATGGAGTCTGCGCCGGTGCGGGCGCGATTCTCGCCATGGCATCGGACTTCCGCTTGGGAACCCCACGCGCCAAGACGGCCTTTCTGTTCACCAGGGTCGGTCTCGCCGGCTGCGACATGGGTGCCTGCGCGATCCTGCCCAGACTCATTGGTCAAGGACGCGCCTCGGAGCTGTTGTTCACCGGCCGCTCGATGCTGGCCGAAGAGGCCCTGGCGTGGGGATTTTTCAACCGTCTGGTGGCACCGGAAGGAGTCTTGCACGAAGCCGTCGCCCTGGCCACCGAGATCGCCCAGGGACCGACGTTTGCTCACGCAATGACCAAGAGAATGCTGCACGCGGAGTGGAACATGACGGTCGATGCGGCTATCGATGCGGAGGCGGAGGCGCAGGCGGTGTGCATGGAGACACAGGACTTCCATCGCGCCTATCACGCGTTCGTCGCGAAACAGAAGCCGAAATTCGAGGGAGATTGAATCAGCCGTGGATGTCAGCAGTTACCTCGAGTGGCCCTTCTTTACGCCCGAGCACGGCGAGCTGGCGCGTCGCGTGGATGCCTGGGCGACGGCTTATTTCAACAGCAGGAAGATCGCGGAAGACCGCGATTCCGTCGACCACGCCTGCCGGCAGTTGGTGAGTGAGCTGGGACGCGCGGGGTGGACCCGTTACTCAGCACCGGGGTGCGAGCCATCGCGGTCCGAGCGCCCCGCCGGCAACATTGCCACCTGCTCGCCGGGCTTCGATGTCCGCTCGCTGGCCATTATCCGCGAGACTCTGGCCCGCCACGATGCACTCGCGGACTTTGCATTTGCCATGCAAGGGCTCGGCAGCGGAGCGATCTCCCTGGCCGGATCGCAGGAGTTGAAAGACCGATATTTACCTCGGGTAGTGTCGGGCGAAGCGATCGCCGCCTTTGCACTGTCCGAAGCCGCCGCGGGATCTGACGTCGCTGCAATCCAGTGCCGCGCTCGGCGCGACGGCGACTCCTATGTACTCGACGGCGAGAAAACTTGGATTTCGAACGGCGGCATCGCCGAGTTCTACTGCGTTTTTGCCCGTACCAGTGACGCTGAAGTACGCCCTGACGGAACCATCGCCGCCCGAGGGATCAGCGCGTTCGTCGTCGACGCCGACGCACCCGGGTTCTCTATCGCCCGTCGTATCGATGTCATTTCCCCGCATCCCCTGGCCACGCTGGCTTTCGACGGTTGCCGGATTCCGGCAACGCACCTCCTCGGCGCGGAAGGCGACGGATTCAAACTGGCCATGCGGACGCTGAACGTATTTCGAACCTCCGTCGCCGGCGCCGCCCTCGGCTTCGGGCAACGCGCCCTCGATGAGGCGCTCGATCATGCCGTCAGTCGGCCCATGTTTGGCAAAACTCTCGCCGACTTCCAGCTGACACAGGCAGCGTTGGCCGACATGGCGACCCAGCTCGATGCGGCACGGCTGTTGACCTACCGGGCCGCATGGCTCCACGACACCGGCCGCCCCTGCGCCAAGGAAGTGGCGATGGCCAAAATGACCGCGACAGAATCGGCACAACGCGTGATCGACCAGGCCGTCCAGATGTTCGGTGGGCGTGGCGTGGTCCACGGCGAGCGGGTCGAGCAACTGTATCGCGATATCCGCGCTCTGCGCATTTACGAAGGCGCCACCGAGGTCCAGAAACTGATCATCGGGCGCGAGCTTCTCAACATGGCAAAGAAAAACTCATGAGCTCGAACGGATTGGAAGTTCTGCAACCGGCCGCATGGCCGCGTCCCAAGGGCTACAGCAACGGCATGGTCGCCCAGGGGCGCCAGGTGTTCGTTGCCGGGCAGGTCGGATGGGATGCCGAAGGACGATTCGCGAGCGGAGGGCTTGCCGGCCAGGTCAAACAAGCCCTGGTGAACATCATGGCCGTGCTCGCCGAGGCGAATGCCAAGCCGGAGCACATCACGCGTTTGACGTGGTATGTCACGAGCCGCGACGAGTACCACGCGCAGCTCAAGGAGATCGGCGCCGCTTATCGTTCGGTGATGGGGAAGCATTTCCCCGTCATGAGCGTCGTTCAGGTCGTCGCGCTCATGGAAGCCGACGCCAAGGTTGAAATCGAGGCCACGGCGGTATTGCCATAAGTCCCATGCGGTCATCGTTGCCGAACTCTGATGTGGCGCCCTCCTGAGCGTATCCGACACGACTCGCGGACCGGCTCCTGGCCGAGCGCCGCCGAGGCCGCGACGTCCCGATTGTTTTCGCCAGTACGTGTGGGCGCCGTTGAATTGGCGCATCGAACCTGGGTCCCGGCGATGGTGCCTTGGCGGGCGAGCGATGACGGCGTCGTCACGCAGGATGTGCTCGATTGGTACGAGTGTTTTGCTCGCGGACAACCCGGCGCGATCGTCGTAGAGGCAACGGGCATTCGGGATGTGCCGAGCGGGCCCCTGCTGAGAATCGGGCATGACCGATTCTTACCGGGGTTGCGCGAGCTCGTCCGTGTGGTGCGCGAGGCGAGCGGCGGAACGACCCGGCTTTTCATCCAGATCATCGATTTTTTGACGATCCGGCGACGTCCGGACCCCGCCCGATTTCTAGCGCGGTTCCTCGCTATCACGCCGCGGCATCGGAGTGCCTTTGGCCGGATCGACGCTGAAGATGCGGAGGTGCGCGCTTGGTTGACGGGTCTTGGCCATGATGAGTTGGCGAAAGTACTCGACGCCCGCGAGTTGGAATCTCTCGACTTCGGTTATCGCGAACGCGTCACTGACGTCCATCTGCCCCAGATTCGCGACCTACCGACGCAACTGCCGCGACTGTTCGCGGACGCCGCCCGGCGCGCCCGCGACGCGGGCTTCGACGGGGTTGAGTTGCATTACGCACACGCCTACACCATGGCGTCATTCCTGTCACGCCTGAATTCCCGCGACGACGGCTACGGCGGCTCCATCGAACATCGCGCACGCCTTCCTTTGGAAGTCTTCTCGCGCGTACGCGCTGAAGTCGGCTCCGACTTCGCGGTCGGCTGCCGATTTCTCGCCGACGAATGCATCGATGGAGGCAACACCGTCGATGATGCCATGCACTTCGGCCAGGCCTTCGCGCGAGCTGGAATGGACTTCCTGTCACTCTCGCGCGGCGGAAAATTCGACGACGCCAAACAACCGCAAGTGGGCGCCGCCGCGTATCCCTACACCGGCCGAAGCGGTTACGAGTGTATGCCCTCCTACTACTCGGACGCCCAAGGCCCCTTCGGTCGCAACCTGGCACCCACTGCGCGCATCCGCGCGGCCATCCACACTCTCGGCCTGACAACACCCGTCGTAACGACCGGCGGCATCCACAATTTCGAGCAAGCCGAAACCGTGCTCGCCGACGGTACCGCCGACATCGTCGGCTTCGCTCGCCAGGCGCTCGCCGACCCCGACTGGTTCCGCAAAGTCGCCAGCGGCCGCGGCAACGAAGTCCGCCTCTGCCTCTACACCAACTACTGCGAGGCGCTCGACCAGCGCCATCGCCAGGTGACCTGCGAGCTCTGGGACCGCGAGGCCCTGGACACCCCCGGCACAAAGCTCGCCGCCGACGGCAAGCGCCGCCTCACCCCTCCTCGCTGGAACGCACCACGTCGGCCCTAAGCGGCACCCATAATCAGGTGCCAGCAATATTCCGGGCCTGCGTCGCCTTGCGATGCGCGATCTCCTGCTGGTAGATCGGACTGCGATAGATACCCGGCCCGTACAACTCTTTCGGCAGCGGCTTGAAGGGATTCATCGACTCCAGAAGCGCGTTACTACGTGCCTCGACACCGGCACGGTATTCAGGCTCGGTCACGATGTAGAGATCGTTGTTGAGAATGCCGTTCAGCACGAAGCGTGCGACCACCAACGGGTCCATCGGCCGTACCGCCGCAGGACCGCCTTCGGTGCTGGCGGGAGGACGGGGCCGCGGTGGCCCGCCAGCGCCCACCGGGGGTCGCGGTTGCGCACCTGGAGCGACGGCGGGCGGACCGTCGTTCTTCAACGTGGCCGGCCGGTAGCTTTCGCTTTTACCGATGTTGGTAGCCGTCAGGCCTGGAATGAACGCGGATGTGCCGATGTTGGTATTGCGCAATTCGAGCCGCAACTCCTCCATGAGCCCGACAGCCGCGATCTTCGAGACCGTGTAGATGCCGGCGCCGCTCCCAGGAAGAATGCCGCTCGTCGACGTGGTCGTAACGATCTGCGCGCCCTGCTTCGCCGCGAGCATGCGCGGAACGTAAGTATGCACGCCGTAGATGGGACCCCACAGATTCACACCGAGGCCCCACTCCCAGTCCCTGTAGGTACCCGTGCTGGCGGGAGCCTGCAGACCCACGCCGGCGTTGTTGACCAGCACCTGCACGCCACCGAACTTCTTCTCGATCTCGTCGGCGACCCGGTCCCAGGCATCGCGGTCCATCACGTCATGCTCGATCGCATGCACGCGAGGGTCCTTCTCAGGGAAGTGCTTCAGGGCATCGCCGATATGCTGCTCGTCGAGATAACCGATCACGACTTTCATGCCGGCCTCGTGAAAGACCCGCGCGAGGCCGAGGCCAATGCCACTCGATCCGCCGGTGATGTACGCGACCTTACCCTTCACGTCCGTGATGGTCGGCGCCTGTGAGGAACCGACGTCAGGAACAGCTGCCGCCTCCGCGCTCCGCGGACTGACACCGCCCAGCAGACCGGCCGCGCCCGCCGCCGCCACTCCACCCAGGATCTGCCGCCGATTCAGTGTCTGCTCGTCCATACCGGTCACCGCCGTGTTACTGCCATGAGCGGCGATCATGATAGGCGGTCGGGCGATTGGCTAACGCCGTCAGGCGGCGTGCCCGCAGCGTGAACGTCA
>DAITMW010000043.1:27406-34003 GCA_036834945.1 Steroidobacteraceae bacterium
CATAACTGTAACCATCCCAGAGCTAAAATTGTTATATGCCCGCCCTGTCAGCTCGCCTCCCGTCCCCACTGGCCACCACCGCTCGCTGGCTGGCCATGCTGTCCGCGGCGCTGGCGATCGGCGTAGCCGGCTGGATCGGGTACTGCGAGTACCGCAACTCCGTCGACGCTCCGCCTCCATCGGAATCGGAGCTCCGCGAGCGCCTCTCCCGCGCCAGGCACTGGATCTACGCCAACAGCGAAAGCCTCCTCAATGACGACAATGCGGTGCTCTGGCTGTTCGTCCGCGACGCTGGCCGGACGACCGGGGATCTGAAGTTGCTCGACCTCGCATCGGAGTTTCAGGTCCGCCGGGTGAACGGCACCCTGATGCAGTATCTCTTCGACCCGGACGGCAGCGAGCAGATAGCCGGCCAGCAAGTGGCTTTCGACCACACGATGGATGACTACAAACGCCTGTTCGTCTACGGCGCGACTTGCAACGGATCGGCGCGAGAAGACGCGCAAGTACAGGCGCTACTGGACCCGAAAGGCTGCATCCCACACCTGATGTGGCTCCGATCCCCCTGGTGCCGGACCCACCAGCTCATGGGTCTGCGCTTCGTGCAGAAGAACCGCTGTGAGCCCGACGCTGACACCGCCGCGACCGTGCGAAAGGTCCAGGACGGCATCTTGTCCGAGCTTCACTGGGATTTCCGCGTGGAAGACGCCTATCTGCAGAAAATCCTGACGCTCCTGGAGTCCGGTCGCCGCCGGGACATCAAAGCGGTGTGGGTGAGAAGGATCCTGGAAGCGCAGCGACCCGATGGTGGCTGGGACGGCGTGGACGTGATCGCTCATTTACCCGGCGATCGGGTTCTCGCCTGGGCAGGTGGACGTCTCTATCCCGTGATCACGTCTCGACCTGCCTCGACGTTTCACGCGACGGCGCAGGGTCTGTATCTGCTGGCTCTTCTGCTGCAGGACGGCCATTGAGTTGGGCCTGGAGCGTGGCGTCATCGACAGCATGACACCACTTGCCGATGACGATCGTCGCGACGCCGTTACCGACGAGGTTCGTCAGCGCCCGCGCCTCCGACATGAACTTGTCGATGCCGAAAATCAAAGCCAACCCCGCGACCGGCACGTGCCCCACTGCTGACAATGAAGCGGCCAGCACGATGAACCCGCTACCCGTGACCCCGGCGGCGCCCTTCGAAGTGAGCAGCAAGACCAACAGCAGGGCGACCTGGTGCGACAGGTTCAGCGGCGTATTGGTCGCTTGGGCGATGTAGACCGCGGCCAGTGTGAGATAGATCGAGGTGCCGTCGAGATTGAACGAGTACCCCGTGGGAATGACCAGGCCCACGACCGATTTGTGTACCCCCAGGTCCTCGAGCTTCGAGATCATCCGCGGCAGAGCCGACTCGGACGACGACGTTCCGAAGACGATGAACAGCTCTTCCTTGATGTAGCGGACGAAGCGCACCACCGAGAACCCGTGGAAGCGTGCGATCGGGCCGAGGACTCCCAGGATGAACAGCACGCAGGTCAGGTAGAAACACCCCATCAGCTTGGCCAGTGAGAGCAGCGATGCGGCGCCGTACTTGCCGACGGTGAAGGCCATGGCGCCAAAGGCCCCGAGAGGCGCGACTTTCATCACCAGTCCGACGATCCGGAACAACACCTGCGAGGTGCGATCGACGAACTGGTAGACGATGTTGTCGCGACCACCGGCCGAATGCAGAGCGAACCCGAAAAGAATCGCCAGCAGCAGGGTTTGCAGAACATCGCCGCCGGAGAACGCGCCCACGAAAGTGTTCGGAATGATGGCCAATAGAAAGTCGACCGCCCCGGGCATTCCCCCTGGCTTGGCGTACTCGGCGATGGCGTGCGTGTCGAGCGTCGTGGGATCGACATTCATCCCAACACCCGGACGTAGTACGTTGACGACGACCAGTCCGATGATGAGGGCAAACGTCGTCACGACCTCGAAGTAGATGAGAGCGAGTCCGCCGGTGCGGCCGACTTCGCGCATCTTTTCCATGCCCGCGATCCCGGTCACCACGGTGCAGAAGATGATCGGCGCGATCATCATCTTGATCAGCTTGATGAAGGCATCGCCGAGCGGCTTCATCGTCTCGGCCAGGTGGGGGTAGAGCACCCCGAGCAGCACGCCGGCCGCGATGGCCACGAGCACCTGAAAATAAAGAGTCCGATGGATCCGCGTGCGGACCATTGAGTTTCCTGCTGTGGTCGTGGCCGAAGTGCCCGAAACCCCAAGCCTACCGCGTTCCAGTGCCCGGATGGGCACGATGAAACGGCGTCACGAGCGTTTCCGGCCACGTCGGCGGTGCGGGGGCACAGCCATCCGGTCGGCGCACGGCTTGCGGCCGTTACGTGCCCGCAGCCGGTAGTGAGGCCAACGCCAGATCGAGATCGTCGGTCATCTCGAAATACCGCCCGGACAGCCGGTCGTAGCGCCCGGAAGCCAGGTCGACACAGCGCTGCGCACATCGGGCCAGGTCGGCCGCGGCATTGGGATCATCACGTTTTTCGCGCACGCGGGCCACCATGCCAGGCAACCACCTCTGTGCGTCGGGTGAGCTCGCGGTCTGGGCCGCGAGCTCGGTGTAGACAAAGCCCGGATCGATGGCGAACGCTGCAACACCGGCGTCCTGCGTCTCGACAGCAACTTCCTCCACGATCCGTGTCTGCGCGATCTTGCCTACACAGTAGGCCGAAAGGTTGGGAGCAACCAACCGGCTCGCCCTGGCCGACACAATGATGACCCGTCCGCAGCGACGCTGTGTCATACCCGGGAGGACCGAACGCAGGAAGAGGACGGGCGCCCGAATGTGCACCGCCTGGGATGCCCACCAATCGTCCGGGTCGACGGACCAGAGCGGTCCGAACGGTCCGGGCACGCCGGCATTGTTGACCAACAGTGTGATGGGACCCAGGCGTTGCCCGGCTTCGTTCACAACATGTGCCACAGCCTGACGGTCTGTAACATCGGCAGCAACCGCGAGCGCTCGCCCACCAGCCGCGGTGATCTCAGCCGTGACAGCGCAGATCTCAGACTCGGTACGCGCCGTCAGAGCGACGGCAAATCCCTCGCGGGCGAGACGCGTAGCGATCGCTTTGCCGAATCCCCGACCGGCCCCCGTGACGATCGCCGTACCCTTCAACAACACGTCGCTCATTGACTGCCTCCTGCGCGCCCCGACAGATCGATTATGGGAATAAGGTAAAACGCAGCCTCTCAGGCCCGCGACCAACGGCCAGCCGCTGCTGCCGCGCAAAAGTTCTGTGAGACAGTTCGCAGTTCACACCTGTCAAAGTGTGGATGATGTCATAGTTGCGTCAACTACTGATTACATAACGACGGCGCGACCGGACTGAGCAAGGAATAATGAGCAAGAAATTCAATCCCCAGGCCCCCAGCGGTCGCATAGCGTTTGACGCTCGCGGCAACGCCGTCTGGCAATGGCGCACCGAAGGCGGCGACTTCAGGTCCGACGTCGATACCCGAACCGTGAGAGCGATCCAGGATGCAACGGGCGTGAAACTGGGTGACGTGGCAACGCCCGCACCCGGTCACACAGCACCCCACGATCCTTACAGCACTGCCGATGCCCCGCGGTCACAGAAAGGCCCGCGGCGAACTCTCGATGACATGCGCAGGCTGAGCGAAGAGATCAAGCGCGCCCGCGAGCTGAAGAGAACTCCTTGAGCGCGCGAGCCGAGCCCCGGACGTGCGGGGCTCGGCCGCCATCTGGTGGCATCAGGCCCGTTCGAACTGCTGCTCCTCGGTACTTCCCCTGAGAGCGGTAATCGACGACGTGCCTCCCGACACAGCCTGGGTCACGGCGTCGAAGTAGCCGGCACCCACTTCCCGCTGATGTTTGGTCGCGGTGTAGCCGCTCTCCTCTGCGGCGAACTCGGCCTGTTGCAGCGAGACGTAGGCGGTCATCTGCTGCGCCTTGTAGCCGCGCGCCAGCTCGAACATCGAGTAGTTCAACGCGTGGAAGCCCGCCAGGGTAATGAACTGGAATTTGTAGCCCATCGCACCCAGCTCGCGCTGGAATTTCGCGATGGTGGCGTCATCGAGCTTGCGCTTCCAGTTGAAGGACGGTGAGCAGTTGTAGGCCAGCAGCTTGCCCGGATAGTGCTTGTGGACACCTTCCGCGAAGTGTTTCGCTTCCTCGAGGTCGGGTTTCGCGGTCTCGCACCACACGAGATCCGCGTAAGGCGCGTAGGCGACGCCACGGGCGATCGCCTGCTTCAGACCGGCCTTCACGTAGAAGAAGCCTTCGCTGGTACGTCCTTTCGCCGTATCGATGAATGGCCGATCCCGCTCATCCACATCGGCGGTCAGAAGATTGGCACCCTCGGCATCCGTACGCGCCACCAGCACCGTCGGAACGTTACACACGTCGGCGGCAAGCCGGGCCGCCACGAGCTTGCTGACGGCATCCTGGGTCGGAACCAACACCTTGCCGCCCATGTGACCGCATTTCTTCGCCGATGAGAGCTGATCCTCGAAGTGCACGCCGGCGGCGCCCGCGTCGATCATCTGCTTCATCAACTCGAACGCGTTGAGAACGCCGCCAAAGCCTGCCTCGGCGTCCGCCACGATCGGTTTCAGCCAGTCGATGCTGTCGTTGCCCTCGGCGTGATGGATCTCATCCGCCCGCCGCAAGGTGTTGTTGATGCGCCGGATCACCGCGGGGACCGAGTCCGCCGGATAGAGCGACTGGTCCGGATACATCTGGCCAGCCAGGTTGGCATCACCCGCCACCTGCCACCCGGACAGATAGATGGCGTCGAGGCCGGCTTTCACCTGTTGCATCGCCTGGTTGCCGGTCAAGGCCCCGAGCGCGTTCACGAAGGGCTTTTCGTTGATGTAGCGCCAGAGCTTCTCCGCCGTGAGCCGCGCGATCGTGTACTCCACCGGAATCGTTCCCCGCAGGCGCACTACGTCCTCGGCCTGGTATCCCCGTTGAATGCCGCGCCAGCGCGGGCTGTCCGCCCACTGGCGGCGTAATTCTTCAGCGGTCGGCAGGGCTCGATCACCTGTCATGGGTCACTCTCCTCTCAACTGTCAGTTCAAGAGATCGTAGGCGGGCAATGTCAGAAACTCGTCGAACGCGTCCTGTTGGATCATGCGCTCGAACAGGCGCGCGGCCGTCGGAAACACACCTCCGAGCAGGCGCGTCGCGCCGACTTCGTCGTGGATCCGGTCGAGCTCCTCCATCAGCAACCGATCGAAGCGCTCCGCCGTGACGGGGCGCCCATCGCTCGTACGCGCACCATGGCGCAACCACTGCCACAGCTGTGCGCGGCAGATTTCGGCCGTAGCCGTATCCTCCACGACGTTGTAAAGGGAGACACAACCGCTACCGCGTAGCCATGCCTCGATGTACTGCACTCCGACTCGAATCGCCGTTCGTAGACCCGCTTCGGTGATCTCACCCTCGGGCGTCCGTATGAGATCGCCAGGGAAGACATCACGGCCCGCCGCGTCCGCGGGGATGCAGCCCATTGCGTGCGCACCGCGCCGCCGGCAGGTCTGCATCAACAGATCCACGTGCGACTTGAGGAAATGACGGTCGAGGCCCACGGAGGCCCGATCAGGCAACAGAAAATCCGGGTGCTCGCGGAATGTCTTGATGAAGCTGAACGTGTAATCCCAACGGCCACAGTTCAAGCCCGCCACGTGCTCGCGCAACTCGTGCAGGATCTCGTCCATCTCGAACGCAGCTGCAATCGTCTCGATCAACACGGTCGCCTTGATCGTCCCGCGCGGCAGGCCCAGGACTTCCTGGGTCGCCAGAAACACGTCATTCCAAAGCCGTGCTTCGAGATGGCTCTCGAGCTTCGGCAGGTAAAAATACGGCCCGGTCCCACGCTGCGACAGCGCGTTGTGATTGTTCGCGATGTAAAGAGCGAAATCGAACAACGTGCCCGACACGGTCTCGCCATTGATACGGACGTGTTTCTCGGGTAGGTGCCATCCGCGCGGACGCATGACGACAGTCGCGGTCCGGTCCCGCAAGCGGTAGACCTTGCCGGTGGTGGAATCGGAGAAGGTGAGCTTGTGCCGGATCGCGTCGGCGAGGTTCACCTGGCCGCTGATCAAGTTTTCCCAGGTGGGCGAGCACGAATCCTCGAAATCCGCCGCAAACGCGCGCACGGGTACGTTCAGCGCGTTGATGACGGTCTTGCGGTCGACCGGCCCGGTCACCGCGAGACGCCGGTCGGCCAGGTCGGCCGGTACGGGTGCGATGCGCCAATTGCCCTCCCGGATCGCTTGCGTCTCCGGCAGAAAGTCGGGCATCACGCCCGTGTCACGCTCCTGCTGACGCTGCGCGCGCGCCTCGAGCAACTCGAGGCGCCTCGAGTTGAAACGGCGGTGCAGGCTGGCGAGAAGCTGCAGCGCGAGCGGAGTCAGCGCCTCGTCGGAGCGCTCGACATAGGCTCCCAGGATCTCCACGCGGGGCCCGCCCTGCTCGCGGGAATACAACACATCGTGCGGCTGCGCATTCATTCGGACAGAATAGCCCGCGGCAGATCAAAATTTGACTATAGAAACTTCACACTGTTAATTTCACAA
>DAITMW010000044.1:0-9196 GCA_036834945.1 Steroidobacteraceae bacterium
CTTCAACGAGCGGCGTAACGCCTGGATGGATGAAGGCTTCAACACCTTCATCGATATTTACGAGTCGGACGCGTTCCGCAACGGCGCCTTCGGGCCCAAGCGCGATCCAGAGTACGCCCCCGGCGGTGGCAACCCCGTCGATGAGATTCTGCCCATCCTGGCCGATCCCGCGGCTCCGGTGATCATGACGCGCGCGGACGCGGTTCTCGAGAAGTACCGGCACCCAGTGACTTACTTCAAGTCGGCGCTGGGCCTGGTCCTGTTGCGCGAGCAGATTCTCGGGCCGGAACGTTTCGACTGGGTTTTCCGTCGCTTCATCCGCGACTGGGCCTTCCGTCATCCGGCCCCGTCGGACTTCTTCCGTGCCATGGAGAGCGAGGGCGGTGAGGACCTGAGCTGGTTCTGGCGCGGCTGGTATTTCAACAACTGGACTCTCGACCTGGCGGTGAAGTCCGTCTCCTACCCGGAGGGCAATCCGGCGAAGGGGGCGCTGCTGACCTTCGAGAATCGCGACCGCCTGGTGCTGCCGGCCACTGTTCAGATCGAGTTCAAAGACGGCAGCCATCAGCGCCTGCGCCTGCCCGCGGAGACTTGGATTCTCAAGTCCGTGGCCACGCTGCACGTCGACAGTACCCAGCCGGTCGTCGCGGTGACGGTCGATCCGGACCACGTCATTCCGGACAAGGACCGAACCAACAACCAGCTGACGGTCAGGTGAGCCCTGACCGGGAACTCGGGCAGGCAGCGGCGCGTTCATGCCGTTGCTGCCTGAGGGGCAATCCACACCAAGTCGAACAAGGGGACCTGACATGAGCTCTATTCTGCAACGCGCCGCTCTTGCGACGCTGCTCGCGGCCAGTTTCACGGTGGCGAGCGCCAAGGACGAGAAGCTGAATCTTTCCGGTGACCAGGAAGTTCCCGCCGTGACGAGCAACGCCAAGGGCGAGGGGCACATCAAGATCGGTGCCGACAAGAGCGTCAGCGGCAAGATCACGACGACCGGAGTGGAGGGCACGATGGGGCACATCCACGAGGGCAAGGCGCCCGGGGAGAACGGCCCGCCGATCATCACTCTCGAAAAGGGAGCGGACGGATCGTGGACGGTGCCGAAAGGCTCGAAGCTCACGGACGAGCAGTACGAGGCTTACAAGGCCGGCAAGCTCTACGTGAACATTCACAGTGCCGAGCACAAGGGCGGCGAGATCCGCGCGCCCCTGAAACCCTGAAGGCGCCATAGTAGACTCCTCTCCCTCTTAGTAGAGGGGGAGGAGTTTCCATGATCCGATCGAGGTTCCGCAGCTTCGCAACCGGCCTGCTGACTGTTGTCCTGGCAGCCGCCACATCCCTGGCCCTGTCGGCATCGACGGCCCAGACTTCGGGGGCCGATCTCGCAAAGCTCAAGACCATCGTCAACGGCGACCAGCGCTCGGCCGAGCACAAGGCGCGCGACAAATACCGTCATCCGGTCGAGACGCTTGCGTTCTTCGGCATCCGGCCGAACATGACGGTGGTCGAGCTGTGGCCGTTCGGTGGCTGGTATACCGAGATCGTCGCCCCGTACGTCAAGGACCAGGGTACCTACTATGCCGCCGCGATGGATCCAACTTCGAACGATCGCGAGGACAAAGAGTACAACGCCGAGCTGAAGAAGTTGCTCGACGCGCACCCGGATCTGTACGGCAAGGTCAAATGGTCCGTGCTGGCCAAGGGGAAGTACGACATCGCCCCGGCAGGCTCGGCTGACATGGTGCTGACGTTCCGCAATATCCATAACTGGGCTTGGTCGGGATACGAGAAGGAGGTGTTCGCCGCCGCTTTCCGTGCCCTCAAGCCGGGTGGAATCCTGGGGGTGGAAGAGCATCGCAACAACGATCCCAAGGCCGAGCCGAAGCGCGGTGACGCCTACACGGGCGAGGATTACGCCATCGGTCTCATCGAGTCGGTGGGTTTCAAGCTGGCGGGTCGCTCCAACATCAACAACAACCCCAAGGACACGAAGGACTATCCGAAGGGGGTCTGGACGTTGCCCCCCTCCTTCGCACTGGGTGACAAGGATCACGCCAAGTATGCGGCCATTGGTGAGTCGGACCGCTTCACGCTCAAGTTCGTGAAACCGGCCAGCTGAGGGCCTGTCTGCCCGAGCCTCCTTCCAACGAGAGAGGCGCGGACCCCGGGGATCGGTCAAAATGGCAACATTATGACGATCCCCTTTTCCGTGCTCGATCTCTCGCCCATCGTGGAAGGGGGTACCGCAGCGGATGCCCTACGGAACTCCCTCGACCTGGCGCGGCACGCCGAGAAATGGGGCTTCAAGCGCTACTGGCTCGCCGAGCATCACAACATGACGGGCATCGCGAGTGCCGCCACTTCGGTGGTGATCGGGCACGTCGCGGCCGGCACGCGCACGATCCGTGTTGGCTCGGGCGGCATCATGCTGCCGAACCACTCGCCGCTGGTGATCGCCGAGCAGTTCGGCACCCTCGAGTCGCTTTTTCCAGGGCGCATCGACCTGGGCCTCGGACGGGCGCCCGGCACCGACAGGCAAGCCTCGCTGGCACTGCGTCGGGACCTGGATGCGAGCGCCGAGCGGTTTCCGCAAGACGTCGTCGAGCTGCGCGCCTTGTTGGACGAAGTGCAGCCGGGACAACAGATCCGCGCCGTACCCGGGGCGGGGCTGAAGGTGCCGTTGTGGATACTCGGCTCCAGCCTGTATGGAGCTCAGGTGGCGGCCATGTTGGGCTTGCCGTATGCGTTTGCCTCGCATTTCGCTCCCGACGCCCTGATGCCCGCGCTCGAAGTCTATCGCAGGCACTTCAAGCCTTCCGCGCAGCTCGATAAGCCGTACGTGATGGTCGCGGCCAACATCATTGCCGCCGACACCGATGCGGACGGGCGCCGGCTATTTACCTCGCTACAGCAATCCTTCGTGAAGCTGCGGCGCGGCACGCCCGGGAAACTGGCTCCGCCCATCGACGACATCAACAGCTGGGCCGCTCCCGTGGAGTTGGCCGGGCTCGGTCACTCGCTCGTCTATTCCTTCGCCGGAGCTCCGGAAACGGTGCGGCGTGGCGTGGAGGCGTTCTTGAAGATGACACAGGCTGACGAGCTCATCGTCAGCGGACACATCTTTGACCATGCAGCCCGGCTCCACTCCTATGAGCTCGCGGCCCGCATCCGCGACAGCCTCCCCTAACCAACTCGCGGCTCCAATATGGGCCACTCACACCGTCACCGCGCAGCGGTGACGAGGTTCGAACGCCCGCTGGGCAGGGCAGCGGTCCAGTAGTATTACCGGCTCCGCACAAACTTCCGGGGGTCGGGTGCAATGGCGACAGCCTCACGGGTCACGCCGCGGGCGTGGCTTACGTTGTTAGCTTCCAGTCTGTCGTTGGCGTTCCCGGCGGCCTTCGCACAACAGCCCCTGAATATCGGGATCGCCCCGGTGACCCTGACCGAGGGCTCGTATGTCTTCGACACCGCCGAACAACACAGGATCCGCGTGGTGGTCGTCGCGAAGGGCCTCAAGCATCCGTTCTCCATTGCTCCTCTGCCTTCGGGAGATGCTCTCGTGTCGGAGCGGGGCGGGCCGATGCGCCTGGTGCACAATATCGGCGGAGCGACTCCCAGCCTCGACCCGGCGCCCATAGCGGGTCTGCCGGCCTTGGAGCCCGCCTACCGCAACGGCGGTCTGCACGACATCGTGCTGTCGCCGCAGTTCGCGAAGAACCAACTCGTCTATTTCACATTCAACAGGCCCGGTAAGGCGGGGGACCCCACCGCGAAGCCACCGACGCGCCAGGAGAGCCTGGTCACCCTGTTCCGCGCGAAACTCGTCGGTCACGGTCTGACCCACGTCGAGCAACTCTTCAGCGGGGAGTCGGGCAGCACCAGTGGCTCGCGTCTGGCGTTCGGTCCCGACGGCTCCCTCTACATGACCACCGGGGCGCCGTTCGGCGACCAGGCGCAGCGGCTCGACAGCGTGTACGGCAAGGTTCTCCATCTCGACGCGGACGGCTCTGTTCCCAAAGACAACCCTTACGTCGGACGGGCTGACGCGCGGCCAGAGGTTTTCTCGTACGGTCACCGCGATCAGTTGGGACTCACGGTCCAACCGGGTACAGGGGCCGTCCTCAACGCGGAACACGGGCCGAACGGTGGCGACGAGATCAACCTCATCCTTCCCGGACACAACTACGGTTGGCCGAAGATCAGTTTCGGCCGCTCGTACGAGGGGCCGCGCATTTCGGAGTCGCCGGTCGCCGAGGGAATCGATCAGCCGCTCGTCGTCTGGCTGCCGTCGATCGCGCCTTCGGGCCTGACTTTCTACAGCGGCGATCGGTTTCCCAACTGGAAGGGAAACCTGTTCGTCGGTAGCTCACGGCGCGGCGAAGTCCCACGGACCGGTGGTCTCGAGCGTGTCGTGATGAACGACAAACTCGAGGAGCTGCGGCGCGAGACCTTGTTGACGGAACTGCACCAGAGAATCCGCGACGTCCGCCAGGGTCCGGATGGCTTGATCTATGTCGTCACGGACGAGGATGACGGAGCGCTGTTGCGGATCGAGCCTGCGACCTGATCAGGTCCGCGGCTTTCTCCGCAACCATGGCCACGGCTGCGTTGGTGTTTCCCGCCACGACCCGTGGAAACACCGATGCATCCGCAACCCGCAAGTTGTCTATGCCGCGCACACGCAGGCTGGCATCGACCACTGCAAACGAGTCCTTGCCGATCCGGCAGGTGCTCGAGGCGTGATGGACACCAACTGTGGTGGCACGGATATATTCGGTCCAACTCTCCGTGTCGCGAGTCCGGGGCCCAGGCAAAATTTCCACTCCGCGCAGACTCTTGAAGGCCGGTGCCGACAGGATCTTGCGCGCGAGCGTGGCGCCTTCGACCATGAGTCGCAGGTCGTCGCTGTCGTCCAGGTAGTTTGGGTCGACCAGCGGCGCCACATGCGGATCAGGTGAGGCGAGCGTGACGCGTCCCCGGCTCTGGGGCCGGACGACGATGGGAGTGATGCCGAATCCGCGGCCGCGCAACATGGGCATGAACACGATCTGCAGGTCCGGACGGTCCTCGCGCGGCCGTGACCTGACGAACCCGGTGCCTTCCAACACCGAGCTCGCGAACGGCCCGCGCCGGAACAGTACGTATTCGAACGCTTTCCAGATGCCACGCGGCAGCGAGTCCGTCGTCGCCATTTGCAGAACGGTGGAGGGATGATGGTGCAGAGATTCGCCGACACCCGGGAGGTCGTGTTTCACAGGGATGCCGAGCGTCTGCAACGCCTCTCCCGCCCCGACTCCGGATAGGAGCAACAACTGCGGTGACCCGTATGTTCCCGCGCATAGAATGACATCGCGAGTGGCGGAGAGCCGCACGTGGGTTCCGTCCCGCTCGATCATGACTCCGCGTGCCTTGCGATCCTCGATGACGAGGCCTGTGACCAGTGAGCGGGTAAAGAGGGCAAGATTTTGCCGCTGCACCAGGCGAGCGGCGCGCGCCCGCATCGCCTGGTGGTAGCCGAAGCCTTCCGGGTCGGGGCCGTTGAAATCCGCGCAGCGCGCGAAGCCCAGGGAGCAGGCTGCTTCCAGAAAGCGCAATACCAGCGGGTTGGATTGGCGCGTCCCTGGCGGGGTGGCCTGTCGCCGCGACTCGCATCCCGTGCCATCCTCGGCTGCGTTGTTCTCGGTCCTGCGGAAATAGGGCAGGACGTCCTTGTAACTCCAACCGGGGGCACCTGCCTGAGCCCACTCGTCGAAGTCGCGAGGGTGACCCCGGAAGAAGGCCATCCCGTTGAGGGCGCTGCTACCGCGGCGCAGCGGGATGCACCGGTTGTTGAGATGGCGCTGGGGTGTCGACTCGTAGCACCGCTCGTCCGACGGGCCGGCCTCGATCAACCCAACTCGCGCGGCGCTGTCGGCCGACAGCCGGTTGGCGAGCGCGCATCCCGCGGTGCCCGCCCCAACGATCAGATAATCGAAAATTTCAGTGGTGTTTGCAGCTCGAGTTCCCTTCGCAGCCGCCATTGTTCACTCCGCTGCGGAGATGGCTATGTCCGATAGTCGTTGAAACCGCTCGATATTATCGTTGCTCTCCATCACGCCCGCTGTCAAGCAGACGAATGTCAGGTCGCGCTCCGGGTCGACCCAGTACAACGCGCTCCCGGCACCGTAGTTGCCGAAAGTCCCAGGCGAGGCCAACGTTCCGAACATGTGATGGCAGTGCGCCGTTCCGCGCAAGGAGAAGCCGAGACCAATGTAGGCCGGGGAGGGCACCCAACCGCGTTTGTGAGCGAGCACTTTGTACAGCTCGTTGGGCAGGTCGCCCGTCCAGTTACGGCGGGCTAACTCCAACGTCGCGGGCGAAAGAATGCGCGCCCCGTCGAGTGTGCCACTGCGACGCAACATCTCGGCCAGGCGGAACAGGTCGGGAACGGTGGACACCGCGCCGACCCACGGCATTTCGGCGTGCTCTTCCTCGAACGCCCCGTTGACCCCGAGGTTGCTGCTGCTCGGATGCTCGTTGGCCACGTTGCCGCGGAAATCAGGTATGACGTGGCGCGACTTGAGATCGGCCCGGACACCGATGGACGTGCTCGACATACTCAAAGGTCGCAGCAGCTCCTCGTCCACAATGGCCCGATAGGAGCGCTTCTTCGGATCGGTACGTCGCAGGATCTCACCCAGCAGCGCCTGGTTGCACAGAGGCGAGTAGGCGCAGCGCTCGCCGGGCGGCTCGACGGAGTACACGTACTTGCAGATCGCGGCGATGATGTCATCGAGCTTGTCGATGTACATGCCCTGTTTCGGGGTCCACACCATCGGCAAGCCCGAGGTGTGCGTGATGAGATGGAACAGGGTGATCTGCTCGCGCAGGCCGCCTTTGAATTCCGGGATGAGGTCTACGACCTTGGTCGTGAGGGCGAGCTGTCCCAGCTCGACGGCGCGCAGGGTCAGGATGTTGGTCAGCGCCTTGGTCACCGAGAAGATGCTGAACACGGAGTTGGTTTTCAGCGCCCGCGTCTGTCCCTCGTCCTCACTGCCGATGGCGGCCTGCAGTCCGATGTGACCGTTGCGGGCGACGATGATGACGGCGCCGTGGTACAGGCGCTTCCTGACGTCCGCTGCAATGGCGGTGCGCAGGTGCTCCAGCCGTGCTTCATTCAATCCGGTCGCGCTCATTTCTTTTCCTCTGCGGCGAACAGCCCGGCCACGTACAGGCTATCCATGTACTCGCGGATGGCGAACACCTTGCCGTCCTTGACCTCAACCGCCCACGCGTAGTGGTTCTCGTACGGCTTGCCGTCGGCCAACGTGCCCAGGCCATGGGTTTCCATCATCACCAGCGAGCCGTTGGAGGTGACGGTCTTGATATGGACCTTCGGATCGCCCGGTTTGAAGAGGCCACGCACCGGAGCGAGGAACTCGTCGACGATGCCCTTGTGACCCACGTGCTCGCCTGCCCCGGGAACACCCCGGACCATGGGGGTCCAGGTCGCCTCCTCGTGGAGCGCGGCCCGTATGGCCTCGAGATTCCCCGTGCCCAGAGTCTCGAAGAACTCGATTGCCACGCGCTCGCTCTCGTTGTTGGCTTTCATCGCACTTCCCCCTGCTTGCCGCGACTCAGCCCGCCTTGGCGGCAGCGTCGACTTCGTTCAACGCCTCTTTGGCCACGCGCGTCGCGTCGATTCCGGCGGGCACGCCGCCGTACACGGCGACCTGCATCAGGACGTCGCGGATCTCGTCGCGGGACAGGCCGTTGGTGAGTGCACCCTTGACGTGCAGTTTCAGCTCGTGCGGGCGGTTCAACAAACTCAACATGGCGATGTTCACGAGGCTGCGGTCGCGGCGTGACAATGTCGTGTTGCCCCAGATCTCTCCCCAGCAGTACTGGGTCACGAACTGTTGCATCGGCCGTGTGAAGTCATCCGCGGCGGCGAGGGATTTCTCGACGTACTCCTTGCCCAGCACCGCCTTGCGGATGGCCAGCCCTTTCTCGAACAGGTCACTCATTGCACTTCTCCGGATTGATGCGGCTGGGCCTTGATCTCACAATCGCTCCAGCCTTCGACGATTCTTGCCACGGACGTGCAGTCCGTGTCGAAGCCATAGGTGTTGCAGGTGATGGACAGCATCTGGCGCACCACAGAGCCCAACAGCATCGGAACGCCCAGGGCCTCGGCTTCCTCCAGGCACAGGCGTACGTCCTTGAAGGACAGTCCGGCCGAGAAGCCGAAATCAAAGCGCCGGTTCAGCACGTGGTTGGGAAATTTGTCCATGCTGGCGGTGTTGCGTCCGCTCGAGGTGTTGATGACATCCAGCATGACCGCCGGGTCGAGGCCGGCCTTCACGCCGAGCGCCAGGGCTTCGGAGGTGATGGCGATCGCGGCGGCGGACATGAGGTTGTTGGCCAGCTTCAGTGTCTGGGCGAGGCCAGGTTTTTCGCCCACGAAGAGCACGCGGCCGAAGTGCGCGAGCACCGGCTGCACTTTGTCGAAGAGCTCGCGAGGGCCGGACACCATGACGGTCAGCTTGCCGTTGCGCGCGCCGGCAACCCCGCCGCTGACCGGAGCATCGAGTGACTGGATGCCGCGTGCGGCCAGGGCAGAGGAGATCTCATTCGTCGCGGTGGCGCCCGTGCTGGAGAGATCCACGAAACTACGGATGCGTGAGCCGTCGATCGCGCCGCCCGGGCGGATGATCGCCTGGCGCACGATGTCCGGTGTGGGCAGGCTGGCCATCACGATCTCGGCCTGGTTGGCGACGTCCAGGGCGGAGCGGGCGAGCGTCGCGCCGCGGGCGACGAGGGGCCGGACGGCGGCCTCATTCGTATCGAATACGACCAGCCCGTAGCCCGCGTTCAGCAAGCGCTCGGCCATCGGGCCTCCCATGCGGCCCGTGCCGATCAGGCCGATCCGGCCACTCTCATCTGCCATGCAACCCCCTCGAGACCCTTGCCTTGCGGGTCGACGCTAATCGGGGTTACCTTTTCCGCGCGCCTATCCTTAGATAGGTGGGAAGGGCAAGGGGAGCGAAAGTCACGCCTTTCGCCCCCGTCCTCAAAAGCGCCGCAGGCGGCTTTTGATCATCGGACAAGGGGAGCGAAAGTCACGCCTTTCGCCCCCGTCATCAGACAACGGGAGCGAAAGTCACGGCTGTCGCGGCAAATGATCATTCGGGCGCTGTGCGCCTCA
>DAITMW010000044.1:9296-11896 GCA_036834945.1 Steroidobacteraceae bacterium
GGAGCGAAAGTCACGGCTGTCGCGGCAAATGATCATTCGGGCGCTGTGCGCCTCACGCGCACCCGGCCTCCGCTGCTGCCGGGTAGCCTGATATCCCGTCGCTGCCTGGGCGACTGGGTAGGCCGGGTGCTGGCCGTCCCGACGACGGTCATTCAGGCGCCCGCTGGCTACGGTAAGACCACTCTCCTGGCGCAGATGTACCTGGCATTGAGTCAGGAAGGTGGGGATGCGCGCTGGCTCTCCATCGTGACGTCCGATCGTGAGCCTGAGTCCTTTCTCGCCGCCTTGGCGGCGAGCTGCGGCTTGCCCGAGCTGCCGCGCACTGAATCCATAGAGCGACGTCTCACGCGTCTGGCGAACTGGCTGGCGGAGGTCCGGGACCCGGGCTGCATCCTGTTGGATGACGCGGACCGCCTGAGCCTGTCGCCGTCCGGTGGATTGCTTCACGAGTTGGTCGAAGCGATTCCGGCCGGATTTCATGTTGTCTGTACCGGCAGGGCCGCGCCGGAGTTACCGAGCGCGCGCGAGCGGGGTTACGGCAGGTTGTTCGAGCTCGGCGCGGGCGATTTGTCTTTCAACGCAGCGGAAATCGGCGAGCTGTTCGGCACGATGGGTGTCGCGCCGCCCGCGGACGCGGAACTGGATCGGTTCGCGCGGCGCAGTGAGGGCTGGCCGATGATCGTCAGAAGCGCGTCCGCCGCGGCAGCCAAAGGTGCGCATGCCCTGGATCGGCTCACCGGCAAGCGACATGACATCGCTGCGTTCTTCGAAGCGGAGGTGCTGCGCAATGAGCGGCCCGAGATGATCAGTGTCCTCGAGGCGGCAGCCATAGCGGAGCAAACCAACGGCGCGATGGCTACGGCGCTCACCGGACTCGAGAACGCTCATGCGCTCCTCGACGAGGCTTGCGAGCGTGGATTGTTCGTTACCCCGATCGACGAGAGCCGGCAGTGTTATCGGGTTCACCGGCTCTTCAGTGAGGCATTACGCCAGCGTCTCGAGCGACGTTCGCCGTCGCACGAACGAGAGTTACACCGCCGTGCTTCGGAGTGGTATGAGAACTCAGGGAGCCTCGTGGAGGCGGTCGATCATGCGGTTCAAGGGGGTGATGCCGCCCGCGCGGCACGCATATTCGACACGCACACCGAGGAGTTCATGGAGACCGGACACGAGTCCGCGATCCTCACGGTAGCGAATCGGATTCCCGCCGGCTTGCAGCTCCGGCATCCGCGCCTGTTGTTGGCCATGAGCTGGCGTCTGTTGGCGGAGTGGCAATTCGAGCGGGCCCGCACCCTGTTGGCTCGCGCGCAAGCGCGCATCGATGAGATGGCCGCGCAGGGTGATTGTGAGCCGAGCGAGCTGAGTGAGTTGCGTCACCAGCTTTTGCACGGGCAGGTGATGCTGGCGCAGTTCTCCGACGATCTGACGTTCATCGAGCGGCACACGGAAGGCCTGTTGCGGAGTCCGTCTGGGATGTCGCCGTATGTGCGCGGCAGTTTGCATGCAGCGCTGCTCTTCGCCGCCCGCGAGCAGTTCCGGCTGGCGCGGATCGACTCGATCGAGATCCTGGCGCGCCAGCAATTCCAGGGAGTGAGCAGCCGGTATGTGACGATCTTTCTCGAAGGCATCATCGCGCCCGGCAACCTCATGCGAGGTCGCACGGCTTCGGTGATCGCGACGCTCACCGAAGCGTTGCGGACCGCGCTCGAGGTCGGCGGGCCGACTCTCGCGCCGATGGTTGCCTTGCCGTTGGCGGAGGCTCACTACGATCGCGGCGAGCTGGGCGCCAGCCTGGCGTTGCTCGACACCTACCTGCCGCAGGCGCGCGAGATCGGCTTTTCGGACCAACTCATCGCCGGATGCACGGCGCGCGCCCGCATCGCGCGGCTTCGAGGCGAACGAGCGGTCGCGCTGCGTGTGTTGGAGGAGGCTACCCAGTTCGCTCGCGAGCGATCGTTTGAAAAGCTGTTGCTGATGTTGACCGCGGAGCATGTCGATCTGCTGTGTCGATACGGGGAGACGGCGGAGGCAGCGCGATTGGCCGTAAAGATCGGGTTGCGGCGCGCCGCGGAATCCGTCATGCCCAAGCCGCGTGTCACTCGGGCGAAAGCCGCGTTGGCGTATGCCTGGACATCGCTCGCACAGGCGCAGGGACGATCGGCAGAGGCGATCAAGGTTGCGCGCAAGTGGCGCAATCTCATCGAGGCCGCGGGGGCGGTGAGGGATGCGTTGCGGTGGGGTGTGAGAGTGGCGGTGCTTTTGCGACAGGCGGGGGATGAGATCGGGGCTCGGCGTGAGTTGCAGCGGGCCGTTGGGGTGGCGTTGCCGGCGGGGTTGATGCAGATCCTCCAGGAAGAGATGGAGGCTCTCGGGGAAGGGCTTGCCGGGGAGTTGTTGGCGGTCGGGACGGATGCCGCGGAAGCGGGTGGCGCGAGGCTGGGCTCGCGGTCCGCGGAGGGTGGTGGCGCGAGGCTGGCCTCACCGCTCGCGGGAGGCGATGGCGCCAGGCTGACCTCACCGTTCACGCAGGGCGGTGGCGCGAGGCTGGCCTCACCGCTCGCGCAAGGCGGTGGCGCGAGGCTGGCCTCACCGCTCGCGCA
>DAITMW010000044.1:11996-15782 GCA_036834945.1 Steroidobacteraceae bacterium
GTGGCGCGAGGCTAGCCTCACCGCTCGCGCAAAGCGGTGGCGCCGGGTTGGCCTCACCGCTCGCGCAAAGCGGTGGCAGCGGTCTGACCTCGCCGCACGCCGGAGGCAGCGGCGCCAGGCTCGCCCCATCGCCCGCGCGTCTCTTCATGCCGCGTATGCCAGGCGGAAGCCTGACTCCGCGCGAGGTCGAGATTCTGACACTGGTTGGCGAGGGGTTGAGCAATGCGGAGATCGGCCATCGCCTGAGTCTCGTGGAAGGCTCTGTTAAATGGCACCTCCAACGGATCTACGACAAGATCGGGACGCGACGGCGGCTCATCGCGGTCGATCGGGCGCGGCGGATGGGGATGTTTCGGTAGGGGCGAGCGGCGTCGCGGGGTCGGGTGGGCAAGCGGCGTCGCAGGGTCAGGCGCGCGAGCGGCGTCGCGGGGTCGGGCGGGCGAGCGGCGCCGCAGGGTCAGGCGCGCGAGGGCATTAGCCTTCGGCGGCAAATGGCGACGCCACTAACCCTTCGGCGGTAAATCAACTCTCACGATGTCCTCGCCCGCCGCCGGATAGCGTGTCAGAACGGCGGGATCGTGACCCGGGATCACGTGCGCATCGCTCGCTGCCAGGCGGCGAATCTTGCGATGGGCCTCCAGGTAGTCCGAGACGCTCTCGACGATCGGAAACGGGCGCCCCTCGTCGAAATTCGCGTAAAAATGTGCGGCGTCAGACGCCAGCACAACAGGTCCGCGTGCCGTCGAGACACGAACGACCTGCAGGCCCTTCGTATGTCCTCCCACGTGATGCAGGGTAATTCCCGGCGCTAGTTCGGAATCACCGTCGTGGAACAGAACGTGGTCTTCAAACACTCGGTGCACCATACGGGCGACGTCGGCCGCCTCGAATGGCCCGCGCAGCTCCGGGTGGGTCATGCATCGCCCCGTGCAGTAGCTCATCTCCGCGTCCTGCAGGTGCATGCGGGCGTTGGGAAACAGGTGATGGTTGCCTGAATGATCGTAGTGCATGTGCGTGATCACTACGTCTTTGACGTCGGCGTGGTTTATCCCAATAGCACGCAGCCCGTCGTCCACAGGGCGCACGAGGATACGTTTACGTTTCGTGGCCTGTTCCATGCCGAACCCGGTATCGACGACAATGGTGCGGTCGGCGCCCTTGATGGCCCAGACGAAGTAATCCAGGGGCATGGGGCCGTCGTGGGGATCGCTGCCCATGAAATTGTAGCGGGCGGTACGCTCCAGGTGCGCGTAGCGCACGGCGTAGATTTCGTAGTTGACGCTCACTTGGGTCCCACCACCTGACTAAAGATAGGCTCTAACGGCCAATTTGAGCTTTAGCGTACCACCGTCACTCTCTCGGGGGGCTTGGAGTTGGCTACTACTGCGGACATCGTTTGCGTTGGCTCGGGCCACAACGGCCTGGTGGCCGCGGCCTACCTGGCGGTCGCCGGGAAGAAGGTGCTCGTTCTCGAGCGCAATGAGTGGTTCGGTGGTGGGGTGGTGACGCGCGAGCTGACCGTGCCGGGCTTCCGGCACGACCAGCACTCCATGGCGCATATTTTCATCCAGGCCAACCCGTTGTTGGCCAACGACGACCTCGGGCTGAAGGCGCGTTACGGCCTGAAGTACCTCTTTCCTGAAACACCCATGATGTCGGTGTTCGAGGATGGCAAAACCCTGTCCCTGCATCGCGATCCGCAGCGGACGTACGCGGAGATCAAGAGATACTCCGCGCGCGATGCGGAGGCGTACCGCGAGATTTCCCAGCAGGCCCGGGCCTGGCTGCCGATGTTCACCAGCTCGTTGTACTCACCGCCCATTCCGCTGGGAGCTTCCTACGCTCTGTTGGATCAGAGTCGCGAGGGCCGTGATCTTTTCCGTGTCATGAGCATGAGCAGCCATGATCTGCTGTGCGAGCGCTTCGAGAATGACCGGGTGCGGATGCATTTCGCGCGCATCGCCGGCGAGAATCTCGTGGCGCCCGATGAGAAGGGCACCGGGATCGGCACGTTTGTGTTCCTCGGATTTCTCGAGGCCTATGGCTTCGGGGTGCCGGTGGGTGGCAGCGGCGCACTCACCAACGCTCTCATTGCTTGTATCAAGGACCACGGTGGTCAGGTTCTGCCCAGCACCACTGTCGCGCAAATCAAGGTTGCGAAAGGCCGTGCGACAGGCGTGGTCACCCAGAATGGGCAGACATTCGATGCCCGTGATGCCGTCATCGGCGCGATCCATCCGCACCTGCTCGGCGGGATGGTTGAAGGACTCGATCCAGTCGTGCGCAAGGCCGCTGAGGCCACGCAGTTCTCCGAAGCGGCCTGTGTCACCGTACACGCCGCGCTGAATGCGCCGTTGCGCTTCAAGGCTGGCGATCACGTGAAGGCGGTGATGATCGAGCTGTTGCCGAACGATTATGAGCAGTTGCGGCGCTCCTTCGACGACCTGCGCTACGGCCAGTTGTCGCAGTATCCGTTGGTCGGGCTCGGCTCGCTGACGATGTTTGATCCGTCGCGTGCGCCGGCGGGTAAGGCGATTGCACACATCTGGGACTACGCTCCTTACAAGCGTCGCGATGGCTTTTCATGGGACGAGAAGCGGACGGAGTTCGCGCAGCGGATGTTGACTCACGTCGGCCGTTTCGTCGACAACGTGGGGCCGGATGATGTGATCGCCTACCACAGCGATACGCCAGTGGATATGGAGCGTACATCGCCGAGCTTCCTCCATGGCGACCTGCACGGCATCGCGACCACGGTCTATCAGTCGGGCTCGCATCGCCCGACGCCGGACTTGGGGCAGTTCACGGTCCCCGGGGTCGATCGCTTGTACCTCGTTGGGCCCTTCCAGTATCCGGGTGGTGGTGTATTCGGTGCGGGCCGTGCCACGGCCATGCGGATGTTCGAAGATCTCAAGCTCGATTTCGACAAACAGGGCCGTAAGTCATGAAGATGGAGCAGGTCACCGAAGGGCTGCGATTTCCGGAAGGGCCGGTCGCGATGGCCGATGGCTCGGTGGTGTTGGTGGAAATCCGGCGCGGTACGTTGACCCGGGTATTACCGGATGGGCACCAGGAGATCATTGCGCGGCTGGGCGGTGGTCCCAACGGCGCCGCGATAGGTCCGGATGGCGCCTGTTATGTATGCAACAACGGTGATGCGTGGGCGTGGCAGGAGGGCGAAGCGACTCACTTGCCGGACGGTCCTCCCGCAAATCCCTACAAGAGCGGCTACATCCAACGTGTCGATCTGCGCACGGGCGCATTCACGACACTCTACGATCAGTGCGACGGCAAGCCACTCAACAGCCCGAACGATCTCGTTTTCGATCATACGGGTGGCTTCTGGTTTACGTGCCTCGGTTATTCTGATGGCGAGAATCGCCGGTTAGGCGCGGTGTACTACGCGAGGCCGGAGGGTGGGAAGATCACTCGCTGGCGCAGCGGTGTGACGTCGCCCAATGGAATCGGGCTGTCGCCCGATGGGCGCAAGTTGTACATGGCCGATTGCATGCTCGGGCGGCTGCTCGAGTACGACATACCGGAGCCTGGTGTCATGGCTCCCAACGACACCATGGCGGGCGGGCGTGTCGTGTGCACGCTGCCGGGTTTCCAGTGGCTCGACAGCATGGCGATCGAGCAGAGTGGCAAGATCTGCGTGGGTACGCTGTGGAATGGCGGTATTTCGGTGTTCGAGCCGGGTGGTGCTTACGAATTCATTCCGTTTCCCGACCCGATCACCACGAATATCTGCTTTGGCGGTGCCGACCTGCGCGATGCCTGGGTGAC
>DAITMW010000044.1:15882-18843 GCA_036834945.1 Steroidobacteraceae bacterium
GCGCCCGAGGTCTTACCTCGCAAGCTTGGCGGACCCGCAGAATCACCAACAGGGACCTTCGGCCGGGCTGGCCCTGTCGGGAATGGCCGACATCCGCCCTTGAATTTCCGTCAGTGTCGGCCGGTTCACCATAATGCAGCCCAGGATGTCCTAAAATCCGGACATGACTTTCCGATATCGCTCCGTGCTCGCGGCCACGGCTCTAGCGCTCGCGAACGCCATTGCGGCTCACGCTGATCCAGCGGCTCCCTTCGATCTTGTCGGTCCGACCCTCGACATCAAAGTCACGCGCGGCAGTGAGACGCTGCCGATATCGCAGGTCCCGAATCTCGCCAAGGGCGATCATCTGTCGATCAAGGCCGATTTTCCGGCGACGCAGTCGGCGCATTACCTGCTGGTCGCCGCTTTCCTGCGCGGGGCCACCAATCCGCCGCCGAAAGATTGGTTTTTCAACTGCGAAACCTGGACTAAAAAGTGCAAGGATGGCTTGAGCCTCACCATTCCCGACGAGGCGCAGCAGGTGCTGCTGTTTCTCGCGCCGGAGACGGGCGGCGACTTCAGGACCCTGGTGAGTGCCGTGCGCGGCCGTCCGGGCGCGTTCGTGCGCACCTCGCAGGACCTCAACCAGGCGACTCTGGATCGCTCACGGTTGGAGAAGTACCTCGTGTCCGTGCGGGCGATGAACGCCGCCGATCCCGCGAAACTGAAGGAAGCCGCTCCCTTGTTGGCACGCAGTCTCGCCATCAAGGTCGACGAGAAGTGTCTCGACAAGATTCCGGAGCTGCAGGCTCCATGCCTGATGCAGGGGCAGGGCGCTCTCATTCTCAACGACGGACATAGCACGTCGATTGTCGAGGCCTTGACGGCCGGTCCGGCCAGTGACCTGGCCATGGAAGCCAGCTTCACGCCGCAACTGAGCTACGGCTACTACAGTCCCTACATCGCATCGGTGCTGGACATCGCGAAGATCTTCGACTCGTTCCGCACGGCGCAATATCAGTACATCCCGGCGCTCGGCTCCCCCGTCGGCGATACGCTCAATCTGACGCTCAACACGCCGCCTTCCTTTCATAACCCGAAGTCGGTTCTCGTGACGGCGCTGCCCGCGGTCGAGCAGCAACAGTTGCCGCCGTTGCACGCTGTCGATCCGAAGGAATTCTACTGCGCGCGCAAAACCAAGTTGATCCTGCCGGTCGAGGGCGCGCCGTTGGTGTTCTCCACCGGTTATGCGCACGATGTGAAGCTCACCCTGTCGGGGAAAGATGGCACCTCGATCGATCTGCCGGTCCGCGCTGACGCCGAGCAGGGCGGGTTCGTCGTCGACACTACGGCCTTGGGGAAGGCTGCGCTCGGCGACAGCATTCACGGCAAGTTGCATGGTTATTGGGGATTTGATCCCTACGACGGTCCGAGTTTCAACCTCGTGAACGCCCATGCGCAGACCTGGGCGGTGGATACGAAGGACAGTACGCTGATCGTCGGCCGTGAGGCCACCATCCACCTGCAGGCCGCCAGCGCCAGTTGTGTCGACAACATCATGCTGCGGGACCCGGCCGGTAAAGAGCTCACCGCCGAATGGAAAGCGGTGAAGCCCAATGAGGTGGAGATCAAACTCCCATTGCAGGAAGCCAAGCCAGGCGCGTTGACGCTGCTGGTGAAGCAATACGGCGCCGGCGACGCCGAGTCGGTGGCGGTGCACGCCTTCTCGGAAGCCGGACACCTCGACAGTTTCTCGATTCACGCAGGCGACTCGCAGGGAGTGCTCAAGGGCACTCGCCTCGACGAAGTCGCGGGTCTGGACATGAAGGGCGTGCAGTTCCTGCCCGGTGAGCTCACCACTCATCAGGGCGGCGATGAGCTCACGATGTTGGCTCAGGACACCACCGCCGCGGCGGCTTTCAAGTCGGGCGATGTTGCCAGCGCCAAGGCGACATTGAAGGATGGACGCGTTCTTGCGCTGAGTACTCTCGTGGCCGCGCCACGGCCCAGTGTCAAGCTTCTGGGCAAGAGTGTCGAGCCGTCGTCCTCGAGCAATGACAGCAATATCCAACTCAACAACCAGGATGAGCTGCCGCAGGATGCACGCCTGACGTTCTCGCTGCGCACCATCGCGCCGGCCTCGTTCGCCTTCGACGAGAAGATCGAAGTCGCGACGGTCGACGAATCGTTTTCGTACACGCTGACGATGAGCAATGGCGGCGTTACGTTGGAGACCTCGAAAGTGGCGGTCGCGCGGCTGGATCCCGCGAAGGCGTTCGGCCCGTCGGCATTTGGGCCGCTGCAGTTCCGGGTCATTGTCAACGGAGTGCCGGGTGACTGGCAGCGCCTGGCGACGCTGGTGAGATTGCCGTTGTTGAAGGAGCTCAAGTGCCCGGCGACGGCGGAGCTGGCCTGCAAGCTGACGGGGTCGAACCTGTTCCTGGTGGACTCCGTCTCCAGCGATCCGAAGTTCACACATCCGGTGCAGGTGCCGGATGGGTTTCCGGGCTACTCGATGCCGGTGCCTCACCCGACGGATGGCAACCTCTACGTGAAGTTGCGTGACGATCCGACAGTCATCAACCTGACGACGTTGGGGGCGCAGCAGTTACCCCCGACGGTCAATGAAACCGCGCGCGCGGATGAGCGCCATGCGGCGCATTCGGACCCCGAGCCGGCGCCGGCTGTTGCGACGCCTCAGGGTGCAACGAAGTCGACGGTGTTGAGCAGCAGCGGGTCCAATGAGACTCCGCCGCCTCCGCCGCCACCGGCTGCTCCGCCGACTGGCGCGGTTCAGCAGGCAGTGACACCTGTGACCGCCGGTCCCGCGCCGAGTATGGCGGCGATGGCGGCAAAGGCGCCTGCGAAGGAGACCGAGCAGGCGAATTCAGCGTCGACGGCCAGCTCAGTTGGACAGGCGGCCTCGAGCACTGGGATGGCGGCTGCAGCGCCGGCGACCGCCCAGCCAACATCGGCTGCGGC
>DAITMW010000044.1:18943-22072 GCA_036834945.1 Steroidobacteraceae bacterium
CGGCTGCGGCCGCGGCTCAAGGCGCTCCAACTCAACAGGCACCCGATGGTGGTGGGCAGCCCGCAGCGGCTGCGCCGCCCGCGGGGCCAGCGTTGAGCGCGACCTCAACCGGTCGGTAAGGAGTGAGCCAGCGTTGAGCGCGACCTCAGGCGGTCGGTAAGGAGGAGCCGGCGTTGAGCGCGACCTCAGGCGGTCGGTAAGGAGAAGCCAGCGTTGAGCGCGACCTCAACCGGTCGGTAACGAATCGGCGGCGACGCTGGCAGTTTGCGCGTTCAGCGTCCGCGCGAACGCCGCGAATTCCGGCTTGGTCTGCGTGAGGATCTGCAACGCAGTCGCGCGATCGGCGGCCGCGATGTGGGAGTAGGGCGCGCTCTGATCCCGCCCGCCCAATATGTCAGCGAGCCGGTGGTAGACATACTCGTGGGCGTACTTGGGCAGCCCCGAGAAGCCCCGCGAGTAGATCATGTAGCTCAGCGGGTAGCGAAACACCCGCGTCGTCAAATCCAACTGCCGCAGTGAGCGGCCCTGCGAGTCGCGTGGGCCTTGCGCCTGGAACCAGCGATCGAATCCCGAGTTGCCCGCGATCTTGCCGGGCAGGGTGGTCGCATCCGCGAACAGCAGCGCCTTCACCAGCGGCTCCAACATCGCCTTGATGATGGTGCGGCTCTTGGGGGACAACTGCTCCCAGGTGAGGTCGTCAGTCGGCTGGCCGTCATTCTCCCGGGCCACCAGCGTGCGGCCCTTGTAATTCGCGCGGGTGATCAGGTTCTCGATGTAGACCTGGTGCTCGAATATCAGCAGGGCTACGACATCACTGTGATCCGTCAGGTACGGCTTGGTGTCGAAGATGCCGTCGAGCTTGTCGACGGTGTGACCTGTGAGTTTGAGGCTTGCGAGATCCTGCACCACGGGCCCCGGGTTCTTGACCTGGAGGTTGCCGAGATGGGGCAGGTTGTTCGGCATCCCCGTGACGTACCAACCTCCCCAACGTTCACGCAGCGGCGTGGCATCTGTCGTGTCTTGCGAAATCTCGTTGGTGAGAGGCTCGCCCGTGACGCTGACGGGGGACGACATGAAAAGGAAACGTGGCACGCCGCCACCCATCATCGAGAAGGTGTCGTGACAGGTGAGGCAGCGGGAGGTCTCGCGATCCAGGTGGGCCGACGCGGCGTCGTGGTTCGGAAGCGTGTAAAACACGGGGCCCACGGCACTGTCCATGGTCGTCATTTCGATCATGTTGGTGGCGGGGATCCAGGCGATGTAGGTGTCGTTGTCGAAGTAGATCGCGCGGGGCGTGGACGCCTTGATGAGATCGATCTGCAGGCTGGTCTTCGAATAGACCAGTGTCTGGGAGCTCGGATCGATGCCCAGCGCCTTTAGCAGGGAGTCGAGGTAACCCCGCCCTGGGACGAACTCGAGCTTCACTTCGCCGCGCTCCATTCGGTCCTGAAGCTGTGCGATCGCGTTGTGTGTCGGCTTGTCCGCGTAGCCGATCAGCGGATACTCGGTGTCGTAACGGAGAGCCGTCCCTACCGGAGGTGGAGGCGGGCGTCGCCGGGGGTCTCCAATCACTGGCTGCACAGGGGCCGCGGCCGAGCTCGACGAGGCGGATGGCGCGCTGTCAGCGACCGGCGACGCCGCGGCAGCCTGGCCTACGGTGAAGCTCGCCAAAGAGCAGAGTCCGAGCGTCAGCGACGCAGTTCGCCAGCTAATTCTCAAAGTTCGCTTCAGAAAAATTCATCTGCACCGCGGACGCCGGGGTGCCCTGGTGATGCAGTATAGGTGTCCGGTTAATGGCCAGCCGTTACTTGTGTCGTGAATGTCCAACCCGTGGAACGGCGGGTTGGGAACCTGAGGCTTCAGCAATGAAGGTGTCCCTGTCGTGACGGTCCAAGCCTGATGAGCTTCAAAGACTCCATCCTCAAGGCGCGGAGGCTCGGCGCGAGTGATCTGCATGTAGAAGCCGGCACCGTACCTGTTGCGCGGGTGCGAGGCGAGCTCACGCCGATCGGCGAGGTGATCGCCGGGGCGCAGCTCCTGGAGATGGGCAAGGAGTTCCTGACCGCCGACGATTGGGCTGATTTCGACGCGCGCGGCTCTGCCGATGTTTCTGTCGTCGTGGGCGGCACTCGCTGCCGGATCAACGCATACAAGACCATTCGCGGCCTGGCGCTGGCGGTGCGCCTGTTGTCTCCTTCCGTGGGCGACCTGCGCGCGTGCAATCTGCATCCCGACTTGCGGCGACTCATCGCGGCACCGACCGGCCTCGTCATCGTGTCGGGGCCCACGGGTAGCGGTAAGTCGACGACCCTTGCGGCCCTGTTGGAAGAGGTGAACGGGTCGCGCGCTCATAACATCATCACCCTGGAAAGCCCGCTCGAGTACGTCTTCAACAACCGCCGCTCGTATATCCGGCAGCGCGAAATTCCCACGCACTCGCCCAGTTTCGAGCAGGCCATCATCGATGCGTTGCGTGAGAATCCCGATGTACTCGTCATCAGTGAGATGCGCACCCCCGAAGCCATGCGGCTCACGTTGAGCGCGGCGGAGACCGGGCACCTGGTATTGGCGACCATGCACTCGGCCACGTGTGCGGAGGCGTTGAGTCGCCTCTGCATGTCGTTTCCGGCGGAGATCCAGGGCAGCATCCGCTCGCAACTCGCCGATTGTCTCATCGGTGTCGTCTGTCAGCGCCTGGAGTACCTGCCGCAATGGCAGTTGCGCGTGCCGTTGTGCGAGGTGCTGTTGACGAGCTCCGGCGCGAAGGGAACGATCCGGTCGGGTCAATTCGGCGGCATCGGGAATGTCATTCAGTCCGGTGGCGACGAAGGCATGTGGACGTTCGATCGCTACCAGCGCTGGGTGGAGCAACAGAGGGACTGGGTGCGGCCTGCTGCGCCCGCGGCGAATGCGCTCGAGCGCGATGTGCCCATCAAGCCCGCCGTCTCGCGAGTGACCTCGCCCCCCGGAGCAGCCGCTCCGGCCCGCAAGCCGGCTGCCACGAAACCCAGGGGGGCCGAGGAAATCAATATCGACGAGGATCTGAACCTGGACGAGATCAACGAGCTCGCCCGGAGCATCGAGCGACGCACTCCGAAATAGTAGAGACCGAAGTAGAAGAAGGTGGAC
>DAITMW010000044.1:22172-25140 GCA_036834945.1 Steroidobacteraceae bacterium
GAGTAAGTGTCCTTCCACGTCGAGTAGACCTTGTCCTGCGTCGTGATGAACTCCAGCAGCACCGGCTTGCCTTCCTTGGTGGCCGCGATGCCATTCATCAGCGCGTGCATCACCTGCGCGGGCTCGGTCACGCGCTCGCTGTAACCGCCCAGGGCTTTCGCCCAGTCGGCATAGTTTCCGGAGATGTCGGTCGAATGATACTTCTCGCGCGACACCGCCATGGGTTTGAACTCCATGGCCATCGCGTAGTTGTTGAACAGGATCGACATGATCGGGATGCCACAGCGGACGGCGGTCTCGAAGTCCATTCCGGTCATGCCGATGGCCGCATCACCCCACATGTTGATGCACAGGCGGTCGGGGTGGGCGAGCTTCGCGCCCATCGCAAGTCCGATGCCGTAACCCAACTGCGTCGATTTACCCCAACCGATATAGCTCAGCGGCGTTACCGGCTGCCAGAACGGCGATAACTCATCGCGCGGGCTGCCGGCGTCGTGGGTGATGATGGTGTTCGGGACATCCGCGACGTGCATCAGGTCCCAGATCACGCGATAGGGTGAGAGTGGCTTCGATTCGCTCGTGAGCCGCGGCATCCAGTCCGCCAGCCAGGGGTCGTTCTGCGAGCGGATGCGCTTGTGCACGTCGGCGGCGAGTCCGCGCGGTTTCTTCAATCGATCCTTCAGTGCCTGGTGCAACATTTCCAACGTGAGCTTCGAGTCGCCCACCAGCGGATGCTCTGTCGGAATGTTTTTGTTGATGTCCATCGGGTCGATGGTGTTGTGAACGAACAGCTTGTCCTTGGTCGGAAAGCGGATGCCGAATCCCGTGGCCGTGAAGCTCGCGCCGGCGCCGAAGACCAGGTCCGAGTCCTGTACGTGTTCGAACACGGCACGGGGCATCGATACGCCGCCAGAGCCCAGTGACAGGGGGTGTGCCTCGGGGAATGCGCTCTTGCCCTCGAGGCTCGTCGTCACCGGGGCTTCGAGCAGCTCGGCGACGGCCTTCAACTCGGGCCACGCGCGCGCGTAGTGGACGCCCTGGCCGGCATAAATCAACGGCCGCTTGGCATTGATGAGGGCCGCGGCCGCCGCATCGACATCGGCGTGGCTCGGCGCCGACAGGATGCGCCGGGTCGGCTTGTAATCGATCGTTCCGGGGACTTCGAGATTCCACATGTCGCCGGGGACTTCGAGCAGCACCGGGCCCGGACGGCCGTTACGGGCCATCGTGAACGCGCGCCGCAGGGCGGGCACGATCATCTCCGGTGTGTTCATTTGCTCAGCCTGTTTGACGACGTGCTGATAGTTCAGGGTGGCGTTGAATCCGGGCTTCACCCAGGCCGTGCCGCGGCTCGAAGCGCCCGGTATGACAATGAGTGGCACGCCTTCCGACCAGCATTGGGCCACCGCGCCGAACGCATTCTCAACACCAGGGCCGGCCTGGCAGCAGAAAACACCGACTTTGTCGCCCGACGTCATGCGGCTGATGGCATCCGCCATGTGGATACCAACGCGTTCCTGGCGGACGATGATGGGACGGATGCCGGCTGCGGCGGCCGACTCGGTCAGGGGGTTGAGCGGATAGGCGAGCAGAAACTCCACGCCTTCGCGTTTGAGAATCTCCGCTGCAACTTGCGCAACATTCATCGGCCGCTCCTACAGTGACTGACAGGACTTGGGGCCAACGAGTATAGAGTGCCTCCAAAAAGAAGACGCGAGCGCACGCCCGTACGTCCGTGTAGCAGACGCGCACCCTGAAGAAATCTTCACGGGGCGCGCTCACTCCCCTTAACCTATTGATCTAAAAGAGAGTTCGACCGCTCAGATTGCGGCTACGCGCGCTTTGCCAAGGGCGCACGTCGCAAAACGGCGGTGATCTCGGCGATGATGGAAATCGCGATCTCCACTGGTGTTCGCGCACCGATGGCCAGACCAACCGGACCGCGGATGCGGTTTATCGCGGTTTCATCAAAGCCTGCCTCGCGAAGCCGCTCGATACGTTTGGCGTGAGTGCGGCGTGAGCCGAGGGCACCGACGTAGAAGGCGTCGGAGCGCAGCGCGAGCACCAGCGCCGGGTCGTCGATCTTCGGGTCGTGAGTTAGTGTCAGGATTGCAGTGCGCCGGTCGGGCGCCATCCGGGGCAGTGCTTCGTCCGGCCAATCATTCATTACCGTGATATCGGGAAAGCGTGCGCTGGAGCCGAATGCCGTACGCGGATCGATCACAGTTACGTCATAACCTGCGAGATGCGCGAGCGGTACGAGTGCCTGGGCCGTGTGCACAGCACCGACAATGATCAGGCGCGGCCTGGGATTCCAGACTTCGATGAACACAGGCCCCGCGCCCGTTTCCATGATCCCGCTCTGATCTTCGTCCAGCGCCTGGCGTACCCGGCTCAACTCGTCGGTCCCGAGCGTCAGATCACCTTCGGCGCCGCCGCTGCGCGTCACCAACGACTGCGCGCCGCTGGCCAGGTGGGTGACAACCGCCGCCGGGACACTCGTGCGTCCGAACGTCAACAATCGCTCGAGAAGCATCAGTTTCAAGATAATCTCTCGACGAAGATCTGCACGCGGCCACCGCAGGCCAGCCCGACTTCCCAGGCCTGCTCGTCGGTCACGCCGAAATCCAACACCCGCGGCGTCCCGGTCCGTATGATTTCGAGTGCCGCCTCGACGACCGCGCCTTCGACGCAGCCGCCGGACACCGAGCCGATCATGTGGCCCGAATCGTCAACGGCCAGTTTCGAGCCCACCGGGCGGGGTGAGGAGCCCCAGGTCGTTACAACAGTCGCCAACGCGACGCCACGTCCGCCGCGATGCCACTCGGCCGCGGTGCTGAGGATCTGCTCGCTGTCGCTCATCGCTTGCTTCCGAACTTCAAGGTTTTCCACCGGTACCCAGATATCCTACCTCGTAGACCTGGACACCCGGACGTGACGTCTCGATCGGGCATTCGCGCCACAGACG
>DAITMW010000044.1:25240-28999 GCA_036834945.1 Steroidobacteraceae bacterium
CCCATGGCCTCGCTCTCGTGCCAGAGATAAAACGGAGAGTAGAGGTTTTCCGGTCCATGGACGCCCCGCAAGGCATAGAGATAGGCCTTGAAGCCCAGGCCCGGGAGGCCATCGATCATCGGGCCTTTGGCGGTGATGCGCTGGCGGATGATGTCCATGTCGTAGTCCGCGGGCAGTGTGAAATTGTATTGCATGGCTAACATCGGATGCGCTCCTCACAATCGCGAGTGACTGGGAGCCCGGGTGCCGGGCGCCTTTACCCGGGCTCGACTTGGGCGTTCCCCGGCGAGCCGCTTCTCCATCACGCTGCGCAGCTGCTGCAACAGCAGCTCGACCGGCGCCTGCAGCCTGGGCGGCAACGGGCGGTGCACGAGCCAGGATACTAGGTCGGTCCTGAAGTCGCCGACCTCGATGACCTGCAACTGCCGACGATGGGGGCTCGCCCCCAGCAAATCGAGGGTCGTCAAGCCGATCCCCGCGCCCCGGGCCACGAGGGAGAGCTGCAGGTCGGCGCCGAAGGCTTCCACCGCCACATCGTACGGCAAGCCTTGTGCCTCGAGCGCCATGCGCAACGAAGAGCGCATGCCACATCCGTTCTGACTCAACACCCAGGGGAACGCGGCGAGTTGCTTCAGCAGCACCCGGCGGGGCAACTCCAGCGACGGCGCGGCGACGACCCTGATCTGTTGGCGGCCGATGGCCTGTGTGATCCAGCCATCCGGCAGAGGCGTGCGCTCGGAGAAGGCGACCACCGCCACGTCCAGGGTCTGCTGCTCCAATTGCTGCAGCAAACCCGGAGACCATCCGGCCTGAATGCGCAGACTCAACCGAGGAAATCTCTCGCGCAGCCGGTCAACCGGGGCGTTGAGTGCCATGTCCGCGAGGAAGGGCGGTGTACCCAGACGTAGCTCGCCGCTGGGCTCCGCGCCAGGACGTCCGGATGCCATGAGCTCCTCGACTGACTCGAGGACCTGGCGGCCGTGACGATAGACCTCGAGTCCCGCGGCTGTCGGGCGCAGTGGTTTCGACTGCCGGTCGAGCAACTCCACACCCAGCAATGTCTCCAGACTTTGTACGCGTCGCGTGACACCCGGTTGGGTCAGGTGCAGCGCGGCGGCCGCTCGCACGATCGAGCCGGTGTCGACGACTGTAATGAAGGCACTGATGTCGCGCGTGTTCATTCCAGCTGGCAGTCAAAATAAGTGCGCATAATGACTATGATAATTATTCAATGGCCGCATAGTAAAGCGGGCCGCTAGCATGGCGCCATGCACGAGACTCCACAGCTGACGGCACCGCTGACCGCTTTTTTCGCATGCGCGGTCGGTATCATCATCATCAACCTTGCGGCCGCCCAGCCCCTGACGGGGCCGATCGCAGCCGCCTTGCATCTGCCGGCGGCCCTCGCGGGCCTGGTCGCCACATTACCGCAGCTCGGCTACGCCGTCGGGATGATCTTCGTCGTGCCACTCGCCGACCTGTTGGAAAACCGGATTCTGACCGTGGCGACGGTCATGTTGTGCGCGCTGATGTTGTTATGCGCCGCGGTCTCGCCCTCGGCGAGCGTGTTTCTGGCCGCTGTGTGCCTGGCGGGATCGATGTCCTGTGCGATCCAGATCCTGGTTCCGCTCGCCGCGGCGCTAGCTCACCCGCAACGGCGTGGCAGCGCGGTTGGCAATGTCATGAGTGGGGTGATGATCGGCATTCTCGCGTCCCGCCCGTTGGCGAGTCTGGTGGCCGGAAGTTTCGGGTGGCGCGCCTTTTACGCCCTGATGGCCGTGCTCAACGGGCTGCTGGCCGTGGCGTTGCGTCATTGGCTGCCGGTGCGCCGCCCCGCGAGTCGTGAGTCTTACGGCACCCTGATCGGCTCGCTCCTGACTTTATGGCTGCGTGAGCCGGTGTTGCGGCGCTACACCTGGTCGGCGGCGGCCTGCATGGCGATTTTCAGCGCGTTCTGGACCGGCGTTGCTCTGCGGCTGGTGCAGGCGCCTTTCTCGCTCAGCGATACAGGCCTGGCCGTGTTTGCGCTCAGTGGGGTTACCGGGACGGTGATAGCTCCAATCGCAGGACGGCTCGGTGATCGCGGGCATACCGTGTCGGGCATGCGCTCAGCTCATTGGGCGTTGGTACTTGGCTGCGTCCTTGCCGGAGTGGGGGCGGCGGGGTGGTTCGGATTCGAGCCCCGCCTGCATCGTGTGTTGGCAATGGGGTTTCTCGTAGCCTCGGCCATCGTGTTGGATGCCGGAGTGGTGTGTGATCAGACGCTCGGACGGCGTGCGATCAATATGCTCGACCCCGCGGTACGCAGCCGGCTGAATGGTTTGTTCGTAGGAGTATTCTTCGTCGGCGGCGCCGTGGGGGCGGCAGCGGCGGGTGCCGCGTGGGCGGCACACGGGTGGACCGGTGTATGCATTACCTGTCTTGGGTTCAGTGCGCTGACATTTGTTGGTGATGTCTTGCAGGTCCCTAGT
Organism: Steroidobacteraceae bacterium; assembly: GCA_036834945.1. Taxonomy (GTDB): domain Bacteria; phylum Pseudomonadota; class Gammaproteobacteria; order Steroidobacterales; family Steroidobacteraceae; genus 13-2-20CM-66-19. Next base: position 27,712 of record DAITMW010000044.1, read on the forward strand.
CGTGAGTTTCGCCCGACAGCGGCGTAGCCTTCATCGAGGCTCGCTGCACAAACTCGTTGAACCATCCGGTCAGCCGCGGCCGCCGCTCCCGAAACGAGGGCAGCTCACGGAACTCCAACCAATCGAGTGCCGTCGCCACCGCAATATGCCCCACGTGCAGGGGCGAGCCGATATCCAACTCACTCTCCAGCCAGTCGTAGCTGCTGGTGAGCTTCTCTATATATCCGTCCCGCAGTGACGCATAGCGCAGCTCGGCAGGCCGCCGCACAGTCTCCCATCGGACCGCGATTCCAGCCTCGGCGAGCCCTTGCGCCACCGCCTGCACGCGTAATGCCTGCCAGCGAGGCTCACCTGCCGGCGGAATCAATTTACGGCCGTCGTGAAGCGTGTCGAAGTAGGCGCAGATGACATCGGAATCGAAAATGGGAGCGACTCCGGGCCGCAGCAGCACCGGCACTTTGCCAAGGGGATTCTCGGCGAAGACCTCCTCGTTACGGCGTGTCGGACTGGTTTCCTGATGGATGACCTCGAGGCCCTCCGCGAGCCCGGTCTCATGGGCGAACACGAGCGCCTTGCGCGCATACGGGGAGTGCGTTTGATATAGCAGCTTCATATTACAATGCTACCGATCAGGCGCCGCTCTTTGGCCGCAACACAGCGCCGGTCGGCGCGCTTTTTCCGCGCCCCCGGCGGGCGAAGCAGGTTTTATGGAACTGGATCGATTCGATCGGCAACTGCTGAATCTGGTGCAGGCGGATTCGGGACAGACGGCGGAGCGCCTGGCGGAGCAAGTGGAATTGTCGCCGTCGGCGATTCAGCGCCGTTTGCGCAGGATGCGCGAGGAGGGCGTCATCGTTCGTGATTGCGCGATCGTGGACCCCGCGGTCGTCGGCAAGCCCGACTTCTTCGTCGTCGCGTTGCAAGTGGAGCGCGAGCGCGCCGAGTTGTTGGCGCAGCTACGCAAGTGGCTGACGGTCGAGCCGTGCGTGCAGCAGGTCTTCTATGTGACCGGTGAGGCGGATTTCATACTCGTCGTGACCTGTCCCGACACGGACGCGTATGACGCATTGATGTCCCGCATGGTCCGCGAAAATCCCAACATCAAGCGGTTCACGACGAGCGTCGCGCTCGGCGTCCTCAAGCGCGGCCTGCAGATCCCGATTCCGGCAGCCGGCTAACCCGGTGGCCTGTGAGGCTTGGGGACCGGCGGTGTGTTGGAACGGACACCCTGCCGGGCGATCTCGGCCGCCCTCTGGCCCTGGCTGGTCGAGGGCTTGCGAGGGGCATC
>DAITMW010000044.1:29099-33009 GCA_036834945.1 Steroidobacteraceae bacterium
GGATGTCGGACTGGCATGGTGATGCGAGTCGGAGTGTGACTGACAGCACTTTGCTGTGAAGCAGCAATCCGCGGGGCCGTGCCGCCCTATTTGTCTTAATGCGGGGTCCATGTGAGGTCCATTCCAGTCGCGCCATGCCGTGCGGCTACTACCTAAAGGATGCCCAGGGCCAGTCGATACGCCTATGCCGCATCGCAATCCGGGGCGGCCAGATGGAACAGGGGCTCTAGCTTTGATGAATTCAAATCCGGCCGCCGTGGTCGGCGCAGAGGTGTCCTCCGCGGACGAGGCAGTGCGGGAAACCGTGGTTTCCGAGTCACTGCCCATCTGGGCAAAGCAGATTGAGTCCGCGCGTGGCCAGACCGAGGAAGCCATTGTCGCGCTGACCGCCCGCTTCGAGGGCATCGTGGGTCGCCTGGATCGGGCGCTAGGCGCAGTGGGGTCCGGTTCGGGTACCAAGGCCATTGCCGAGGACGCGGCGGAGGGCGAGCGACACCTCGCCGAAGTCATCCAGGCGCTGAAACTCATCCAGCAGAGTCGCGACGCCCTCGCGCAGGACATCCGTGCTCTCGTGAGCCATGCGGAAGAGCTGCGCAAGATGTCCAGCGACGTCGAATCAATCGCGTTCCAGACCAATATGCTGGCGTTGAATGCCGCGATCGAGGCAGCTCACGCGGGCACGGTAGGCAAAGGATTCGCGGTGGTCGCGCAGGAAGTGCGTGCCCTGTCCGAGGCGGCCCGTAGCACCGGCAAGCGGATCTCCGGAACCGTCGGTCTCATCAACACGGCGCTCGTCAAGATCGGGACGGAGAACGAGAAGGTTTCCAGTCGTGACCAACAGGCCGTGGCGGACTCCCAGGAGCACATCCGCACGGTGTTGGAGCGATTCAACCAGCGCACGACCAGCCTGGCCGAGGCGGCACACCAATCGCAGCGGGCCAGCGAGACCATCAAGGCGGAGGTCTGCGAGTCGCTCGTACAGTTGCAGTTCCAGGATCGGGTCGGGCAGATCTTGCAGCATGTCGTCGACAGCATGCGGCAGGTTGAGGATTTGCCGGAAATGGCAGAGCCGGGCGCTGACGTGCAGGAGCACGTACAGCGGCACCTGGACAAGATGGCGCGCACCTATACGACCGAGGAGCAGCGGCGATTGCACCGCGGGCTCGAGAGTCAGGTGGTCGCGCCCCAGGAAGTTACTTTTTTCTAGCTCAGGTGAGCGTACATGGCGAAGAAGATATTGATTGTCGACGATTCCTCCTCGGTCCGGACCGTCGCGCGCATGGCACTGCGCGAGAAGGGTTACGAGGTGGTGGAAGCGGGTAACGGCCAGGAGGCGTTGCAGGTGCTCCAGGGCGACCGCTGTCATCTCGTGATCAGCGACGTGAACATGCCGGTGATGGATGGAATCTCCCTGTTGAAGGAGATCAAGGCGAATCCCAACTACAAGTTCACTCCGGTGATCATGCTCACCACCGAAGCCGGAGAGGACAAGAAGCAGGAGGGTCGTGCGGCCGGCGCCAAAGCCTGGATCACCAAGCCGTTCCAGCCGCAGCTCCTCGTGGATGCGGTCTCCAAACTCATCATGGCCTGATTTTTCCCGGTGCCCCCTCCGTGTCAACTTCTTCCCCGGTTCGTTACGAGAGCCGCTGTATCCATGTCGGCGGCGAGATGACCATCTACACCTGCGGTGAGCTCAAGCCGCGGGTGTTGCAGGAGCTCGCGGCTCACCCCGATGCGACCCAGCTCGACCTGTCGCACGTGGTCGAGATGGATACGGCAGGGCTGCAACTGTTGCTGACGGCGCGCCGTTACGCGAAAGACGCCGGCCGCGAGCTGAGCGTGGCCAATCCCAGTCATGTCGTCGCAGAGGTGTTGGAGCTGTGCCGGCTCGACGCCCTGCTCATACCGCCCGCTGATGCGGTTGCGGAGGCACCGTGAACGTCGAAGAAGCACTGCCGGGATTCGTCGCCGAAGCCACCGACCTGCTGCGTGAGATGGAGTCGGCGCTCCTCGAGTGCTCGGGCGGAGCCGCGGATGCGGAAAAGATCAATCTGATCTTCCGCTCGGCCCACACCATCAAGGGCTCGGCGGGGTTGTTCGGACTCGACCCGATCGTCTCGTTCGTGCACGTCGTCGAGACGGCTCTCGACCAGGTGCGGCTCGGAAAGGTCGCGATGACCGAGGAGCTGGTCACTCTGCTCCTGCGCTGTAAGGATCACATCGAAGAGTTGTTGGTGCCCGTTGGCTCCGGCCGCCGGCCCGATCCCGGCCTCGAGGGCCGGGGCGACGAGCTGCTGGCGGCTTTGCGCCAGATCGCCGATACGGGTGCGCCCGCCACGCGAGCGACGGTCGGCCAGAGCCGGACGGCGCAGACCGTTGCGGGGCCCGAGGACTGGAGCGTTTGTGTACGCTTTGGCGCCGGGGTTCTGGCGGCGGGAATGGACCCGCTCGGCTTCATCCGCTACCTGCAGACGTTCTGCGAGATCCGCACGCTCAAGGTTCTCGACGACCAGCTACCCGCGCCGGCACAGATGGATCCCGAGACCTGCTATCTCGGTTTCGAGATGGAGCTGCGGACAGCGTCTGGGAAAGCGACCATCGAGTCGGCATTCGAGTTCGTCAAGGAAGACTGCACTCTCACCATCACCCCGATGGCCAGCACGACGGTGCCGGCAGGCGTGGTTGCGTCAACTGCGGCGCCCGCGCGCCAGGCCGCAGTGGAGAGCGCTGGGACCCAGGCCAGCGTCGGGACGCAAGGCGGCGCTGGGGCCCCGGCCAACGCCGGGGCTCAGGCCAGCACGGGGAGCCAGGCCAGCGCCCAGGCCAACGCCAACGCCAACGCCAGCGCAGAAAGCTCGGCCGCGGCGGCATTCATCCGCATCGACGCCGCGAAGTTGGATTACCTGATCACGAGCATCGGGGAGCTGATCACGGCCGCCGCGGGCACCAATCTGCTGGCGCGCCGCTCGGGCAACGGCGAGCTGGTGGAAAGCACCGCCACTGTGTCGAGCCTGATCGAGCAGGTCCGCGAAGGCGCCTTGCAACTGCGCATGGTCAAGATCGGCGCTACGTTCAATCGTTTCCAACGTACCGTGCGCGACGTGTCGCGGGAGCTCGGAAAGGAAATCCAACTGGTCGTCCGCGGCGAGGACACGGAGTTGGACAAGACCGTCGTGGAGCGCATTGCCGATCCGCTCACTCACCTGGTCCGTAATTCGATGGATCACGGTATCGAATCCGCGGAGGCGCGGGTCGCGCGGGGAAAACCCGCGATCGGCACGGTCACACTGAACGCCTACCATGACTCCGGCAGTGTCGTCATTGAAGTCAGTGACGACGGTGGCGGATTGAAGCGCGACAAGATACTCGCGAAGGCGATCCAGCGAGGGTTGGTCGAAGAGGACCGGACTCTCACGGATAGCGAGGTATTCGCTTTCATTTTCGAGGCGGGATTCTCGACCGCCGACAAGGTTACGAACCTCTCCGGCCGCGGCGTCGGGATGGACGTCGTCAAACGTAACATCACTGCCCTGCGCGGCACCGTGGGCATCAGCAGCGAGGAAGGTCGCGGCACCACGGTCACTGTACGTCTGCCCCTGACGCTGGCCATCATCAACGGGTTCCAGGTCGCGGTCGGAAAATCCAATTTCGTGCTGCCGCTCGACAGCATCGAGGAGTGCATCGAGTTCTCCTCCGAGGGCAGTCATGATTTCGCCAACCTGCGCGGCTCGGCGCTACCCTTCATACGACTGCGCGATGTGTTCAGCACGCGCGAGCCGGCCTCACGTCGTCAGAGCATCGTCGTCGTGAATCATGCGGGCGAGCGGACCGGGCTCGTCGTCGATGCGCTGCTCGGGGAATTCCAGACAGTCATCAAGCCGCTGGGCAAGCTGTTCCGCAAGGTCGATTG
>DAITMW010000045.1:0-4710 GCA_036834945.1 Steroidobacteraceae bacterium
AAGGAAAGCGTCGGCGTACGAGCGGTGGAGCCGGTCGGACAGTACGCCGTCAAGCTCGTGTTCGATGACGGCCACGACACGGGGCTCTACACGTGGAAATACCTCTACGAGCTCGGCCGCGATCAGCAGGCTAACTGGAGCCGGTACCTCGCGCGTAAGGCCGCGGCTCAAAAGGTCTGAGGCGGCCCCAGGAGCCCTCAGCCCATTAACAAAAAACGACCGGGCGAACTCGTCGCCCGGTCGTTTACAGTTGCAAGACCCCCGTACTCGACCCCATTGTTGGCAGCACGCGGGACAAATTGCAACAAAAAGTGTGCGGATAGGTTTTGAGATGCCAGACGATCGATCGACGGACTTCGGATTCGAGCGGGTAGCCTGGAGCGAGAAGGCGCGCCGCGTACGCGGCGTGTTCGACTCCGTCGCCGGCAACTACGACCTGATGAACGACCTTATGTCAGGTGGGGCGCACCGGCTCTGGAAGCGTTTCGCGCTCTCACTGACGAATCTCAGGCCCGGACAGCGGGCGCTGGATGTTGCCGGTGGGACCGGCGATCTTGCCTCGGGACTCGCACGCCAGGTGGGCGACCGCGGGCTCGTCATCCTCACCGACATCAACGCCGCGATGCTCGCGCGCGGCCGCGATCGCCTGACCGACGACGGCCTGGTGGGCAACATCTGCTACGTACAGGCGAACGCCGAGCGGCTCCCATTCGCCGAGGGCACGTTCGATTGCATCACCATCGGCTTCGGTCTTCGCAACGTCACCGACAAGCCGGCGGCGCTCGCCTCGATGCGGCGTGCGTTGAAACCGGGCGGACAGCTGCTGATCCTGGAGTTCTCACAGCCGGTAGCCCCGGGCCTGAAGCCCCTGTACGACGCCTACTCCTTCCACGTATTGCCATTGTTGGGAAAGGTCGTCGCCAGGGACGAGGCCAGCTATCGCTACCTGGCCGAGTCCATCAGGATGCATCCCAACCAGGAAAAACTGCTGGCGATGATGCAGGCAGCCGGCCTGGAAGGGTGCCGGTATCACAACCTCTCGGGCGGCATCGTCGCGCTCCATCGCGGCTACAAATACTAACCCCAACCCGAGCCTCACCTCGTCAATGACTCCAGGCGCTGTTCGAGCTCGGTCTCGAACCGCCGCACGGCCTCGGCCAGCAGAACCCGTCCGCTTTCCAGCTCGGCGCGCCGGTCGGTCCTCAGCGCCTCCTGGAGCAAGGCGGCGACCCGTTCCACCTGGCGCGCGCCCACCATGCCGGCGCTGCCGAGAAGCGTATGGACCTTGCGGGCCAACACGGAGCCATCGTCCGTCGCCCCACGTCGCGCCGCTAGCGCTTCGTGGGATTCCCTCCGCTGCGCTCCGGTTGCCGCGGCCCGGTGGAGGATGTCGAGCGTCTCGTGCGCAACCGACAGAAAAGACCCGTAAATCCGCCGCAGCGGCAGCATGCGCCACTGCAGGCTTTGCCATAACTCGTCGAACACCGGGGCCGACAGGGCCGGCAACGTTGCGATGCGCGCCGCGAGCGTCTCGTCGGCGCCGCTCCCCTGCTCGAAAGCAATGGCTCCCGGTACGAGCCACTTGCACAACAGGTCACTGAGGATCGACTTGTTGAACGGCTTGGGCAGAAAGTCGTCCATGCCGGCATCCAGGCACCTTTGTTTGTCGTCCATCATCGCATTGGCCGTAACAGCGACGACAGGTATGTAGCGTTGCAGGATGGCGCGCATGCGGCGCGTCGTTTCATAACCATCCATGCCGGGCATCTGGCAATCCATGAAAACCAGGTCGAACGTCTCCCGGCCGAGCAGCTCCAACGCCTCGGCCCCGGTACCCGCCACACTGACAGTACATGCGAGACTTTCCAGCAGGCTCCTGGCGACATATTGATTCGCGGGATGATCCTCCACGACCAGGATCCGCCCGGGCGGATTTTTCAGGATGCGCTGGCTCTGATCCTCCAACGGCTCCTCATCGGAGGCGGCCAGAGGCAGGCTCACACGGAAAGTCGAGCCACGTGCGCCGGTGTTTACCAGAATCAGGCTTCCCCCCATGGCCTCGCACAGGCGCCGGCTGATCGCAAGGCCCAGCCCGGCGCCGCCGGAACGCCGGGAGACCTTGGATTCAACCTGCACGAACGGCTCGAATATGACGTCCCGCTTGTCCTCCGGCACCCCTTCGCCGGTGTCGATGACATCGATCGTGCACCGTCTGCCGTCATAACGCGCCAGCACATTCACTCCGCCGGCCATCGTGAATTTCAGCGCGTTGGAAACGAGGTTGGCGAGGATCTGCTTGATGCGCGCGGGATCGCCAATGAACGAGCGAGGTCGCGCACCTTCCATCCCGACCCGGATCTCGAGTCCGAGTGACTGCGCCCGGGCCCGGGCCTCATCGACGACTTCACGCAGCACGCTCGCGAGATCGAAGGGCTTGTGCTCGAGCGGAAAGGCGCCGGCATCGATGCGACTCAGATCCAGAATATCGTTGGCGATGTTGAGCAGAGTTCGCGCGGATACGCGCGCGATGCCGATGCGATGACTGCCTTCGGGCGAGAGGGGCTCATCACGCAACATGTCAATAGTCGCCATCAGTCCATGCAGCGGTGTGCGGATCTCGTGACTCATCATGGCGACGAAATGGCCGCTCGAGCGCTGCGCGGCGTCCACGAGGTGGCGCGCCCGTTTGAGCTCCGCCAGCGTCGCCTCATGGCTGGATCTCGCTAGAGAAAGCTCGCTCTCGCGGGCCCGAAGTGCCTTTTCGCGCGCCTGGGCCGCGAGTCGCAGACGTCCGACATGGCGACGTAGCCTGGTCCGCTCGCGAAGGGCCGCGACCGTACTGCGGGCCGCTGCGATAGCCATTACACAGAATATGGCGATCACAACGTTCCGACCGGCCGCGAGGCAGGCCACGCCTAACGTCTGAGCTGTCGCAAACGTCACAACTGTCAGAAACAACAGCAAAACCGTGCTTCCGGCCCACCCGGCAATGAGACCTGTGACCGCGACGATCGCGCTCTCGGCCGCTACGCTTAGCGCGCTGCCGACCGTCCACGGATAGAGATGAAAAACGCTGGCCAGCAGCGCTCCCGCGATGCCGATAACCACCTGGAGGCGCCGCGGCTTGGCGCGTGATGCACGTCGAAAAAGGACGAGCGCGCTCAAGGGCCGGTTACAATGGCGCCCATGGGCCAGCTCATCTACGTCGACTTTCCATAGTGTCGCGACTCCGAAACCCTAACCGCACCCATGACAGAGGAAGTGCTGCTACTCGACGACGACCTCACCACCCTGACGTTCCTGGAGGGTGTGCTGACGGGCGCCGGTTTCAAATGCTCCAGCAGCGGCGATCCGCAGCAGGCACTCGCGACCATCGCCGCGCGTGAGGAGATCGCGGTAGTCGTCAGCGATCTCTACATGCCGCACATGAGCGGCCTGGAATTCGCGGACGCTCTCAGCGCCCTCTCGCTCAATCGCCCACCGCCACGAGTACTGCTACTGACAGCACGCCCTTCACTGGAATCCGCGGTAGGCGCGATTCGCAGCGGCGCCCTCGACTTTCTCGTCAAGCCCATCCGCCCTGCGGAAATCATCGAGACCGTCACCCGCGCGCTCGAGCGCGCTCGCCAGGATCGTCGCGCCTACATCGCGAACGTCCCCGACGTCGTGCAGCTCATCCGTCACGCCGAGGAACTGACCGGCGAGCTGCGCAAACTTGCCGAGCCGGGCGTCAGAAGCGCGGCGAGCGGAGCACGGCAAAACGATCCGTCGCGCGAAACGTTCCAAGGCACCGTGCCCCTGCCATCAGGGCAGAGGACCAAAGTCTCAGTACTCGACACCATCGAACAACTCCGCCGTGTCCGCATCCGATACAACAGTCACAAGCTCGACGAAGTGGCCTGGGAGCTGTTGCTCGAGTTGTTGCGCGCCGAGCAGAGCAATCAGCGGTTATCGGTCTCCGCACTGACGATTTCGATTCCGGGCGTGTCGGCGACGACATCGCTACGCCGGATTGGTGAGCTCGCCACAGGCGGCTACGTGGACCGCACGCCCGATGCGCGCGACGGACGCCGCGACTTCGTAACACTCACGACGAAGGCCCGCAGCCTGCTCACCGACTATCTCGCCAACGTCGACAGCTGTTTGAACGACCTCCACTCCAACGGCCCGACGATGTCTGCTTCGGCTCGTTCCGGCAGCTGACTATAGCCGCCCCCAACCTTCGGCTCATAGGGCTGACGGCGTCTGTCCCGGCAGACTTCGTTCAACATGGATGCAACAGTCAGCGGCTATCCGCCGCACGTGTGAACTGAGTCGCACGGCCGCGACGTGGCAGTCACTACAGTCGCCAGTCATGAAGCGTAGTAGCGGCATCATCGACCGGATCACTATCGCGCCGCGCACGACCGATCCGTGGCAGGGCATCTCGATGGACGTCATCCGACGTTTCGTCGACGTGCTCCACACACAGCACGCCGCGCCGAAGGAGATTCTGTCCGCCTACCGCGCCGACCTCGAGAGCCTCGATCGCTGGCTGCTGGAGACCAAGCAGCGCACTCTCATCAGCGCTACGGACGAAGACGTCCGTGAATACATCAGCGTCTCGCTTGCATGCCTGCGTGCCTTCTACGGCTTCCTGGTCAACTCGGGTTGCCGTGACGACGACCCGACCGAGCCCGAGCGCCCGCCGCGCAGCACTCTCGCCCTGCG
>DAITMW010000045.1:4810-9814 GCA_036834945.1 Steroidobacteraceae bacterium
CTTCAGTCGCGGTATAGGATTCGGCGCGCACCGGAGCCGACCCCCTATGCTGACCGCGACAATTGAAAACGTGCTGAACCGCGGCCTGCCCCGCTCGCCGCGCGCACAGCAGCTCTGTGCCGAGCTGACGGGACGGAGCGTCGCGGTCGAGGTTCGCGAAATCACGCGCCTGCTGGTCGAGTCGAACGGCCGTACGCTGCGCATCACTCGCGGCGACGCCGGCGCGGATGCGGAAATCGTCGGGGGACCGTTCGGACTTCTCGCGCTGGGGGGAGACGCACCCGAAGCCGTGCTGCAGCGGGGCGATGTCGAGATCCGCGGCGATGCCGAGCTGGCACAGAAATTCCGGGAACTGGTCCTGTTGCTGCGTCCGGATCTCGAGGAGGAGCTTGCGCTCGTCATGAGTGACGTGCCGGCCCACCAGGTGGGGCGCTTTGCCCGGATGGCTCTGGGCTGGACCCGAAAGGCCGCGGTCACCACCGGGGAGAACCTCGCAGAGTACTTAGGCCACGAGCAGCACGATCTCATACCGAAAAACGAAGGCGAGCAGTTCCTGCGCGGCGTAGACGCCTTGCGGGAGGACGTCGACCGGCTCGAAGCCAGGATTGCTCGCTTGTGAAGCTGCGCGTGCTCGCGCGGCTCATCCAGATCCAGCGCGTTCTCCTCAAACACGGGCTGGACGATTTCGTGCGCGCCACGCATCTGTATCGGCCGCTGCGTTTCCTTTTCTTTCTATCTCCCGACACCTGGTTCGAGCGGCGCCGCCGCGCGAGCCGCGGTGAGCGCCTGCGCCTCGCGCTCGAGGAGCTCGGCCCGATCTTCGTGAAGTTCGGGCAGGCGGTCTCGACACGCCGCGACCTCCTGCCTCAAGACATCGCGGACGAGCTCGCCAAGTTGCAGGATCGCGTCCCGCCGTTTCCGGGTCCGATCGCGCGGGCGACGGTCGAGCACGCTTACGGTCGGCCGATCACGGAAGTCTTCGCGGAGTTCGACGAGGCGCCACTGGCCGCGGCATCGATCGCGCAGGTCCACGTCGCGCGTCTGTTGGATGGCAAGGAGGTCGTGGTCAAGGTACTGCGCCCGGGGATGCGCGAGCGTATCGAGCGCGACCTCGAAGTGTTGTACGCATTGGCCAACCTCGCGCACCGATTCTGGAGCCCCGCGCGACGCTTGCGACCGCTCGAAATCGTAGCGGAGTACGAGAAGACGGTCCTCGATGAGCTGGATCTCATGCGGGAGGCGGCCAATGCCGCGCAGTTGAAACGCAACTTCGCCGGATCCGACCTGCTCTACGTGCCCGAAGTCCACTGGGACTACTGCCGGATCGATGTCATGGTCATGGAGCGCATCCATGGCGTGCCGATCTCGGACATGGAGCGCCTGCGGGCGGTGGACACCGATATCGCGAAGCTCGCCGAAAACGGCGTGCGCATCTTCTTCACGCAGGTGTTCCGACACAACTTCTTTCATGCCGACATGCACCCCGGCAACATCTTCGTGTTGCTGAACGATCCCCGTAACCCGCGCTACGCGGCGGTGGACTTCGGCATCATGGGGACGCTCGATCCCAGCGATCAGCACTACCTGGCCGAAAATTTTCTGGCGGTCTTCGATCGGGACTACCGGCGGGTGGCCCTCCTGCACGTCGAGTCGGGCTGGGTCCCCCCGCAGACCCGGGTGGATGAGATGGAATCGGCCGTCCGCACGGTCCTCGAGCCGATCTTCAACCGGCCGCTCAAGGACGTCTCCTTCGGCAACATCCTGGTGCGCCTCTTCGAGATCTCCCGGCGCTTCAACATGGAAGTCCAGCCCCAGCTCATCCTGCTGCAGAAGACCCTCCTGAACGTCGAAGGCCTGGGCAGGGACCTCTACCCGGAACTCGACATCTGGCAGACGGCCAGTCCGATCCTGCGCGAGTGGATGACAGAGCGGCTCAGCCTGCGGCAGGTCCTCAAGGACCTGCGACGCCAGGTTCCGGACCTTCTCGAGGTCACGCGCAACCTGCCCACCCTCCTGAAGGGCGTCGTTCAACAGGCGCGCGGAGGGCAGTTGCGAGTACAGATCACCTCGGCCGAGCTCGAGGCCCTGAAGGACGAAATCCGGCGCAGCTCACGCAGCAGGGACGCCGTGCCGATCGGGGCTGCGCTGCTCTTCGGCGGCCTCGTCTGGGTCGGTCTCGCGGGAGGTGAGGGATGGCCCGGTTGGGCCCTCACGCTGCTGGGGGCGGTCTTTCTGGCGTTAGCCTGGCGGCGGGGACGCTGACCGGCTCGGCAACGGCCACCAAGCGGTGAGCTGAGTCCTTCCGCGCGGTAATCCGACCCACGTCCCGGGTGCTTTCCGCCATAATCCCGCTCCCCCATGAACGCCCCCCGCTCACTCACCGAAGGCTCGATCAGCAGCGGGATGTTCCGCTTTGCGCTGCCGATCCTGTTCGCGAACGTTCTGCAGTCCCTGAACGGCTCGGTGAACTCGATCTGGGTGGGACGGTTCCTGGGCGAGGCGGCCCTGACCGCCACCTCCAACGCCAATACGGTGATGTTCCTGCTCATTGGCGCGGCCTTCGGTATCGCGATGGCGGCCACGATCCTCATCGGACAGTGCATCGGGGCCAACGACATGCCGGAGGCCCGGCGGGTGGTCGGCACCAGCGCGACGTTCTTTGCCGCCATTTCGGTCGTGATGGCCGTCGCCGGCTTGATCCTGTGCGAGCCCCTGTTGATCGTCATGAGCACGCCCCGCGACTCTCTGCCTCTCGCGGTGGCCTACATGCGCGTGATCTTCCTCGGGCTGCCCTTCATGTACATGTACGCGTTCGTGGGCTCGGTGCTCCGCGGCGCGGGCGATTCCAAGACGCCCTTCCAGTTCATGTTGCTGTCCGTCGCGATCGACATCGCGTTGAATCCCCTGTTCATTTTCGGCTGGGGCCCGGTTCCGGCGCTCGGTATCGCGGGCTCCGCGCTCGCCACCTTCTTCGCCCAGGCCATCAGCCTGATCGCGCTCGTCACTCATCTTTACCGACGGCGGCATCTGCTGGTGTTGCACAAGGAGGAAGTCCGGCACCTGCGCATCGACTGGACCATCGTCGGCACACTGGTGAGAAAAGGCATCCCCATGTGTGCCCAGATGCTGGTCGTCTCACTCAGCGCGGTACTGATGATCGCGCTCGTCAACAACTTCGGAGTCGACACCACCGCCGCCTTCGGGGCCGCACTGCAACTGTGGAACTACATCCAGATGCCCACCTTCGCGGTCGGCATGGCCGTCTCCGCCATGGCGGCCCAGAATGTCGGCGCGCGGAAGTGGGACCGGGTGAACGCCATCGCACGTGTGGGGGTTATGTTCAGCGTGGTCATCACCGGCACGATCGTGCTGTTGCTCGAGCTTCTCGACACGTGGGCGTTTCAGATCTTCCTGCCGACCGGCTCGGTGGCGTTGCAGACCGCCTCCCATCTGAACCACGTGGTGACGTGGTCGTTCATCTTCTTCGGCGTGTCGATGGTTTTGTTCGGAGTAGTGCGGGCCACCGGCGCCGTCATGGCCCCGTTGGCCATCCTCACACTCACCCTGCTGGTGGTGCGTTTTCCGATGGCGGAAATGCTCATCGGCCGCTACCAGATCGACGCGGTCTGGTGGAGCTTTCCCATCTCGTCAGCTCTCTCCGCCGTGCTCGCGATTCTCTACTACAAGTACGGCGGCTGGCGCAGCGCTCGCATGGCGGGCGGGCCGCGGCAAGGTGTGGTAGCCCCGTCGCCGGAGGGTTAGGCTCTCACAGGCCTTCCTAGGCCCAAACGGCAGCGACGGTCATGGCGACGCACGTAGCCACGAGGACGACCATGGGCACCGGCCAACGCTCGGCGCGGTGGATCAGCTCATCCTTATTGATCAGGTTCGCAGGTCTCATGCTCTTGCACCCCTTCTGCGCGGACCTCCCGCAGGCCCTCGCGACAGCAGTCGCAAGTCGCATGCCGGCATGATCCGCTACCTGCTCTATCCACTGCGCGGTGCGGCCCTGATATTGGTCGCCGTCTTCACTGTGGGCTGGATAGTGGCCTTCAAGGCCGGCCTGATGGGCATACCGCTCGCGTTGCTGCTCACGTCCTGGTTCTTCAAGTACGGTTTCATCCTGCTCGACGCCATCGTGACCGGCGCGGAGGAGCCCCCCGTGCTGTCCATTGAAATGGTTAATCCCGTGGATGAGCAACGCCCCCTGGCGCAGGCGCTCCTCATCGCCGGAGGAGCATGGCTGGCGGTTGAGTTGGGTAAGCTCACCTTTGCGGCGCTCGGTTGGTTGACGGGCGTCGTGTTGCTGGCGGTATTGCCCGCCAGCATCGCGGTACTCGGTATGAGCGGCAACATCGTGCGCGCGGCATGGCCACCGGAATTGTTGGGGCTCATCCGGGGGATCGGACGCGACTACATTCTTTTGCTGGCGTCGATTGTCGCCGTCGCGATATTGACCTATGCGGTAATCGCGACCGGTGCGCCATTCTGGCTCTCGACCGCGGCCCTGCAGTTAGGATTGCTCGTCATTTTCGCCCTCGTCGGCGGCGCCCTCTACGAGCATCGCCTGGAGCTCGGGATCGAATTCCGCAGCACGCGTGAACGGCTCGCCGAGCGCTCCGAGCGCGAGCACGCTGGCGCACGCGCACAAATGATGGACGACGCCTACACCCGCTTTCGCGTAAAAAAGCCACTCGAGGGTTGGCAGGAAATTCAGACCTGGTTGAAATTACACGGCCACGCGGAAGACCTTACTGACAAACTCCTGCTCGAGCACCGCGCCGTGCTCGAGACCGCGGCCCGCTGGGACGACGTCCGCCCAGCTGACCGGCTAACGGACGACCTCGTGGAGTTGTATTTCGCCAGGCGGGAAACCGGTCGGGCCCTGGACATCGTTGAGGAGCGCATGGCCTCCAACCCGGCTTACCGGCCCAAGAATTCCGCGCACGCGGCGCGGCTCATCGAGCTCGCCGCGGCCGCGGGAAAACGCGCCCTCCGCCGGCA
>DAITMW010000045.1:9914-32835 GCA_036834945.1 Steroidobacteraceae bacterium
GATGCAGAGACGGTTCCACGCATTGATATTCGTAATCGCGAGCGAGAGATTGACGATCTCCTGCTCACTGAACTGCGCGCGGACCGAGTCGAAAACAGCGTCCGGGACGTGTCCTTCGGTGACGAGCGTGAGCGCCTCCGTCCACGCGAGCGCAGCACGTTCGCGCTCGCTGAAAAAAGGCGTTTCGTCCCAGGCATTGAGAGCATAGAGACGTTGCTCGCTTTCGCCTGCCGCCCGCGCGTCCTTGCTGTGCATGTCCAGGCAATAGGCGCAGCCATTGATCTGCGAGGCTCGCATTTTGATGAGATGCAACAGCCCGTGGTCGAGGCCGCACTCTTTCAGATAGCCCTCGATGGCGAGCATCAGCTGCATGGGTTTCGGATTGGTTTTCTGGAAATCGATTCTGGGCGTCATATTCCCTCCTTCTTTAACGCGTGCCGCAACTTGTCAGGATTGAGTACCGTGAAAATATCGAGAATCTGTGTTCCGTCGGTGCGGGCCGAGATGACGGAAAAAATCTGCCCGTCGGGCATGCGAAGCGCGAGGCCGGCCTCATTGTTGATCGTTACCGGGGTGAAGCTGAACTTGCCGACGTGCCGTGCCAACGCGCCCATCACGAAACGCACCACACGCTCACGACCGCGAATGACCTGTAGGGCCGCACGCGCTTTACCGCCGCCGTCCGCCGTCCAGGTCGCGCTCTCCGCGAACAAGGTCAACAAAGCTTCCTTGTCCTGTGCCTGCACAGCGTCGACGAACCGATCGAGCAATGCCCGCCGGGCCGTCTCATTGACCTGCACCCGAGGTTTGTTCTCCCGAACCCGCTTGCGCGCGCGACTGACTATCTGACGGCACGCACTCTCACTTTTGCCGAGTACCTGCGCGATCTCGCCGTAATCGCTGTCGAACACTTCGTGAAGCAGAAAGGCCGCGCGCTCCTCAGGAGCCAGACGCTCGAGCACTACGAGAAAGGCTATTGAAAGGCTCGATGCAACATCGAGCGGGGCGTCCGCGGGAGGCGAGGTGTCACTGACGATCGGCTCCGGTAGCCAAGGGCCGACGTAAACCTCACGCGCTTCCCGCGCAAGCCGCAGTCGATCGATGCAGAGGCGCGTGGTGGCCGTTACCAGCCAGGCCTCGGGAGAGCGGATCTCCTCGACCGAAGCTCGGTGCCAACGGAGGTAAGCTTCCTGCAAAACGTCGTCAGCATCAGCCCGGGAGCCCAGCATGCGGTACGCGATGCCGAACAACCGGGGGCGGTGCTGCTCGAAAACGGGTGAACGGTCCATATCGGGCTAGACGGGGTAGCCACGCGCGGTGTGACAGCTAGCTCCGCGGCTCGATCCACACCGCCCGACCGCGACCGCATACTTCGCCATCCTCGTCAAAGATGGCAGTGCCTGCCTCGTGCTTGCGCCCGTTGGAGCCGATGCTCCACCCGATCACTGTGCAGGACTCGTCGATGTGAACGAGCCGGTCCAGATGTACGGTGAGCTCTCCCAGCAACATCATCCGGTCGTCATCGGTGATCGCGTAGTAGCCTGGACAATCCAGTGCGGCCGACATGAACTCGGGCCGCACCTTGCCGTCGCCCTGATCGAGTGACGTGTCCGGGACCCACGGCGCGGCCACTATCCCCCGCTCGGGAATCCGGCCCGCGAAGATGCGCATGCCATCGCCCCGTGGACGCTGCGTGCCGCAAACAAAGCACGTCGGGAAACGATGCGCATGGAATCCGCTGTAGCGACGCGAAGCCTCCACCGCCTCGAGGTAACTCGGCGCCTGTGGCAACTCGAGGTTCAGTTCCGAGTGCCGGGCCTCACCGATCAGCTCATCGCCCTGGCGGACTTCAATGGTCCCATCCTTGCGCTCCACGACCTCGAGCTCCGTGTCGAGCGGAGGTGGTTTCAACAGCCGCACCGTCAGCGTGTCGGATTCCAGTCTCGCGACGAGTCCCGCGAAGTACCCGCCGTTGGAAGAGGTCGCCGGTCCACAGAAGCGGCGTGCCACATTGAGAGTCTTCATGCCGCGAACGATACCCGATGTTGCGAGCTCCGCCACAGCGCGAACCCTACCAGGGCAGCGCACAAGGAGGTCTCGCTCAACGTCAGCATGGAGCCGCTCGCCAGCGGCGCGAGGGCACCAAACACAATTGCCGAGATCACGATCGAGATGCACGACTGCACCGAAGCCGCCGAGCCGCGCGCTGTCGGGAAAAGGTCCAGCATGCGCAGGCTCAGAGTAGGCGAGACCAACTGCACGCCGACGGCCAGGACCAGGAGCAACGCCTGTTGCGCCAGGAGAGGGGGTGCGGCAAACAGCGCATGCAGCGCCACCATCAGGGCCGATCCGATCAGGGACACGGAAAATCCCAGGCGCGCCTGTTGCGCAAGCGGGATCACACCCGCCATGCGACCTGAGATCCAGGCACCGACGACAAAACCGCTGATCACCGGCAGAAACAGCTGGGCGAACTCGGTTTCCGCCAGGTGCCACCGGTCGATGACCACGGCGGGAGCCGCGCCGATGTAGCACATCGTGCTCGCGAAATTCGCGCCCATCGCGAGCGCGAGGAGCAGGAACTCTCCATGGCCGGCGACACGCAGCGCGGTACGGGCCAGCTCCGGAACGTGCAACCGGGGCCGACGCTGTGGAGGATGCGTCTCCGGCAGCTTGAGATAGCTCGTCACCGCAAGGACGATTCCGAACGTGGCCATGAAGCCAAACACCGCGCGCCAGCCCAGGGTGACGTGGATCCAGCCCCCGATGATCGGCGCGACCGCGGGGGCGAAGGCAAAAATCATGGTCACGAGACTGAGCAGCTTCTGCGCCTGCGGCCCTTCGTACAGGTCGCGAATGACCGCGCGACCGACGATGGTGCCCACGCCGGCGCTCATTCCCTGCAAGGCGCGGAATACCAACAGCATGCCGAAGGTCGGAGCCAGGGTGCAGCCGATCGCGGCGACGGTGTAGACGGACAGGCCGACGATGATCACCCGCCGCCGCCCGATCGCATCCGACAGCGGCCCCTGTACCAGGGACATGAGCGACAGCGGCAACATGTAGGCGGTCAGCGTCTGCTGGACCGCCCACGGGCTCAGCGAGAACTGCCTGGCGATGGCATGAAACGACGGAAAGAAGGTATCAATCGAAAAAGGGCTCACCATGGACAAAACAGCCAGCAGGACCGCAAGGCCCCGGTGATGCCGCCCGTCGGTCATCTCGATCGCAGCTTGCGCAACCACCCGGTCGCATCTTCGCCGCGCTCGAGAACCTCCACCAGCGCCGAGCCGATCACCACCCCGTCGACATGACCGCGCAGCAGCTCCACCTGCTCCCGACTTCGGATGCCGAAGCCGGCGCAAACCGGGACCGGCGATATCTCGCGAACATGATCGAGATAGGCGGTTACCTCCGTTGGAACAGCCACGTTCTTTCCGGTCGTGCCCGTCATGGTCACGGCGTACACAAAACCCTGGCTGCCGGCGCACAGCGCTTTCGTGCGGTCCGGCTTGGTTACCGGGGTTACCATCTGCACGAGAGCGATCTGATGGGCATCCAATGCCTGCTGCAACTCCTGACTCTCATCCAGGGGGAGATCCGGCACGATGAATCCCGACACACCGGCGCGTGCGGCGCTTTCCGCCAGGCGCTTCATGCCAAACGCCAGCAACGGATTCAGGTAGCTCATCAGCAGCAGCGGCGTCTGCAAGCGCGGCATGGCCTCGAGCTCCGAGAAAATCCAACGCAAGCTCACCCCTTGCGCCAGTGCGGCAAGGCTGGAGCGCTGAATCGTTACCCCGTCGGCCATCGGATCGGTGAAGGGGACACCGATCTCCACCACGTCGGCCCCCGCCGCCACCGCTCGCAGATGCTCACGGAATTTCTCGCGGCTCGGATAGCCAGCGGTCAGGAAAGCCACGAGAGCGGGCTCACCCTTGCCGGCGGCGGCACGGATCGCGGCGCTGATCGCCTCACGTGGGCTCATTTGCCGCCCTCCTCGGCCAGCAGTGTTTTCTGCAGCGTCGGCATGTCCTTGTCGCCCCGTCCCGAGAGACACACGACGATGTTGCGGCCCTTGTTGGTAGCGGCCCAACGGCGAGCACCGAATAGCGCGTGCGCGCTCTCGATCGCAGGCAGGATACCTTCGTACTCGCTACAGGCCTTCAAAGCCTCGAGGGCCTCATCGTCCGTCGATGCCAGGTATCGCACGCGCCCGGAGGCGAGCAACAGCGAATGCTCCGGCCCGACCCCCGGATAATCCAACCCCGCCGAGACCGAATGGGTTTCCTGGATCTGCCCGTCCTCATCCTGCAGCAGCATCGAGAAGCTGCCATGCAGCACACCCGGACTGCCGAAGGAAAGTGTCGCGGCATTGTCGCCGAGGCGCGGCCCGCGGCCGCCCGCTTCGATTCCGATGATCTCAACACCGGAGTCGGGCACGAAGGCGTGAAACGCTCCGATCGAGTTGGACCCGCCACCCACGCAGGCGATGACCGCATCGGGCAGGGCCCCGGTTTCCTCCAGCATCTGCGCACGCGCCTCGCGACCAATCACGGCCTGCAGCTCACGCACCAGGTAAGGGTACGGGTGCGGACCTACAGCGGAGCCGATGAGATAGTAGGTTTCCAGGGGATCGGACACCCACGCACGCAAGGCCTCGTCGATCGCGGCCCGTAAAGTCTTGTCGCCCGTGGTGACTGGAACGACTTCGGCACCCAACAATCGCATGCGGCCGACGTTCGGCGCCTGGCGATCCATGTCGACGGAGCCCATATAAACCGTGCACGGCAGACCGAGGCGCGCGCAAGCGGCCGCACTGGCGACGCCATGCTGTCCCGCGCCGGTCTCGGCGACGATCCGCTGGGCGCCGATGCGTTTGGCCAGCAAACCCTGTCCTATGGCGTTGTTGATCTTGTGCGCACCGGTATGCGCGAGATCCTCGCGCTTGAGCCAGATGTTGGCACCCCAGAGCGCCGATAGACGGGCCGCGAACGTGAGCGGAGTCGGTCGGCCGACCCAGGTCCTGAGCTCACGCCTGAAGTCCTTCTGGAAATCCTCTGAATGCAGGTGCTCACGCACGCCACGCTCGAGCCGTTCGAGCGCCGGAATGAGCGTCTCCGGCACATAACGGCCGCCGAAGGGACCGAAGCGGCCGTGGGAATCAGGGAATTTGCCGGCGATGGAATCGGCGAGCAGCCGCGGACCATCGTAGCTGAGTTGGGATACTGTCATATGAGTTCCTCATGCGCGTCATTCGAGGCACGCGCCATCGTGACAAAACGGGCGATTTCAGCCGGGCTTTTGACTCCCGGCCGGGCTTCCACCCCCGTAGAGACATCTACGCCGAACGGCCGCACTTGTGAGATCGCGGCAGCGACGTTGTTGGGATTGAGGCCACCGGCCAGCACGAGCTCCGCAAGGCGCGCTATCCGGCTGGCCGCGGTCCAGTCGCAAGGCATACCGGCGCCGCTCGCGACGCCCTCGAAAAGCAGACGGGTCGGTGACCGAGCGGTCAGCGAGGGAATCCCCAGTGCGGGAAACCGAGCGGTCGGCGAGGGACTCCCCAGCGGGGAGCCGTCCCGAAAGACCGGTAGAAGCTCCAGTTGATCCGGAAGCCGCAGCCCGGCCAGATCGGTGGAGTCAGTTTGCAATACGTCAGGACCAAACTCCTCGAGAATCTGGTCCACGTCCTGTTGGCTCGGATGACGCGTCACCGCCACGCAGCGAATACGCCCCCGCGCAGGCGCCGCCAAACGCAGCGCCTGCGCCGGGGTCACCTGACGCACCGACTTGGCGAAGACGAAACCGATTGCGTCCACATCCGAATCGAGCGCTGCGGCCACGGCCTCTGGGGTTGTCATGCCGCAGATCTTGATCCAGATGGGCATCAGCCAACCTTGCGTGCGGAAGCGCGTGCGGCGCGTCCTGCGGTCAACATGGCCGAGGCCAGCGCGCTCGGGTCACCGCCCTGCATCAGCGCGCTACCCACCAGGGCCAACTCGTATCCGACCGCGGCCACACGGCGCGCGTCGTCGGCGGAGCCGACCCCACTTTCCGCGACACGCGGCACTCGGGTCGGTAGCAGGTGTGCCAGCTCGTCGAGTCGCCGGGGAACGACCTGCAACGTCGTCAAATCCCGGCAATTCACGCCCGCCAGCAACTCCGCCTTGCCGGCCTGACGATCGACGATGTCGTGCATCAGCTCGATGTCGCCTTCGTCGAACGCTTCCAGCAGAACGAACAGTCCCAGCTTGCCGGCCTGCTCGATGAGCGCGTCCAACTGCTCGCGCGGCAACATGCGCAGGATCACGAGAACGCCCCCGGCGCCGGCGAGGCGGGCCTCGATCACCTGGTACCGGTCGACCAGGAAGTCCTTGCGCATCGCGGGTACGTTCAGGGATGTCAGAACACTTGTTGCGAGCTCCAGGTGCGCCAACGACCCGTCGAAACGAGTTGGCTCTGTCAACACGGACACGGCGGCCGCACCGGCGTGCGCATATGCCGTCACGCGTGCTCCAACATCCTCGTCACCCGACTTGAGCTGGCCTACGGCCGGGGACCGTAACTTCATTTCCGCAATGAGGTCGAACCCGGCAGGGTCGCGCCGCAACCGGGGTGGCGGCGGCGCTGCCAGCGCCCGCGCCAAGAGGTCAGACTCGCCGCGCACTCGCTTCGCGGCATCCGCTCGCTGGCGGCTTCCGGCCGCCATTTGCTCCAGGAAATCACTCGTCATTGCTCTGCTCCAAAACCGCTTCCCTGCCCTCGATAGCTCAGGCGACTCCGCCGCCTGACACATCGCGAATGGTCGTCCTCACCCCAATTTTTCCGCCATCGCACCTACAGAGAGCGTCGCGCCACCCACAGCCGCCCGTGATCCGGCGCGTCGGGCAGCGCTCGCTCCAACACTTTCAATCGCTTGCAACACTTTCAGGGCCGCGCCGCCGTCGATCGCGTGAGCCGCGCATTCAACCCCCTCGTGCGGATCAAGCGCCCTGCCGGCGACTTCGAGCGCCAAAGCCGTGCCGAGAAGCAGGCAATGGCGATGCGCGCCCCGGTCTCGCCCTTCGAACACTGCCCTCAGAGCCTCGGCGTTATGTTGCGCATCACCGCCCGCGAGGTGAGCAGCCGTGCAGGGCTCTAAACCGTAGTCCTTGGGTCCGCGCATCTCCACATCCACGCGTCCGGGTCGGACGTCGAAGAGTGTGAAGGGTCCAATGGGGGTTGGCTCATCCCAACCCTCGGCGCCATGGACCACGAACGTCCGCTCGATCGGCATGCCGGCGAGCGTCTCCGCAATGAGCTTCGCCACCTCGAGGCTGTACGCCCCGATGAGATGAAACGGTGGCTCCGCGGGATTGGTGAGCGGGCCCAGGATGTTGAATATCGTGCGCACCCCGAGGGCGGCGCGCACCGGCGCTACCGCCTTCGTCGCCGGGTGGTAGTGGGGCGCGAACAGGAAGGTAAAATTGGCGGCAGCCAGGCACTCCGCGACGCCCTGCTCGTCGAGCGGCACCTTCAGGCCGAGCGCCTCGAGTACATCCGCGCTGCCGGATCGGCTGGAAATCGAGCGATTACCATGTTTCAACACGGGCAGGCCGCACGCGGCCGTCAGAAGGGCGGTGCCCGTGGAGATATTGAAACTGCTGGAGGAATCGCCGCCGGTACCGACGATGTCGATTGCCCGTAGGCCCTCGGGAACGGGCGGCCTGCGCGCCAACCTGCGCATGGCGAAGGCGAACCCTCGAACCTCATCGGCCACGACCCCCTTGCTACGCAACCCGGCGAGGATGGCGCCCGCCATCGCCGGCACCCCCTCGGGATTCGTCAGGTGCGTGAGCAACTCCTCGGCCTCCGCCTGCGACAGGTCGCGGCGGGCGAGCAACTTTTCCAGCAGGTCACGCGGAGACGGCATCGATCGCTCCAACCGACGCGCCTCGCGCCCGCTGGCCACCGGAGAACCCGAGGAAATTCTTCATCAGGGTCGGGCCGTCGGGTGTCAGGATGCTTTCGGGATGAAACTGCACACCCTCGACCATCAACGTCCGGTGCCTGACGCCCATGATTTCGCCTTGCTCGGTCCGCGCGCTCACCTCCAGGTCCGGCGGCAACGTCTCGGGGGCCGCGATCAGTGAGTGGTACCGGCCGACCTCGCAAGGCTGCGGCAATCCCGCGAACAACGAGGAGCCGTCGTGTTGGATGATCGAGGTCTTGCCGTGCATGAGCCGGCCGGCCCGCACGACCTTGCCGCCAAACACTTCCACGATGGACTGGTGCCCCAGGCACACACCCAACACCGGGAGGCGCCCGGCGAATGCCCGGATCATGTCCATGGACACGCCGGCATCGTAAGGTGTGCCTGGCCCCGGCGAGATGCACAGGTGGGACGGGGCAAAGGCGATGGCCTGATCCACCGATATCGCGTCGTTGCGATACACGTGCACGTCCGCACCCAATACCAGGAACGCCTGCACGAGGTTGTACGTAAAGGAGTCGTAGTTATCAATCAACAACAGCCGCGGCGTCATAGGCCCGTACCCCCAGCAAGCTCGAGTGCGCGTACCATGGCGGCGCTCTTCGCCAGCACTTCCTCGTGCTCGGTCTCCGGAACGCTGTCGGCAACGATGCCGGCGCCGGCCTGATAACTGTATTCGTCGCCCCGGAACACCAGCGTCCGGATGGTGATCGCATGATCCATATCGCCGCGGGCACCAAAGTATCCCACGGTTCCGCCGTATAAGCCGCGACTCACGGGTTCCAACTCGTCGATGATCTGCATCGCGCGCACCTTGGGCGCGCCGACCAACGTTCCCGCCGGGAATGCGGCGGCGAACAGATCGAAGGCGTCGCAATTCGGTGCGAGCTCGCCGTGCACACCGCTGACGATGTGCATAACGTGACTGTAGCGTTCGATGGCGCGGTAGGGATCGACGTGAATACTCCCTGCGCGAGCAACTCGACCGAGATCGTTGCGGGCGAGATCGACGAGCATGATGTGCTCGGCGTTTTCCTTCGGATCGGCTTTCAGTTCGATCTCGCGTGTGGCATCGATCGCCGGGTCGTCAGAGCGCGGTCTCGTCCCCGCTATCGGTCGCAGCTGCGCCCGGCCTCCTTTCAACTTCACCAGCGCCTCGGGCGACGATCCGACAACCGTGATGTCGCCCAGGGAGCAGTAGTACATATAAGGAGAGGGATTGATGAGTCGGAGGGCGCGGTAGGCCTGGAAGGGATCGAGCTCGTGTCTGCCGGAGAACCGGGTGGAGAGCACTAGCTGGTAGACGTCTCCGGCGGAGATGTATTCCTGGGTACGTCTGACGCCGCTCATATAATCGGAGCGACTGTACGCGGCGGTCGGCTGTGAATACTTGCCGGCACGGATCCCGTTCGGCAGCCCGCCCCGCAGGGCACGCACGACTTCGTTCCGTAACGAGCGGCGCTCGTCCTCGGAACCGGCGTGCACCAACGCGATTCCGCGTGTGAGGTGATCGAATACCAACAGCGAGCGCGGCGCAACGTAATGAAGCGCGGGGACCCCGCCTTCGAGACCCGTCCGAGAGGTCAGCCGCTCGAAGAATCGCACCACATCGTAGGACGAATAGCCTACGAGTCCGCCGGCGAGGGGGACACCAGCGATGTCCGGCTGAGGCTGCGGTGCCCGCCGTAGTGCATCGCGCAATCCGGACAGCAGCTCGGCACTCGAGCGCGGCAGCGGCCTGCGCTCACTGCCGATGGTGAACCCGTCGCGATCCAGCCGGACTTCCAGGCCGTCACCGAAACCGATGAACGAATAGCGTGCCAGGCGCTCGCCGCCTTCGACGCTCTCCAGCAGGAAGCGCGGTGCAAAAGCGGCGAGCTTCATGAACGCCGAGACCGGCGTATCGAGATCCCCCGCTATGTCGAATGGCGGTTTCAACGCACTCTCCTCATTCAGTCTCAAAAGCTGGCCTACAGCCACCCAAACCCATCCCAGGCCACAAATCCCGTCAGGCCACAAATCCCGTCAGGCCACAAATCCCGTCAGGCCACAAACCCGTCAGGCCACAAAACCCTTCAGGCCACCCAAACCCTACAGGCAACAAAAAACCCATCCCGGTGGACTTTCCGGAGATGGGTTCTGTGCCGAGCCTCGAATCTTTCAGTCGCGCGAAACTAGCGGGCCGCCCACTCCGTGATCAGGGAGCGCCACCACCAGAAACGAAAGCTGTTGACCTGCTGCGACATGTGAGCCCGAGTATCGCCGGGCCTTGGCTCGGCCGTCAAGAAATTCACCCCGCGATGCCACGGGCCGGTGCAGACTGCCGCCCAAAGGGCGCCGCTCCGCTAAAATGGCGGCCCCAGCCAACGCTGCCCCCATGTGAGCCCAATGAGTTTCAAAGATCTCCTCGAGAGCTGGCGCGAAAGCGCGGCCCAGCCGCGCACCGCGACGGAATACGCGGTCCGCCTGCCCGTCGATGATGCCGCCCGCCTCGCCGCGCTGTCCGAGATGTTCCCAGGTCGCTCGCCCGAGCAGCTCATCACCGACCTCCTCAGCACCGCTCTGCAGGAGATCGAGACCTCGATGCCCTACATCGCCGGCAAGAAGGTGATCTCCAACGACGAGCAGGGCGATCCGATCTACGAGGACATCGGACTCACACCCCGATTCGTCGACCTCACCCGCAAGAACCGCAAGAAGCTCGAGGCCGAGCTTTCAAAAAACAAATAACTTCCTCACCGCGCGCCCCGTAGTGTCGCAACGTGGCGTCGCGGCGTTGGCCTCGTTCCGGAACAATCCTGGCGTGACATCGAGTCAACGCGCGGCGACGCTTGCTCGTTAGGCTTTCATTAAGGCGGAACCCGATATAGTGGGTACGTTCAAAACAAAAGTGGGCGGCAGGAGATTAATGAGCGACGTGGTCAAGGGCATGCTGGCTGGAGGAGTGGCCACAGCCGTGCTTTCCCTGGTGATGGTGCTGATCGGCGCCACCGGGTTCGAGCCGCAGCTCGAGCTGACCCGCCTGCTACTCACCCTGCTCGATGCGCCACCGTCGCAATACGCGTTGGGATGGACCCTCCACATCGTCGTCGGCTCCGTGGTCCTGGGTGGTTTGTTTGCCCACATCGAGCCCCGGCTGAACGTCGACACACACACCAAGGGCGGCGTCCTGTATGGAGTCATCACATGGCTGGTGGTGATGCTGGTGGTCCTGCCCGCCACGGGCGAGGGTTATTTCGGCTTCCAGCTCTCGGTGCTGGCACCCATCGTCATGCTGGGACTGCAGGTGCTGTACGGCGGGGTGCTCGGCTGGACCTACGGCAAGCTGTCGCCGGCCCACGATCCCTTCGCGAAGCAGCACCCGGCCTGACCCCAAACCCTTCCGTCAATTCAAGCCGCCTCCACCCTGCCTCGCCAAACCCTTCCGTCAATGCAAGCCGCCTCCACCCTGCCTCGCCAAACTCTTCCGTCAATGCAAGCCGCATCGGCTTGAATTGACATCCAGCCGCGCCCATTGCACGTTATGGGCATGCCCTCTTTCGACACCGTCTCCGAGCTGAAGTCCCACGAAGTCGCCAACGCCGTCGACCAGGCGAATCGTGAGCTCGGACAACGTTTCGACTTCAAGGACACCGGCGCGGTCTTCGAGCTCGAGGACTTCACCGTCAAAATGCGCGCCCAGGTGGAATTCCAGCTCAAGCAGATGTTGGAGATCCTGAAGTTGCGGCTATCCAAGCGGGGCATCGACCTGGGCTGTCTGGAGGTGAAGGACCCGGTGACGAATCTCGCCGCGGCAGTACAGGATGTCGTCCTCAAACAAGGCATCGACCAGGAAGTGGGCAAGAAACTGGTGCGCCTCATCAAGGACTCGAAGCTCAAGGTGCAGGCCAGCCTGCAAGGCGACAAGATGCGCGTGACCGGCAAGAGCAAGGACGATCTGCAGGCGGCGATCCAGCTTTTACGCGGCGCGAAAGTCGAGATGCCCCTGCAGTTCAATAACTTTCGCGATTGACCAGGGCCTTGCAGAACTCCCCGGTCGCCGCGACGAAACTGGGTCCGAGCCGCACGAACCTCTGATCCTCGAACGGAACGAGTCTCCCGTCGCGGACGGCCTTGAGACTTCCGAACCGCTTCCACTCCTCCAACCAGCCCTTGGCCTCACCAGGCGGCGCCACCGCGACAATCATGTCGGGATTGCGCGCGATCACCGCTTCCGTGCTGATGACAGGACTCAGCTCCTTCAGGTCCCCGAAGACGTTGCGGCCACCACATAGCGCCAACGCGTCACTCATCAGTTGTGTACCGCCCACCGTGTAGATCGGACGATTCCAGATTTGGATCAACACTGTCGGGTGTTTGCCACGGCCATACTCGTGGGCCAGGCGCGCCAGCGACTCCTCGAGTTCGCGGGCAGCGGCATCGGCCACCGAACGATCGGGAGCGAGCGCGCCGAGACGACGCAGTGAGACGGGCAGGTCACTGAGCCTGTTGACCTGTTGGCGATAAACGGGAAAGCCCAGCTGGGCGATCTTTTCGATCTGTGCCGGATTGCCCCCGCCCGGCCAAACGACCACGAGGTCGGGATGCAAAGCAACGAGGCGCTCGATATCGACCGCGGTGACATCGCCGATGCGAGGAACTCGCTTCGCCGCGGGAGGCTCGTCGGAAAAAGCGACCGTGGCGACCAGACGATCACCGGCACCCGCGGCAAACAGCATTTCGGTAGCGCTCGGCGCAAGACTCACAATGCGCTGAGGCGCATGCGGCAGGGTGACACGTTGGCCCGTGTCATCATCTACAACGAACGTCGTGTTGACCGGCGATGCGGGCCGGCCGCGCTCGGGCGGTACGTCCGCGTGCCCGCTCGCCACGGCACCGAAGGCCGCGAGCAATGCGAGCCCGATGGCCCAATGCAACGGCCCGGAAGCCCCATGGGCCAGCGGTTTCACTTTGTTCCGGTGGAAATCCCAATTTTACCTGCCGCCCAGTTTACGACAGGAATCACCCGGGGCGAGGAAATCGCCAGCGCCCCAGCGAGATCGAACCAGCGCGACTCATTGTGCTCCGGCCGCCCGAGCTCCGGGCTCACCGGCAGCGAGACCCGCTCTGTCCGGGTCTCGCCGATGTAATAGCGCGCGACTTTGTTGTTGCTGTAGGGCGCGGTTTCGTAGTGCTCCTCGCCCCAGTTGAATTGCAGATCATCGATCAAGGTCTCTTCCTTGACCTCGCGGCGTGCGGCCCCCAGCGGGGACTCCCCTGGATCGACCACCCCTTTGGGAAAGTCCCAGTTCCGATAAGCCCGCAGCATCAGAAAACGCCAACCCGCGGGGGTACGTCTTACGACGACCACCCCCGCGGAAAGGCGTGGAGCACTCGCTACACGCATTCCTCAAGCTCCTCGAGCTCGTCAGGCTGCCTCGGCGGCCTCCACGCCGGCTTCCAGCTTGGCGCTTTCCAGCACTCGCGCGACCGCATGCACCGTGGCAGCAATACGAACCGCACTTTGCACCGCCTCACGGCTGAATTCGTGCTTCCGCAGTTGCCGCTCATGAGAAGCAACACACGTGCCGCAACCATTGATAGCAGAAACAGCCAGCGACAGCAGCTCGAAATCGACCTTGTCGATGCCAGGGTTGCCGATCACGTTCATACGCAAGCGCGCCGGCAGGGTCGCGTACTCCGGATCCTCCACGAGGTGGAGGAAGCGGTAGTAGATGTTGTTCATGCCCATGATGGCCGCCGCGGCCCGAGCACCGTTGAGGTAAGCAGTATCGAGGTGGGCCGACGCCAGCGTCTCGATGTCGCGCGTGAATTCCGTATTACGCGAGGCCAGCGCGGAGGCGAGAGCCACCGCCCAGATCTGCTTTTCCGACAGACCGGGAGCCCCGGTCGTCGTCAACACAGAACCCAGATTCAGCTTCAGATCGCGCGCGTAGTCGGGAATCGCGTCGCGGATCGTGTCCAACGTGCTCATCAGGCCGCCTTCAGGGTGTCATCACCCTTCTTCCAGTTGCAGGGGCACAGCTCGTCGGTCTGCAGCGCGTCCAACACGCGGAGAACTTCCTCCGGGTTGCGCCCGACGTTGAGGTCGGTGACGTAGACGAAGCGGATGACGCCCTGCGGGTCCACGATGAAGGTCGCACGCTGCGAGACACCGGCCTCGGGATCGAGGATGCCGAGCCGGGTCGTCAGCTCGCGCTTCAGATCCGAAAGCATCGGGAAAGGAAGGTTCTTCAGCTCTTCCTTGGTGCTGCGCCAGGCGAGATGCACGAACTCGCTGTCGATGCTGACGCCGAGAACCTGGGCATCACGGGCCTTGAACTCCTTGTCGAGCTTGCCGAAGGCCGCAATCTCGGTGGGACAGACGAACGTGAAGTCCTTCGGCCAGAAGAACACCACCTTCCACTTGCCCGGGAAGCTGTCCTGGGTGAAGGACTGGAAGGCCTTCTGACTGTCGCTCGAAACGACGCCGGTGAGGGAGAACTCGGGAAAACGCTGACCAATGCCTGACATGCTCAAAAGCTCCTCGCAAACAAGTAAGTGACCGATGTCCCTCGCGGGATGCATCACATGGTGTGGCCGGGACGGCTATTATTCCAATCGATTGACTTTATAATCTCGATAGACGCCATATATCGACTGGACGAGCCCCCTCGGATGCGAGGACCCCTATGCAACTGAAAGACCTGCGCGGATGACCGACATCAAGCTCAAAGACCTCCGCTACCTGGTGGCGGTCGCCGATTGCCGGCATTTCGGCCGTGCCGCCGAGCGCTGCTTCGTCAGTCAGCCGACCCTGTCGGCGCAGCTGAAAAAGCTCGAGGAATATCTTGGGGTGCAGCTGATCGAGCGACAGCCCAACAACGTCTCCCTCACCGAAGCGGGGGAGCAGATCGTGTCCCGCGCCCGACGGATCCTGGAGGCCAGTGAAGAGGTGGTCACCCTGGCGCGCTCGCATCGTGACCCGCTCGCCGGACGGCTTCGCATGGCGCTCCTGCCCACCATCGGGCCATACCTCCTGCCGCGGATCGCCCAGTCATTGCGCAAATCCTTGCCCCGGCTGGAGCTGCAGCTCTACGAGTATCAGACGCAGCCGATGCTGGAGAAATTGCAGGGCGGCGAGATTGATGTCGGGATACTGGCGCTGCCGGTGGACCTGGAAGGGTTGGAGGCGCGCGAGCTCTACACGGAGCCGTTCATCGTCGCGGTGCCGGATCAACACAAGCTCGCCAAGCGGGAGAGCGTCCGCACGGATGACCTGAAAGGCGAAACGCTACTCTTACTCGAGGATGGTCACTGCCTTCGTGACCAGGCGCTGGAAGTCTGCAGCCGCATCGGCGCGCAGGAGAAACAGGACTTTCGTGCGACGAGCCTGGAGACGTTGCGCCAGATGGTGGCGACCGGTGCGGGCCTCACATTGTTGCCGGAGCTCGCGAGCCGCGGGGCCTACGGCAACGCCAAAGGTGTCACGATCCGCCCGTTCGCAAAGCCGGCACCGGTCCGACATGTTGGTGCCGTGTGGCGTAAGACCTCCGCACGGCGGCCGGCCATCGACGCGGTCTGCAAGTTAATCGCGGAGCACGCCAAGTGACTCGGTCGCGGGTTCTTGCGCGGCGGGTTGAGGCGCCGAACGAGCCAGGGCGATCGCCCCGACAATGACGAGCCCGCCGACTACCTGAATCGGCGTCAGTCGCTCGCCCAACACCAGCCATGCCGCGGTTGCGGCGCCGAGTGTTTGTAAGAGCAGCCCCAGGGATCCGAAAGTCGGGCGCAAGTGCGCCAGCGCGTAAGCGATGAGCCCTTGCCCGAAGACCTGCGCGGCGAGCGCACACCCGGCGACGGTAGCCCACCCTGACAGGGTGTCCGGGACCATTTTCTGTGTCAGCGCGAGGGGCAGCACGAATGTCGTGAACACGAGCGTCGAATTGAACATGACAATTCCTGTTCCATACCGCGCCCTCAGGGACGATACGACCAGGATGTAGGCTGCGAAAAAAACGGCGGCGCCCAACCCGAGCGCGTCACCGGCGAATACCGAGCCGCCATGGCCGAACTTCGGGCTGACGATGAGCAACATGCCCGTCAGTGCGAACGCGGTCGCCATCATGAAGCGAACGCTGGGACGCTCACGCCAGCACAGCCACACGATGAGCGTGACGAACAGCGGAGCAAGGTTTGCTTCGAGTGTGGACGCCGCCACGGACGTAAGCAGCAGCGACCAGTTCCAGAGGGCGAGATCGGCCGCGAAGAACAGCCCTGCCCAGAGAAACCCCGGATCGCGGAAGCTGGAAAGAATCAGTCCGGCCCGGGCTGGCAATCGCGACGCGGTCCCGTTGTTCCCCGGCTCGAAGAGCGCCCACAGTGCGAGCAGCGGCAACGCCAGGCACCCGCGCCAGAATGCGGTTGCCGTGGGGCCGGTCTCCGAGAGGCGGACGAGAATGCTCGCCCCGCCGATGGACAACGCACCGGCAAACAGCGCGATCAAGGCTCCCACCTCTGGATTTTCGCGCTGGATACTCATCGAGTCATGATAGTCGGTCAGCCCGCGGATCGTCTGGCATACTGAGCAGCCTTTCGCGGAAAAAACGCACTGACTTGAATCTTCGCGCAGCATTTCTCTACGCTCGTGCCGCAGCAGGACTTGCGGTGCTGATTGCGTTCAATGTGATGGCGCAGTCGCCGGGCCTGATCGTGCAGGACGCGTGGGTGCGTCAAGTACCGGGATCCGACGTGGCTGCTGTGTATTTGACCTTGCGTAACCCGACGACGAAGCCCATCAGCATCGTTGGCGTGGAGTGCTCTCTCGCGAGTCACGCAATGATCCACGAGACCCAGACCGAAAGCGGGCAATCCAAGATGCGTCCTCACGAGCAACTCGTCGTGCCGCCCGGGAAAACGGTAAAGCTCGAGCCGGGCGGACTCCACATCATGCTGCATGGAGTCACGCACCCGGCTGCCGTCGGACAAAGTGTGCCGTTGGCATTGCTGCTGGCCGATGGCAACAAGGTACAGGTCGCCGCGGTCGTGCGACCCCTGACTGCACAGTGAGCCGTCCGGACTCACCGCTCGATCACGTCACGCCGTACGACCGGTTCGCCCTGAGCGATACCGACATGGAAGGCCTGTTGGTCGCCGGCACTCACAAAGCGGAGCTGGTCGATTACTTCGGCGCCCCCGAGTACCGCGACCTGGCCCGGCTTGCGCGGCGAGCTGCGGCAACTCCCATCAAGGACGCTGCGCTCCACGTCATCGTCGTGCCCGGCATCATGGGCTCGCAACTCGGCCTCCTGCGCACGGCGCCATTGCCGAACGACATCGTCTGGGTCGACCCGATCGACATTCAGATCGGGAGACTGGCCGCGCTGCGCCTGCCTGGTACCGCGCGCATCGTATCGCTGGGCGTGGTGCTGTATTCCTATCTGAAGTTGAAACTGCACCTGCGTGCCGCGGGCTTCGCGGTCTCCTTTCATGACTACGACTGGCGGCTGGGCATCGACGAGCTCGGCCGCACGTTCGCCGAGCGCCTGCGGAATGATCCTGCGCAACGGATCGCGATCGTGGCGCACAGCATGGGAGGCCTGGTCAGCCGCGCTGCCGTCGTGCTCCCGGGAGCAGAGCGGGTCGAGCGAGTTCTGCTTCTCGGGAGTCCAAACTTCGGCTCGTTTGCGACCATCCAGGCATTGCGCGGCACGTATGCCGTCGTGCGCAAGATCGCCCGGCTCGCGAGCGACGCCTCCGCCGAGCACCTCGCCGGTGAGGTCTTCAACACCTTCCCGAGCCTCTATCACATGCTGCCGGCCGACCTGCTGGACGCCGGGGCGTGGCCTTCAGTGGGTCCCCAACCGAAGGCCGAGCTGCTGGAGCATGCGCGCGGCGTGCAAAGTACGCTCGCGCAGCCTGACTCCCGTTTCACTTGTATCGTGGGCATCGGCGAAGAGACGGTCACTTCCGTTCGGCGCCGTTCCGACGATTTTGAGTACACGATTACGCGTCACGGCGACGGCACGGTGCCCGCGATCAGTGCCGCGCTTCCCGGAGCACCCAGCCACTATGCGCGTGTTGCACACAGCGACCTGACACGCGACCGCGTCGTGGCGGCGGCGGTCATCGATCTATTACGAAAGGGGACGACCCGTCGATTACCGACGAAATGGTCGACCTCCAGTGCGGCGGAAGCGCGCATCACGGACCGGCAGCTCCGTCGTACCGACACACGCAAAGTGGATTGGGCCGCCCTCGAGCCGGAGGAGCGACGCCTGTTCCTGCAAAATCTGAACGAGCCCCCCAGATTGAAGCTGCGAGTGCCCTCGCGGCGACGGTGATCGCCATGATGACCGATCTGACAAGCACCATGCCGAGCGGTCCGGAGCTGTTGCAGATCGGCTTGCGCCTGCTCGTGGCTCTCATCGTCGGCGCCCTCGTCGGCCTGCAGCGCGAGCTCACGCACAAACCCGCGGGCCTGCGAACTCACATGCTGCTGTCCTTGGGAACCGCGCTATTCCTGGTTGCCGCCGATGAAAGCGGGATGAGCAAGAGCGATCTCTCGCGAGTACTCCAGGGGTTGGTGACCGGGATCGGCTTTCTCGGCGGCGGCGCCATCTTGAAATTGACCGCGGAGCACGAGATCCACGGCCTGACCACGGCGGCGGGCTTATGGCTCACCGCCGCGGCGGGTGCCGCGGCAGGCCTGGGCCGTCTCGGGCTCGCCGTGGTGGGTGTCTGCCTGGGGCTGTTTGTCCTTTCCGCTTTCGTGAAGGTGGAAAAGGCGCTCGGGCTTCATTCTCTCGATGCGGCGAATCGCCCGCCGGGGGCGGCGGCGCGCAAAGAGCCTCCCGGCAACGGCGACTGACAGCTCCGCCCCGGCCTCACACCAATGCGGCGTCAGTCTCCACGACGCTGTTGGCGCCCTTCGTGACGACCTGCGCCAAAGCGAGCGCCTGGGGCAGCACCTGCTCGGTGTAGAACAAAGCAGTGCGCACCTTGGCTTCGTAGAAGTCCCGCTCCGGGCCACCCTTCTTCGCCGCTGCAATGGCCGACGAGCGGGCCAACAGCCAGCCGCCGGCAACATACCCGCACATCCTCAGATAGGGCACCGACACCGCCATGGCCTGGTCAGGATGCGACGCCATCTTTTCCAACATGGACGCCGTCGCGGTTTTCAGGAGCGCGACCGCTTCGAGCACGGCCTTCCGGGTGGCGGCAGTCGCCGGATTCTCAACGCTCAGCCCTTCGAGCTCGCGCGACATCTCAGACAGCAGCGCGCCCATGGCGGCACCGCGATCGCGACCGAGCTTGCGGCCGATGAGATCGTTGGATTGGATTCCGGTGGTGCCTTCGTAAATGGTGGTGATGCGCACATCACGGACGTATTGCGCGGCACCGGTCTCTTCGATGAAACCCATGCCGCCGTGCACCTGCACGCCGATGCCCGTCATTTCATTGCCGATTTCGGTACACCAGCCTTTCACGATGGGAATCAGCAGGTCACCGCGCGCCTGCGCGGCCTCGCGTTGAGCCTTGTCGGGACTGTGGGCGGCAATGTCGAGTTGCATCGCTCCATACAACGCGAGGGCGCGTGCGGCTTCGGTCGCCGACTTCATCGTCAGCAACATGCGCTTCACGTCGGGGTGATTGATGATCGGGGCGGGGCCCGTCGGGGCGGCTACTGGCGGTTTACCCTGGATCCGGTTCCGGGCCCAGTCCGCGGCGCGTTGGAAGGCCCGCTCACCCACCGCGTAGCCTTCGAGTCCAACCGAGAGCCGGGCGGCGTTCATCATGATGAACATGTACTCGAGGCCGCGATTGGCCTCGCCCACCAGGTAACCCTGGGCACCCTGTTGGTCGCCGAAGGCGAGCACACACGTCGGGCTCGCATGGATGCCGAGCTTGTGCTCGATCGACACGCAACGTACTTCGTTGCGCGCGCCCAGTGAGCCGTCGTCGTTGACGAGGAACTTGGGCACGATGAACAGGGAGATCCCTTTCACTCCCGCCGGCGCGCCTTCGATGCGAGCCAACACCATGTGAATGGTGTTGCTCGTCATGTCGTGATCGCCCCAGGTGATGAATATCTTTTGTCCGTACAGGCGGAAATGCTTACCGTCGGGGACCGCGCGCGTCCGCACCTGCGCGAGATCGGACCCCGCCTGGGGCTCGGTGAGCACCATGGTGCCGGTCCATTCGCCGCTGATCATCTTCGGCAGGAAGCGTTTTTTCTGTTCCTCCGTGCCGGAGAGCTCCAACGCATGCACGGCCCCGTGCGTCAGCATGGGGCAGAGTTTGAAAGCGAGGTTCGACGAGGCCCACAGCTCCTGCACCGCCGTGACGAGCACTTGCGGCACGCTCTGGCCGCCAAACTCGGGGGGCGCGCCGAGCTGCGGCCAGCCACCGGCAACAAACTGTTGATAAGCGTCGCGGAATCCGGGTGCGGTGACGACGCCATCGGGAGTCCACCGCGCGCCTTCCTTGTCGCCCGGTTGATTCAAGGGATCGAGAACGTCTTGCGCCAGGCGCGCCGCCTCCTCCAGCACCGAGCCGGCGAGCTCGTCGGAGTATTCGGCGAAATCCGGGCACTTCGCCAGCTGCGCCGCTCCCAGCAGCTCGTCGATCACGAAACGCAATTCCCGCAGTGGCGCACGATACATATGAGGAATCCCCTATCCTACCGGTGAGTAGAACTTTACTCGCCAGTAGGATAACGCATCACGCGGCGGATGAGTTGGAAGCGAGCGCCGGGACGATGTTCGCGGCCAGGAAGTCCACGAACCGCTGCACGCGTGGGTCCGTCTCGAGCGTCGTCGGATACAGCGCATACAATGCCGCCGCCGGCGGCAGGGTCCATTCGGGCAGCACCGGTTTCAGCCGCCCGGTTGCAAGCCCCTGACGGCACAGAAATTCCGGCAGCAATCCAATTCCGAGCCCGGCGGCGGTCGCCGCGTGGAGAACCGCCGGATCGTTGATCGCGAGCTTGGGTGCCAGCGGGACTTCGGCCCGCTGCGAGCCACGCTCGAGTCTCAGGCGAAACTCCGGCATGTCGGTCGCTTCGGGCGTCAGCAGATCATGACCGCGAAGATCCTCGGGCCTCAGCGGCAGCCCGCGCTGCTGTAAGTACGTCTGCGTGGCGCATAGGAGGGCAGGCGGCGCGCCGAGCAGTCGGCCTGCGATTGCCGGATCAGGCGCGGGCTGCGGTCGGATTGCAACGTCCCAGCCTTCGACGAGGGTTTCATTGTCGAGAGCGACCTCCAGAGGCAGGTCCGGGAATGCTTCGAGAAAACGTGGCACGAGGGGTGTCAGCAGGACGCGGCCATAAGTTGGATCGGCGACCACGCGCAGCGGACCCGCGGCCGGAGCATGCAGCTTTGCAATAACGGCGCGCGCAGCGTCCGACTCCTCGACCACTCGTTTCGCATGGGGATAGAGGAGACGGCCCGCCGGCGTGAGTCCGATACGGCGCGTAGTGCGCTCCAGAACGCGCACGCCGAGCCCTGTCTCGAGGTCGGCAATTGCGCGACTTACCGCGGCTTTTGGGACTCCGAGCGCACGAGCCGCGGCGGAGAAACCATTCAGATCGACGACCTTCGCCAGAACGGCCAGCTGCGCGGGAGTCCAGATAAGATTCAAGACGGCTCCAATCTCCTGGTGGACAGCCTCTATTGTTTCACCCAAGAGGCACGCAGGCCAAGCTCAGGGCGGGTAGAATTCGCGGCCTTTGTCCAACCGCACTGTCCCCGGGGAGCCGTCATGAAGATCTCTGTACCCGCCGTCACCGTCGATGTGTTTGCCAACTCGCTGACCAACCTCTCGGCCCTGCTCGAGAAAGGGCTCGCGCACGCGACCGCCCGGAAATTCGACCCCAGCGTACTGTTCAATGGGCGCCTGGCCCCCGACATGTTCGCACTGTCACGCCAGGTGCAGATCGCATGCGATATGTCGAAGAACTCCGTAGCCCGCCTCGCGGGAATCGAGCCGCCGCGCTTCGAGGACAACGAGAAGACGATTGAAGAGCTCCGCGCGCGCATCTCGCGCACGGTCGACTATCTGAAGGGCATTCCGGCGAGCGCGTTCGAAGGCGCGGAAGATCGCGCCATCAAGGTTCCCGCCGGCCCGGACAAGTTCCTCGACTTCAAGGGACTCGATTACATTCAGCGCTGGGTGCTCCCCAACGTGTTTTTCCATATCACGGCCGCTTACGCCATTCTTAGACATAACGGCGTCGACATCGGCAAGCGTGACTTCCTCGGTAGCAACTGATCACCGGCTTTGGTCCATGGCGAAGTTGGTTTGAGACGCGCATTGTCAAATCTCGCGCGCTGAATATGACAAACCGCCGCGCGATCGGCGCTCCCGATCGCGCGGCCTGTTTGAAAAAGCGTTTGCATTCGCCGACGGAACGCGAAGGCAGTCACGGCGCGACTCAATAGCTCCTGCCACTCTATCCATCGCCGGGCCTCATTCAGTTGTCCGGCTCGTGCGCATCCTGGATGGGGAAGTCCTTGCAGCCACTGAATGCTATGGCCGTGCGTCCGCCTGCCAACACGCCCGCCGCCAGCGCCGCTCCTGCGGCATCCGAGCCCGTTACGGCAGAATCTCTGGGATGGCAACTGCGCGCGGCTTTGCCGCCGTTGCGCCTTCACTCGGTTTCGCTCTACGACGACCAGGCCAACGTCCTATGGCTCAGCGAGGGCGCGCTCGGACCCGACGAGCACAGCCTCGTACTCGACGCGATGGAAACCCTCGCGAACGATCGCTCTCTGCCGTGCTATGAGAACGGTCTGGAAGACGGACGTGTAGCGATCTTCTTGCCGGTGCGCGCACCGCAGGGAGACCTCGTCGGTGTCGCGATGATCCTCGCCGACCTGAAGTCGGTGAGTGACGGCATTCTGGAAAAGATTGTGAGTCCGCAGGTGCGGACGATCATGCAGAAGATCGCGGTTCTTCTGCGTGCGA
>DAITMW010000046.1:0-13592 GCA_036834945.1 Steroidobacteraceae bacterium
GTGTTCCGATCAGCAGCAGCGGATACTCCACGTTCTCGTATGCGGACAGAACGGGTACGAGACTGAAGTTCTGAAAGATGAACCCGATGTTGCGAGCCCGGAAGGCGGAAGTCTCGTTGTCGTCGAGTTTCGCGACGTTCTGACCGCAAACCGCCACGATGCCGCGGGTCGGCGCATCGATGCAGCCGATGAGATTCAACAAGGTCGTCTTGCCGCTGCCGGACGCCCCGATGAGCATCGAGAAGCGGTGATACGGAATTTCCAGACTCACTTCCCTGAGTGCCGGGACCGAGACAGACCCGAGCTGATACGTCCTGGCGACGCGGTCCAGGCGCACCACCGCAGTCGTGGGGTCCGGTGCGATCACCCCTGCCAAAGCCTGAGCCATCTGGAGCTTCCATCTGGGCCGCCACGGCGCGCCCAATGTTTGGTACCATGCGGTACCGGCACGAGCATGCTACGGTACCGGATGGTACCAACGCAAGGAGTTTTGATGTGAAGGCGGAAAAGCCCGTCGAATCGGTCCAGATTTCGGCAAGGGAGCGCATCCTGCACGCGGCCATGCAGGCATTCATGGAGCTTGGCTATGCCGAGGCCAGTACCTTGGAAATTGCCACGCGTGCGCGCGTATCGAAGCGGGAGCTGTATGCGCTCTTCGGCAACAAGCAGGCGATGCTCACCGAATGCATCGCCGATCGTGTGCAGCGCATGCAGATAGTTCCAAACCTACCGCAAGCCCGTACCCGTGAGGCACTCGGGGCTGTACTCGCCGGGCTCGGCGCCGCAGTCCTACGCGAGGTTTCGGCCCCGCCGGTCATGGCCGTCTTCCGGCTCGCAATATCAGAATCACAGCGCGCGCCCGAAGTAGCGCAAACACTGGAGGCAGGCCGCCAATCGGTGCGAAATACCGTCGAAAAAGTCCTGACGGAGGCACAGTCGGCCGGATTGCTCGGTCCCGGCGACCCCGGCCACCTGAGCAGGCAATTTCTCGCCCTGCTATGGGGCGACCTGATGGTGGGGATACTGCTCCGCGTCCGCGAACCCCTCGACCCGACGGAAGCCGGGCAGCGCGCCCGCGGCGCCGCCGCCGACTTCCTCCGGCTCCATCCCGCGTCAGGCTAGTTCACGCGGGGGCGCAAACAAACTCATCACGTCGCCGGATTCGCCCCTTGCGAATCCACCACAACCTGCCCATCCCTCACCGGGATCTGCTTGCCCGGATCATGATCCATCCGCACGTGATGCCGCTTGCCATCCAGAACGTACACCACGTCATACCCGTCAGGCTCCTGACGCGTGTCATACGCGGTCACACAACGCCGCTCCGTCGTCGTGTACGTATTACCGTTCTGAACCTTCTGTTGGATCTTGTTGCCCGCATAACCGCCCGCGGCCACGCCCGCGACAGTAGCCAACACCTTGCCATTCCCGCCACCGATCCGGCTGCCGAGCAACCCGCCGACGACCGCGCCGATGCCGGTTCCCGCGAGGCGATTCTTATCCTTCACCGGCTTCGTGTGAGTCACCTCCTGGTCGTGACACTCCTCGCGCGGAGTCTTGATCGTCTTGGTCAACATCGTCGCACTGACGACCTGCGCGCCACCCGGTCCGGCGATCATCCGATAGCCCGCGAAAGCACCTCCGGCTGTGACGGCGACCGCGCCCGCCGCAAGACCAACGATCAAGGATTTGTTCATGCCACCACCTCATCTGACATGGACATTATGTTAGCGGCACAGCGAGGCGACGCAACCGCCCGAAGCGCGAAAGTGACAAAATTCTCGTTGCGCGCTCGAAGCACGCCGGTATTCAGCGCCAGTTCAGTCTCGCCTCCGGTCCGATCAAAACGCGTAGCGCACACCGAAGCTCGGATACACCACCCATCGGTTGGATAGTGAGTACACGTTACGCGCGGTGCGGATGTAGGTGCCGATGGAGAAATCCCCCACGACCTTGTACCAGGCCTCCGACTCGAGCTCCCACGACGCGAACTTTCCGGTCGCGTGTTGGGTTGAGGGGTCCCCCTGGTTGTTGGAAGTCGTCCAGGCCTCGAAGGAGTGTGCGACCAGGAGCCTGTTCTCGAAAAAGGATCTGCCGGCATAGAGCGAGACCATGGGGTCGTAGCCCGGTCTCCCGGAGCTCGTATGACGCAGAGCCACGTAGACATTGCAGAACGCGTGGCTCACCTGAAAGGGATACTCGAGTCCCACGTGGAAGGCATTGTGGATATAGAACCCGCCGCTGCCAGCGCCGAACAAGCCCAGTCCGCCCGAGTAGCCGAGGTGGATGTAGAGAGGAGACTTCCACAATGTGGCATTCCCGAGCTTGAGGCTCTGGGAGAGCTCGGTGTAGGTCTGCGAGGCATTGTGGTTCGCCCCATCGAGATCGATCTCCTCCTTCATGAGGAAGGAGCCGAAGCTGCGGGGAAAGAAGAACTTGAGCTCGACAACCGGGAAGTTGCTCGCGTTGGTGCCCGGGTCGGTCGTATGACGGAAATCGTACAGCAGGTCGACGCTCACATCGGCATGGCCGGGTACCGCCCGCAGCAGCACCACGATCGTGAGCAGGCGACGGTGCCAATGCCGGGTTCCCGGTAGAATGGTGTTCGGTGACATGGCCCCAGGCTTCCCGCTTCCGGGCGGGAGAGCCATATCGCGCACCTCATAGATTCCTCACATTCTTCTCATATGGCCGAGCAAGGTCCGTCAGACGGTCGTATCCGGTTCGGAGTCTTCGAGGCTGACCTGCGGTCGAGAGAGCTCTTCAAGGAAGGACAGCGGATTGCGCTGGCCAACCAATCCTTCGTCGCGTTGGCGACGCTCCTGGAACGACCGGGTCAGCTCGTCTCGCGGGAGGAGCTGCGGCGGCGGCTGTGGCCCGACAACCGGGTTGTCGAATTCGACCAGGGCCTGAATGCGATCATCAACCGGCTGCGCGATGCCCTCGGGAGCCCGGGCCTGATCGAAACCCTGCCGCGGCGGGGTTATCGTTTCATCGGAACCCTCCAGGCGGACAAACGGGACGATCAGAAGACGCGAGAGTCGCCGGCGGGCGAGCCTCGGCGACGAATCACCGTACCCGCCGCTCTTGCAATAGCTCTCTGCGCGCTGGTCGCGGTGGTCAGCGCGCTGATCATCCAGCATGACGGGTATCCACAGGCCGGCAACCTGAAAGTAACGCCCCTGACCAGCCTGCTTGGGCGCGAAGTCTCCCCTGGATTCAGTCCAAACGCAGATGAGCTGGTGTTTGCCTGGAACGGCGCCACGGACATCGCGGGACGCTTCGACCTTTATAGCCGGCGCATTGACTCCGAGCGCTTGTCCCGAATCACACATGCCCCTGCGTTGGCCCTACGCGCCGCGTGGGCGCCAACTGGCAGGCAGATCGCAGTGGCGCGCACGGATGAGAATGGCAGCGGTGTGTACCTCGTCGCCTCGGCGGGCGGGCCGGAACGGAAGCTGACCGCCGTGAATTTTTTGAGCGACCCCTTCATGCAACTGGATTGGTCGCCCGATGGCCGCCAGGTCGCCTACGCGGCTGTCGACAGCGATGGCTTGAGTCACA
The DNA here is from genome assembly GCA_036834945.1 of Steroidobacteraceae bacterium. Taxonomy (GTDB): domain Bacteria; phylum Pseudomonadota; class Gammaproteobacteria; order Steroidobacterales; family Steroidobacteraceae; genus 13-2-20CM-66-19. Next base: position 3,565 of record DAITMW010000046.1, read on the forward strand.
TCTACCTGGCCGACGCGACCGATGCGCCAACGCAAGCGCCAACGCAAAGGCTCCCGAAGCCCCCGGCCTGCGTCGATGCCGGAATCCCGGCCTTCTCCCCCGACGGCCGCTGGCTCGCATTCGCCTGCACCTCCAGTGTTGCCGTCTACGACATCGAGGTCACTGACAGGGCCACGGGCGCGTCACACTCGCTGATGTCCCTGCAGGGTAATCCCCAGGGTCTGGCCTGGACCGCCGCCAGCGACGCAGTCATCCTGGCCAACGACTCCGATACTGACAGCGGCATCTGGCGAATCTCACTACAAGGAAAATCCTCACGCCTGTTGCATTCCGAGGGCTCTCTCGGGCCGGGGGTCGCGGTAACGGCACGAGGCATCGCCTTCGTGCGCGAGAGCCCCGTCATCGACATCTGGCGCGCGGATCTGACCACTCCGTCGAGCACGACCGACAATCTGATCTCGTCCACGCGCACCCAGTTGGTGCCCGCGTACTCCCCGGACGGAAAGCGCGTCGCGTTCGAATCCACCCGCTCGGGAAGCTCGGAGATCTGGCTGGCGGATGCCGACGGCCGCAACCCGCTGAAGTTGACTTCGTTCAACGGCCCCCTGACCGGCGCACCCAGCTGGTGTCGTGACGGACGCCGGATTGCATTCGACTCGCGCGCCTCCGGCACGTCGGCGATCTATGTGCTCGATCTCTTCGAAGGCCGGCCGCGTCGGCTGGAGACGCAGGACAACCTGGCCCTGCCGGCCTGGTCGCCGGACTGCAGTTGGATTGTCGCGAGCAACGGCAGGACTACGCTGTATCGTGTGTCGACTTCGGGCGGCCCCGTCGAGAAATTCACGGAGAAGCGCGCCTACCGTGCCGTAGTAATCGACTCACGTGTCATATTCAACGTGGCCGGGCAAAGTGGCGTCGAGTTGTGGTCGAAGCCAATCGAGGGTGGCGCCGAGGCTCCGCTCGAGGGAATGGTCTCCTTACGTTACGCGGATAGCTGGACTGCAACACCTCGCGGTGTCTACTACACGAGCTCCGGAGCGAGCTCCTCGGTCGTCAACTTCTACGACTTTGTAACCCACCAGAAGCGCGTGCTGAGAACGCTGGACGGTCCACCCGCGGCACTCGGCGGCCTTGGTATATCAGTCTCCGCGGACGAGCACTGGCTGTTGTACACCCGTTCCGGCCGCGCCGAGAGCGACATCATGCTGATTCAACCTGACGGCCCAGGCAGCGAAAGGTAGCCCAAGAGCGGTGTTTCCCAAGGAACCCCCGTTTAGCTTAAGATCGAGCGGTGAGGCGGCGCCTCGCTTTGGATTTGTGTAATCTCGGGGGTGTTGCGACGCCCAAGACGCGCCGCACCGAAAGTCATGCCAACGGCCGCTTATTTTTCGATGCAGCTACCGTCCGGCGCTCGAAGAGTGGTGTGGCACAGCGCGCTCGCGATTTTTGCCATGGTCACCGTCGCGATGGCCTGCGTGCGGCTCAACGGGGACGTGCCGTCGCTGACACTGGCGGCCCTCATCTATCTCGTCATCGTCGTGTTGCTCTCTCTGAATGGGAGCTTCGTTGCGGCCTCCGTGGTATCGATCGTCGCCGTGATCTTTCTACAGGACCTCGCCACGCTGCCGCTCTTTTCGCTGAGTATCGATGAGCCGTTGGATGGAGTCGCGCTCGGCGCCTTTTTGACGACGGCCCTGGTCATCACGCGACTCGTCTCGAAAATGCGAGTCTCGCTGGAGCGCCTGCGAGTGTCACTCGAGGACTTGCGGGTGGCCGAAGAGGCCACCCGGCAGCAGGCAGCTCTGCTGGATCTCACCCATGACACCGTGTTGGTACGTGACACCGAGGAACGGATCACGTTCTGGAACCGTGCCGCGCACGATCTGTATGGTTGGTCCGCCGAGGAGGCGATGGGCCAGCAGACTCATAAACTGTTCCGCACCGAGTTCCCGGCGCCGCTCGCGGTGATCGAGGCCGAGTTGCACCGGACGGGTCGTTGGGAAGGCGAGCTCATTCAGAGCCGCCGCGATGATTCGCGGATCGTGGTGACGAGCCGGTGGTCTTTGCAGCGCGACGCGGAGGCACGCCCGGTCGCCACCCTGGAAACGAACAATGACGTTACGGCACGCAAGCAGGCACAGGATGCGCTCTCCCAGGCACAAACGGAGCTTGCCCGGGTCGCCCGGGTCACGACACTCGGGCAGCTGGCAGCATCGATCGCGCACGAGGTCAACCAACCGCTGACCGCGATCATCGCCGACTCCAACGCCGCGCTGAATTGGCTGGCCCTGGAGCGACCGGACCTCGAAAAGGCGCGCAGCGGGCTCGTGGCGATCACGAAGGACGCCGAGCGCGCGGCCAAGATCCTGACTCACATTCGCGGAATGTTGTCCTCCCGCTCGGCCCAACCTTATCAGCCCTGCGATATCTGCGCCGTGATCCGGGAGACCCTGCCGTTCGTGCGGACCGAGATCGCGCGCAATGCCATCCGTATCGAAACCATGCTCCTCGTTGAGCAGACGCTGGTCATGGGTGATGTCATCCAGCTGCAGCAGGTGCTCCTCAACCTGCTCCTGAATGCCACGGAGGCATCGAAAACCGTCCCGACGGAGCGGCGCACCATTATCGTCAGCGCCAACCTCCAACTCGACGGCCCACCGCCCTCCGTTGTCGTACAAGTGTGTGACGCCGGCGAAGGGATCGCGGAAGCCGACCTTTCCCGCCTTTTCGAGCCGTTCTACACGACCAAATCCGGCGGACTGGGGATGGGACTCGCGGTCGGCAAGGCCATCGTCGAACGACATTCCGGCCGGCTGTGGGTGACTCGGAATGCGGACTACGGGGTGACGTTTCACTTCTCGATTCCGACCGTATGAGCTCGCAACAACCCCTGGTCCGTGTCGTCGACGACGACGAGTCGGTGCGCCGCTCGGTGGGCGAGTTGCTGCGGTCGGTCGGCTTCACGGTGGCGTCCTACGGCAGCGCGCAGGATTTTCTGGCCACGGACAAGCCGGAGACACCCGGCTGCCTGGTGCTCGACGTCCACCTTCCGGGTCTGACCGGCCTCGATCTTCAGCAGGAGCTGACGGGCACCCCGCGTGCGCTGCCGATCGTTTTTCTCACTGGCCAGGGGGACATTCCCATGTCGGTCCGCGCCATCAAGAGCGGCGCGGTTGAATTCCTGACCAAGCCGTTCGATACACGAACGCTGCTGGATGCGGTCCGGCATGCTGTCGAGAAGGATCGCGAGGAGCGGGCCGAGCGCAAGGATCTGATCGCGCTGCAGGCACGATACGACTCCCTGACTCCGCGCGAGCGTGAGGTCATGCAACGGATCATCGCCGGCCGGATGAACAAACAGATTGCCGCCGAGTTCGGCACGAGCGAGCCCACCGTGAAGGAGCAGCGTGCCCAGGTAATGCAGAAAATGCAGGCCGAATCCCTCGTCACCCTCGCCCTGATGGCCAAGCGCCTGGGGCTTTGAGAGGGGCTATCCCTCTCTCCGGGCCATACCCTCCTCGAGAAGGGTAGACGTTTCCCGGGTAGCGCTCCTAGTCTCCCAACCGGGGTTTCACCGAAAAGGACGGTATCGCGGCATGGAAGAGCATCGCGAGCGTGTAGTTTCGATTCTCGACGACGACGAGTCCGTCGGACGGTCCGTCGGTAACCTGTTGTCGTCGGTCGGCTTCGCGGTCGCTGTTTTCGACTCCGCGGAATCTTTCCTGCAGTCCGGTAGGCCCGAGAGCACGAGTTGTCTCGTGTTGGATTTGCGGATGCCTGGAATGGACGGTCTTGGTCTGTTGGCGCACCTGCGGAGCTCGGGCCGATATATCCCGGCGGTGATCCTGACCGCTCATGGTGACGACGACGCGCGCAGGCGCGCCGCACACGCCGGGGCAGTTGCATTTCTCGACAAACCGTTTGTGAGTACCGAGCTGATCGAGGCCATCCGGTCCGCGACCCGGATTGGTTGAGGGGAGAGCTTTTGTGTCGACCACGAGCGAAGCTGCCGTCATCGTCGAATTCAACCTCGCACAGTCGAGGCGTTACAAACACGAGCCCGCCGCGGTCGTCGGGCTGCAAACTGCGCTCGACGCGAAGTACGCCTCCCTCGGCGAGATAGCGCGCCTGGTGCTGCGCCGGACCGCCGTCTTCGTGGGAAAATTCACCCTCGAGGCCGCGTGCTCCGTGGCCCCATGCGCGCGGCTTCACCGGTCGAGGGTTGCGGACGGTATCTCCGAACTGCTGGCGAGCGCTCTCATGGAATCGAGCCACGGCGAGAGTACCGGTTCCCGTTATCAACTGACCCTGCCCACACGGCTGTTCGCCCTCGGGAAGTTGGTCACCCATGGAGAGCAGGACCTGGTCGCGCGCAACCACGCGCAATACCTGCAGTGGGTGCTGGAATATGCCGAGGTTGAGTTTGATCGCAGGGAGCCGGGCCGATGGATGGCGCACTACGCGGGTCTGCTCGCGGATGTGCGGACCGCGCTCGATTGGGCGTTTTCGCCGTCCGGAGATGCCTCCATAGGGGTCGATCTGACGATGGCGGCGATTCCCTTGTGGGTCCTTGCCGCGCCGTCCGATGAGTTACAACGCCGCATCGGCCGCGCCTTGAAGAGCGAGGCGGCGATGAGTCATTCCGGGCGTAACATGCGGTTACGGACCGCCGCGCGCCTGGCAGGGATGAGCAACTTCTAGGGCTTCCCGTGAAAATCTTTTACAACATGCGGGCTCGGCGCTCCTGCTTACGTAAAATTGTTGCTCGAAAGCGCCTTGGTTGTGCGCGTGCTCCGTCGGCGCAGTCCATGACTGCACGTCGATTCCTGTGGCATCACGAATGGCTGCGCTTGTCGGAAGAGTCATCGTGTGTGGGCCGACGGCGCACCTTCCGGCTTTTTTTGTACTGAGCGAAATCCCGCCACACTTGTCACTCCCTCCGTCTCTTTAGCCGGCGCTAAGGTATCGCCGTGAGCGAAGAGGGTGACCATGCATACACACAATCGAGCTGTCCCCCGTGACGAGGGGCTGTTGAGAGACGATGGGCTCCTGAGAGAGCGAGCCTTCGTTGCGATCTCGGCGATGCTTTTCACCATCAGCGCGGCGGTAACGGTCGCCTGGTGCGCCTCCATGTCGCGGATGGAGGAAATGACCATGCCTGGTGGCTGGACCATGTCAATGGCGTGGATGCCGATGCCCGGACAGACCTGGCCCGGCGCGGCAGCCTCGTTCCTTGGCATGTGGCTGGTGATGATGGTCGCGATGATGCAGCCCTCCCTCGTCCCGATGCTGTGGCGTTACCGCCGCGCCATCCGTGGCGAAGCCGGCAAGCGGTTGGGTTGGCTGACCTCGGCAGCCGGCGCGGGCTACTTCTTCGTCTGGACACTGTTTGGGCTCGCCGCCTTTCCCCTGGGGGCCGGGCTGGCGACGATCGCGATGGAATTACCGGCTCTCTCCCGAGCCGTTCCCTTCGCAGTGGGTGGGGTGGTTCTGGCCGCGGGGGCATTCCAGTTCACCACCTGGAAAGCCCATCATCTTGCATGCTGTCGCGAGACGGTCGGGTGCAGCCATTCACTGCGCGCGGACGCCGGCACAGCCTGGCGCCACGGACTACGCCTGGGGATCCAATGTACTTACTGCTGTGCGAACCTGATGGTGATTCCGCTCGTCATCGGGGTTATGGACCTGCGCGCGATGGCGGTTGCGACGGCGGCGATCACTCTCGAGCGACTCGCGCCAGCCGGCGAGCGCATGGCGCGAGCCATCGGAGCCGTCACCTTGGGGGCAGGGTTGCTCCTGATCGCGCGAGCCGCCGCGCTGATTTAGGATGAGGAGACTGACAACCCTTCAAAAAACGGACAAGCCCGATCACCGTGATCCCAAGGACCCTTGAAGGGAGCCTGACTGGCAGGCTCGTGATCGCGACGAGCTGGGTGGCCTTCCTCTGGCTGACGGCATCGAGCGCGCACGCCGAGAACGTGAGTGTCGTTTGCCCGCAAGCAACCCCACAGGCCGCCTACGCCGCCAGCAAACTGCGCGCGGCGCTCTCAGAGCGAGGATTTACGGCCGTCGGACCGGAGTGCACCGGCAAGACCCACCAGGTGCCTGGTCAGGATCGCGAGGTGATTCTGTCGGTCGACCCAGCGCACCTGAAGTCCGAGGAATTCACGCTCAACCCTCGAGGAAAAGTGATCGCGATCACTGGCGGCGACCACCGCGGCATGATCTACGGGACACTGGCACTGGTTGAGATGTTGCGTAACGGGACTGACCTCGAGCACATCAAGCCCACCCACGAAAAGCCGGACCTCCCCTTCCGCGCGATCAAATACAACCTGCCCTGGAGCACCTATCGTCCCAGCACCGCCCTGAGCCAACACTACGACACCGCCAGGGACCTGAAGTATTGGGAAGCATTCCTGGACATGATGGTCGAGGACCGGTTCAACACCCTCACTCTCTGGAACCTCGACCCCTTCACATACATGGTGCGCACCCGGGGCTTTCCAGAGGCGAGCCCGTGGTCCGACACAGAGCTGGCCCAGTGGCAACATCTCTATCACGAGATCTTCCGCATGGCGAAGGAGCGTGGTCTCGATACATACATCGTCTTCTGGAGCATCTTCGTGAGCCGGCAGCTTGCCGAGGCGCACGGCGTGGGCAAAGAGAACTACTACCCGCACTATTACGGATCGGGTGATACGTCGGAGATCGTCAAGCAATACCTGCGCGCGAGCGTGAAGCAGACCTTGCAGGAATATCCCGATCTGGACGGCATCGGAATCTCGCAGGGCGAAGGTATGGGCGGCATGACGCCAACGCAGCGCCTGAAGTGGGTCGATGATGTGCTGATCGCCGGCATGTTGGACGCCAAGCGTCCGGTAAAGTTGATCTACCGTGCGCCCTTCTCTTCGGGAACCTCGTCCGAGCCGGGTGTCAGTATGAGCGTCGAGCAGATGACGCGCGCGGCGATTGAACGCCTGGGCAATCGGTTCCAGAAGCCGATCTGGGTGGAAATGAAGTTCAATTGGTCGCATGGACACTCCACCACCAGGCTGGTCAAGGTCCATGGCGGTCCCCTCGGCGACACCTACTTCAAGCCGACCCCGCGGAACTACCGCATCGCCTGGACGGTCCGCAACGAAGACTTCTTCGCGCTGCGCTGGGGAGTGCCGGATTTCATCCGGCAACACATTGCACTCAACGCGGCGCAGGACTACGTCGGCGGCTATTTCATCGGCTCCGAGACTTATATCCCGGCTCTGGATTACTTCACCGCGGTGAAATCACCGGTTGCCTGGAAGTGGGCCTTTCAGCGCCAATGGCTGTTCTACGAGCTCTGGGGACGCTTGCTCTACGACCCCAGGACACCGGACTGCGTGTTTCGAGCGGAGTTCACCCGGCGTTACGGCCCCAAGGCGGCCCCTCTCCTGCAAGCCTACTCGCTGGCCTCGTCCACGGAGCTCCGCCTGGCCTCGCTGTATGACTCGACATGGGACTTCACACTTTACGGTGAAGGATTCCTGGCCTTGCAGGGCGAGGAAATGAGCTACATCTCCATCGACCGTCTCATCACCCAGCCAACAATGGACCCCACGTATGTCTCCGTGAGTGACTACGTCACGGCCTCGTCCGCAGGCAAGTCGTTCGGTCCCGATCGTGTCATACCACCGGCGCTCGCGAGCATGCTCGAGCGAGACAACAATGAGGCATTGCGCCTGGTCCAGGATATCGACACAACCGGCAACACCTCGTTGATGTACGAGGTAGCGGACGTCAAAGCCTGGGCAAACCTCGGCCTGCACCTGGCCGAGAAGCTCGAGGGCGGGCTGGCCTTGCAAACGTACCGACTAAGGGGAGGAGAAGAGAACAAGCGCTCGGCCATCGACCATCTGCAGCGAGCTGTGGGCTACTGGGATGAGGTCGTCAGGATTACCCGCCCCATCTATCGCGACATGCCGTTGACTCACTACAACCGCAATTCACGCGACGCGAACAATGACAACCTGTTCCACTGGGCACTGATCCGCGACCAGGTCGCGAACGACGTGGACATCGCCCGAAACAGCCGAGCCGGCTCGCTCGCCACGCATTAGCAACGCTATGGCGCACTGAACGCCAACAATACATTTCCAGGTGATTCAGCGACGACCCCATAACCCGAGCCCACAAAAAGCATCCCGCCCGCAACCGTAGGTCCCGGAGCGATGATCGAGCCCCCGTGTGCCGGCACGGCATTTACCGTATCGAACGTGCGAGCGGTGTCGAACGACCACAACGAATGTCCGTCACTGCTCGATAGCGCCCAGATACGCCCATCGGAGCCACCAACAAACACCACGCCAGGTATGACAGTCGCAGCGGCCGAGTGAGTGATTTTCTCATCCGGCGTCGAATTCAGCGGCGTATACCACGCCCGCTGTCCGTCGGTCAGACGCACGGCAGCCACGCCACCTGCGTTGAGTCCGAAATAGGCGAAGGTATCGTCCATCGCGCCACCCCAGACCGGCCCGCGGTTCTGGGTGCCGCCCGCCCGAAAATCTTCCTCCGTGGCGGATTCGCTCACCACGTTCAGGTGCCAGACCGACTCGCCCCGTTTGTCAGGATCCAGTGCATGCACATCACCAGGCTTGGTGCCGAAAACGAGCAACGTCCGGCCGCTGGAGAGCGTCTTCAACATCGGCGACATCGGAATGTCCCAGTCAGGACCCACGACCTTCGGGCAATTGTCCGTGCGCCCGTCGCCACCGCAGCCGACGATGAACGCATCATTCGGATAAATCTGACGCGACCAACGCGGCTTCCCTGTCTTCATGTCCAAAGCCAGAACCGCATCGCTCGTCGCGGGCGCCGGATAGGTCGACGCGTCTCCGGTCCCTACGTAGATGACGTGACGCTCGAGGTCAACAGTCGGAGTGTTCCAGATGGGCACACCGGCGGGACCCCACTGTTGGATTCCTCGGGAGTTCTTGTGCGTGGGCCGTGGCCGCTCCGCAATGGTGTAGGTCTTCCAGATGACCTTGCCGGAGCTGGCATCGAGCGCGCTCACGCTCCCGACGGCAGTACAACAGGGATAGTCGAGAACGCGCGCCTGAAAACCCTCCCAGGCCGAGATGGGGACATAAAGCCGCCCGCCCTGCAGGGCAGGCGCCGCGGTTACACGAGTGGCGAAGTTGTCCTCCACTCGTGTCTTCCAGATCTCCTGGCCACTGTGCGCATCGATCGCATAGGCGGTTGCCTTCAAATCACCGAAGAACACCGCGGAGCGGGTTTGTCCGTTGACTTTGATCGAGCCGACCGTCATGGCGTTGCGAACACCCGCGTCGGAGCGATAAGACCAGTACACACAGCCCGAGACGGCATCGAGCGAGTAGACGTATCCGATGTCCGAGCCAACGAAGACGCGACCCGCGACGACGGTGGGCTGGCCATAGGCGGAAGTGCCTCCCGGAAACCCAAACGCCCATTTGAGCTTCAGACGCGGGACGGAGGCCGCTGTCAATCCTGCGGCGGCGGCGGACTGAAATCGGTCGTTCTCGAGCCCATTGCCCCAGCCGTTCCAACCGGCCCCGTTGATATCGTGTAGCGGCGGATTGTCGGCGCACCGGTTGGGCATGGTGCTCGCGTCACCGGCCGCGGCGGATCCAAGAAGTTGGCCCGCTAGCGATTCCGCCACCCTGCGTCGATCCGCCTCACTCAGGGTGTCCCCGACTGACTTCATCATCCCGGTGGTCAGCGCTGCGTAGATGCGCTCGGGAGTCATCGATCGCAAAGCCGCCGGTGAAGGCGCGCGCTCGAAGGCCGGATTGCCATGACAGGAGACGCAGTGCTGTTGGAAGACCGCGAATCCGAGCTCTGTGCCGTGCCGCTCTGGAGCGGAAGTTGCTTCCGACGGTGAGCCGGGCTGATCCGCCGCGTTCGCCGCCAGCGGAGTAACCAGGGTGGCTGCGGTCGCAAGGGATGCGGCGCAGATCAATGCTCCGCGTGTGAAACGCGCTGTTCGATCTTGCACTGGAACTTGTTCCTTC
>DAITMW010000046.1:13692-18590 GCA_036834945.1 Steroidobacteraceae bacterium
GCCAGACCCTCGTCGCCCAATCTCTACATATTGATAAAGTAACTATAGAATACTTAATATTCGTGCCTCTTATCGGACCTTCGCACTGGAATCGAGGACTCATGGACCATTCGCCCAAGCTGCCCTTTTTGAAGCCCGTATTCGTATCCCTTCTCATGCTCAATCTTGCCGCCTGCTATACGTACGACCCCTACACCGGCGACAAGAAAATCAGCGACACCACCAAGGGCGCCGGAATCGGCGCGGCCGCCGGTGCCGTGGTCGGCCTGCTGACGGGCGGTGACGCCGCCGCGCACCGTAAGAACGCTTTGATCGCGGCGGGCGTCGGCGCGCTCGCCGGCGGAGCGATCGGTAACTACATGGACCGCCAGGAGGCGAGCCTCCGCCACGACCTCGCCGGAACAGGTGTCAGCGTCACGCGCATGGGGGACAACATCACCCTCAACATGCCCGGCAACATCACCTTCAAGAGCAACAGCGCCGACCTGGACCCCTCGTTCTACAAGGTCCTGAACTCGGTCAATATCGTCGTCAAGAAATACAACAAGACCGTCGTCGAGGTCGCCGGCCACACCGACAACACCGGCTCGGCCGAATACAACCAGAAGCTCTCCGAGCGCCGCGCGAACGCCGTCGCACAGTACCTCGAGAGCCAGGGCCTCGCCAACAACCGCGTCGTCACGATCGGAGCCGGTGAAACCCGACCGGTCGCCGACAACTCAACACCCGACGGCCGCCAGGCGAACCGCCGCGTCGAGCTCACCCTCACGCCGCTGACGGCTTCCTGACGCCAGCGCCCGAGTCGTACGCACCCGGCCACCGATTGGAGCTTCTCTCACACTCCCGGCCACCGATCAAAATCGGTGGCCGGGGCGACCCCTGGCCCGCGCCAATACCGGGCATCCTACTGCGCCGTTTGCAAAACCTTGACCCCAAACCAACCCCAATAAACCCGATGCCGGTGAATGAGCCCGTCCCTCAGCTCCATCACCTCCACGAGGTCGATCTGCTCGCCGCTCGGAGTCACCCTCGGATATTCCCACATGAGAGTTCTCCCATCCGTGAACAGCTCGCCGCGGTACCGTTCGCGTTGCGGCAGCGGATGCTCATACAACATCCTGACGAACTCCCTGAGCTTGCGCCGCCCCTGAATGATCCCGGTGTCCGTGCCCAGGACATGCCGGACGAGCGCGCTCTCGAGCGTTGCGTCCTCCGTATACAGCTTCATCGAATCATCGAGATCCCTCCGACCCAGCGCATCGTCCCAGGCTACGTAGATCCGCCGTGCGTCCTCATCAGCCATTCTGTTCATGTGTAGGGGCAACCTGCTGTGGTGTGGGCGCCCATCTTTCCACTCCGACATTTCGATGTGCATGGAAGCATCCGGAAGCCGTGCGGTGTTACCCTCGATGACGTGATAAACCCAAAGCAAGCCACCTCGCCGGACGTAGGGGCTGTCGCGGCACTGATTGCCGACCCATCCCGAGCCCTGATGCTCCAGGCGCTGGCCGACGCACGCGCGAGGCCGGCCAGCGAGTTGGCAAAGCTCGCGGGTGTATCGCCTCAGACGGCGAGCGCGCACCTTTCGAGATTGCTCGCGGGCCAGCTGTTGGTCGTTCACCAACAGGGCCGGCACCGTTATTACCGGTTGCGCGATGCGCGAGTCGCGGAGCTCCTGGAAGTCATGGCTTCGTTTGCGCCTTCCCTCGAACCCCGATTGCTCGCCGCGGACCGCTCGAGCCGGGAGCTGCGTTTTGCCCGAACCTGCTACAAACACCTCGCTGGCCACGTGGGTGTCGCGATCACCGAAGCGCTCTGCGCGAAGAGATTTCTTGCCGAGATGGATGAAGGTTACCAACTGCTGCCCGACGGACGGCACTGGTTTCTCGAGATGGGCATCGATGTCCTCGCCCCGCGCTCCGGACCTCTGACCCGGCGCTGTGTGGACTGGAGCGAGCGCCGCTACCACCTGGGAGGCTCTCTCGGCGCCGCGTTGTCGACGAGACTCATGGAGTTGCAATGGCTCACACGGCGCCGCGAGTCACGCTCCCTTCGCCTGACCGAGCAGGGCAGGCAGATGCTGAAGCGGACACTCTCTCTGGATGTCAGCCTACGGTAACCAGCGCTATCATCGACCCAGGTCCCCCAGCCGCTTTCCACTCCCATGACACCGCTGCAATGGCTCCTCGACCAGGCCCCGATCGATTGGAATGAGCTGTCCCAGCTCTACCGCATCGCTCCGCTCGGCGAAAAGAACCCCGACCACCTGCGCCTCGCGTTTTCCAACAGTATGTTCAAGTGCTTCGTCCTGAGCGAGGGCCGGCTGGTGGGCGCGGGACGTGCCGTCGCCGACGGAATCGACTGCTCGTACCTGTGTGACGTCGCGGTCCATCCGGACTTTCAGGGCCAGGGACTCGGCAAGGCGATCATCGAGAAGCTCAAGGAGCTCTCCGCCGGCCATCGGAAAATCATCCTCTATGCCAATCCAGGCAAGGAGGGTTTCTACCGCAAGCTCGGATTCCTGCGCATGCGCACCGCGATGGCCCTATTCGCCAACCGCGAGCAGGCGATCAGCGGCGGCCTTGTCGATGAGAGCTGATCTACCTGTCATCCGTCAGGGCCGGTCATCCGTCAGGGTCGGTCATCCGTCGCGACCGGCTTCGCAGCCATCACGCGTAAGTAGGCCAGCAGATTGTCGAGGTCCGCATCCGGCAGCGTCTTCTGCCCGAATCCCTCCATCGTCTGATTCGGCCAGCTGCGGACGGAGCGCGGATTCCTGATGATCGCCCGCAACCCCGCCTCCGTCAGATACTGAGTTGCATTCATCGGTCGCCCGAGATCAGGACCGGTGTCGCTGGCGCCGCCACCGTTGAGCCGGTGGCAGGGAAGACAGAAGCTCAGGAATATTTTCTGGCCGGAGCGCGCCGCGGACGTGTCAGAGGTTTGACCCGGCGGCAGCGCCAGCTGTGGCCACCGATGCAGCGGGCTTTCAACCAGCGCGAGACTGACCAACCAGTGGGGCCATTGCTCGCTGCGGATGTTGGAACGCTCGGGATTTTCCCAGACCAGGTAGAACGGCCCCGCGGAAGTCGTGTGATGCGGCAGGGGTTCCCAAGACCGCGCCGGGTCTTCGATGGCCAGCCACGCGACGGCGCCTCCGCTGGCGCCTTGCTCTATGAGCGCGAGTGGAATTTGCGCGATGAACCCATCGGTGGCACGCGCCTCGAGCGTGTCAAAGCGGCCACCACCGCCCTTGCCGAGCAGAGCCAACAAGGGCACTGCGCGATAAGTGGCTGAGCGACGATAAGAAATATCGTACGGAACGCTGATCGAGACAATATCGGGTCTCCCGAGCAGTGCGGCGGCGGTATACCGCTGTGTCTCTCCCCCCAGGGTAATGAGCAATGCCGGCTGTTCCGCCCGCGCGGCCCAGGATCCGGTCGCGACCAGCAGCACCAGCAGCGTCGTCAGAAAGCGCATCGGAAACCATCCTCATCGAAGCCACACTGCGATCTTGCCCACGACGGGCACGTTCCGCCGTGATTTCTCGATTCACTTCCGTGAAGACGGAGCTAGGGCGCGAAAATAATGTTAACAGCCACCCCGGCTACGATCTGGAGAATCACCGTCGCACTGGGTGTCGCCGTGGCGGCGATGGTCCCCGACACCAACTAGCTCGGTTTGAGCTCCAGCCGCGCGCTCGAGATAACAACAGGAACGCGAGCGTGTCTCAATTTGAGCGGTGGGGGAACTCCAGTTTTTCGAATCGAGGTCAACTCCCACGCTAGAAAAGCGTTTTTTTCAGCGCATAATGGGTTCAACCCAACCAGCGTCCGCCTGTGGCAACGCTCGGCAAAAGGGGGGCTGCAATGCGCTCTTTCGGGTCCTTCGCTCTCACCTGCGCCGTCTACCTCGGAGCACACTGCGCGTTTGCTCAAGCGCTAGACGATCCGCCGTTACAATTCGACCCCTATAACAAGCACCACGACCACCATCTTGGTCACAACCACGTGTACCCGGATCGTGGCGCGGTATTTCGTGACGCTCCGAAAGGCTCGACTATTGTCAACTACGCGGGACTCGCGTACCGCTTTTACAACGGTGTCTGGTTTGAGCCACGCGGACCCGCGTTCATCGTGGTCATGCCACCGATCGGCGTGGTCGTGCCGACGTTGCCTACTTTCGCAACAACTTTGAAGAGCGGCGGGGAAACCTACCTGTACGCGAACGAGGTTTACTACCTGCCGCGCCCCGACCTGGGAGGCTACGAGGTTGTAAACGACCCTGGAGAGTCCGTACCGCCGGTGAAGTCAGCGGCGCCGGCAGGCGGCACCGCCACCGGCGTGGCGTCCTCAGCGCTGCCTGTTGGAACGACCGCCGTTGCAACACCAGTAGCCCCGATCGCGAAAACCCGTCTCGCCTCATTAGGAACGACGGGACAGCTGCCGGCAGCACCTGGTGTGGCTTCCGCGCAAGCAACATCCAAAGTGCCGGACGCGCCACAGACGTCGACCGCTTCGGACTCGACTTCGAGCTCTTCCACGACCTCCGCCGCTCCAGGTTCCAGCACCTGGACCGTCACCGAAATACGCGGCACGAAAACCGTACCGCTGACGAGTCCCTCGGCAACCACGCCTACGACCACCGTCGCTAGCGAGATAGCTCCGTCGACGGTGCAGGGAAGCGTGGCTTTCGGAACCGCACACTCCGTTGCGAGTCAGTCAACTGACGTGCCGCCGCCCACGCCCCCAACGGGACCAAGCGCTGAACCTGTGCCAGCGGCCGCGGGAGCTGCAGCCGTCGGGGTCGCGCCAGCGCTTGCGAGCGACTCAACGACCGCACCGGCAGCAGGCTCCGAAGGACCGGTGCACCTCGCCAGCGCATCGTCGGTTGCCCCC
>DAITMW010000046.1:18690-23198 GCA_036834945.1 Steroidobacteraceae bacterium
GTGGCTCACGTGTTCGAACCCGCTACGAGCGGTCGCTCCAAATGCCGTGGTTGCGGCCGCCCCATCCAGAAGGGCGAACTGCGCTTCGGCGAAAGCGTACCGAACCTTTTCGCCGAGGGCGAAACCACCCTGTGGTTCCACCCGGCATGCGCCGCCTACAAACGGCCTCAGGCCTTGCTGGAAGCGTTGGAGCAAACAACAACCAGCATCCCCGATCGCGGCGGCTTCGAGCAGATCGCTCGCAAAAGCACGGCGCACGAGCGGCTGCAGCGTATCGATGGAGGAGAGCGGTCCCCGACCGGCCAGGCCAAATGCCGACACTGTCATGAGCCCATCGAGAAGGGCAGTTGGCGCATCCGTGTCGTGTTCTATGACGAGGGACGCTTCGCGCCCGGCGGCTTCGTCCACCTGAAATGCGCCAGGGAATACTTCGAGACCGGCGACATCCTCGACCACGTCCTGCACTTCAGTCCCGCCCTGACCGACTCCGACCGCGGCGAGTTGAGTCGCGAGATCGCCGCCTGATGGCGGTCGCGCGGCGCGTGCAAACTAGAGCGAGTTGAGCAAGCCGACCGGCCCGGTCGGGGGGCCGTCCGTCGCTCGCGACTGACGCTGGGGGTCGCAAGGGGGGCTGCAAGCGAGCTGCCGCTCAGCGCAGCCGCGAGCGCGGCGGCGAGACCTTTTTCCTATCTGTACTCAACAGGATCGGAAATTCCCTACAAAATCCGCCAGGGCGGCGGGCCGGGTGTCGCGCCACGGTTTTTTCGGGCATGCTGAGTCGGTTTCACCGCTGTTGGGAGAGCGGATGTCAGAAGAGCTGCCGCCCGTGACTGCCGGGCCGGACAATGACGCGAACGAGCAGCTGTTCGCGAAGCTGTATGCCGATCTGCGCCGTCTCGCGGACCGCGAGCTGAGTCGCCATCCGGGCATGAGCGTGAGTCCGACGACTCTGGTCCACGAGGCGTATCTCAACGTCGCCGGTCGCGAAGGGGTGAGCTTTGCCGACCGGGCCCGATTCCTGGGCTACACCGCCCGGGCCATGCGGGGACTGCTCATCGATTTCGTGCGGCGCCAGAAAGCCTTGAAGCGCGGCGCCGGCTTTCACATCACCCAACTGACGACCCATGTCGGGGAAAAGGTCGCCGCCAGCGAGGACCTGGACCGCCTGTCCGATGCGCTGGATGATCTGGCCGCGCGCGATCCGCGTCTGGCGGAAGTGGTGGATCTGAAATATTTCTGCGGCTTCTCGTTTGCCGAGATCGCGGGCCTGCATGGGACGTCCGAGCGTACCGTGCAGCGCAATTGGGAAAAGGCGCGCCTGCTTCTCTATAAGCAGATTGATGCGGCCGACTCGTGCTCAAAGACCTGACAGCTTCCCAGTATCTGCGGGTATCGCGGCTGCTGGATGAGTCCCTCGAGCTCACGCCCGTCGAGCGTGAGCAGTGGTTGGCTTGTCTCGAAACCACTGATCCCGCGGCGGCTTTGGTCCTTCGTGACCTGTTCGCCTCGCAGGCCGCTTCGAAGGAGGCCGGCTTCCTCGAGGACCGCGGACAGCTCGCGCGTGAGCTGGGATCGGTCACCGAATCCGTCACCGGAATGATCGGCAAGCAGTTCGGCGCCTACCGGGTCCTGTCTCTCGTCGGACGGGGCGGGATGGGAAGTGTCTGGCTCGCCGAGCGTACGGATGGACTGTTTACGCGTCGTGTCGCTCTGAAACTCGTGCACCCGGCCTTGATGGATCGGGTCATGACGGAGCGACTCGCTCGCGAACGCGAGATCCTCGCGAGCCTGAGTCATCCCAACATCGCACGCCTGTTCGATGCCGGCATAGCCGAAGACGGACAACCCTACCTGGCGCTGGAGTATGTCGCCGGTACGCCGCTGACGACGTTCTGCGATGATCGCCGTCTGCCGATTACGGCGCGGCTCGATCTCTTCAGGCAGGTGTTGGATGCCGTCCAGTACGCACATGCCAACCTCGTGATCCATCGCGATCTGAAGCCCTCCAACATCCTCGTGACCGAGGAAGGTCACGCCCTGCTGCTCGACTTCGGAATCGCCAAGCTCCTGACGGAGGGCGGGGCAAAGGAAACGGAGCTCACGTTGATCGGCGGTCGCGCTCTGACACCTGACTACGCGGCTCCCGAACAGATCACCGGCGCGACCATCACCACCGCCACGGATATCTATGCCCTCGGCGTGATGCTCTACGAGCTGTTGACGGGAGAGCGACCATACCGGCTCAAGCGTGATTCGAGAGGAGCGCTCGAAGAGGCGATTCTGCAAGCGGATCCACAGCCTCCCAGTCGCGCGGCGTTGAGCGAGTCCGTTGCGCTGGCTCGGGGGGCGACCGGGGGCAAGCTCGCGAAGATCCTGAAAGGCGACCTCGACACGATCGTCCTCAAGGCGTTGAAAAAGCTCCCTGGTGAGCGCTATGCGACCGCCAACGCATTCGACGAGGATGTCCATCGCTTCCTACGCGGCGACCTGGTACTCGCTCAGGCGGATAGTTTTGCCTACCGTGCACGTAAGTTCGCCGGCCGCCACCGGGTCGGTATCGCGGCCGCCGGCGTGCTCCTGCTCACTCTTGCCGGCGGACTCACCGCGACGACATATGAGGCCGGGGTCGCGGAGAAGCAGCGCGACGCCGCGCTCGATGCCCATTTCCGTCTTCTGACACAAACTGCCGAGGAACGTGTCAAGCAGTCCGATGCCTCCGGCGGCATGGGCATCATTCTCGAGGTGTTGCATGCGAAAAAACGCGCATATTCGCCCGACGCACTCAGCGTGTTCCAGGAAGCGCGCTCCGCAGACGCCGAAATCCTGGTAATCGCGGGCCACACCGAGCGAATCCGTTCCGTGGCGTTCTCGCCCGACGGGAAGCGCATCGTGACGGCGTCTTACGACCGCACGGCTCGTGTCTGGGATGCAGCGACCGGGCGCGAGATTTTGCAGCTGAGAGGGCATACAGACCGGCTGCGCTCCGCGTCATTCTCGCCCGACGGCCGCCACATCGTGACAGGGGCGTATGACAAGACCGCCCGCATCTGGGACGCCACGACGGGTCAGCAGATCATGGTGTTGAGCGGCCATACGGATGGCGTGCGCTCCGCCGAGTTCTCACCGGACGGCACTCGTGTCGTGACGAGCTCGTACGACCAGACCGCACGCGTCTGGGATGTGGCGACGGGAAAGCAATTACAGGTGCTCAGTGGGCACACTTCGTCCGTCGCCTCGGCATCCTTCTCGCCCGACGGCGAACGCATTCTGACCGCCTCGCAAGACCGGACGGCCAGAATCTGGGACGTCGGCTCCGGAAAACAACTCGTGCTGTTGAACGGTCACACCGGGCAACTGACATCGGCGGCATTCTCCCCGGATGGGCGGCATGTCGTAACGGGATCGTACGACAAGACGGCACGCATCTGGGATGCGACGACCGGCCAACAGCTCACGCAGCTGAGCGGTCATACGCAACTGTTGGAACGCGTCGAGTACTCGCGCGACGGCAGCCGCATCGTCACGATATCGGATGATAAGACGGCGCGTGTCTGGGACGCCGGCACCGGCCGCCAATTGTCCCTGTTCATTGGGCATACGGAGCCACTGACCGGAGTCGCTTTCTCGCCGGACGGCCGCTATGTCGTTACCTGTTCCGACGATATGACGGCACGGGTCTGGAATACGTTGGGTCCAGAGGGCCTGGTGTTGCGCGGGCATACGCAGGTGGTCGCTGGAGCTGAGTTCTCGCCCGATGGTCGGCGCGTCGCCACGGCTTCGGCGGACAAGACGGCGCGCATCTGGGACGCTGCGACCGGTCAGCAGCTCACGTTGTTGAGTGGTCATACGCAGTTGGTGCTCTCCGCCATCTTCTCGGCCGACGGCCGGCGTGTCATTACTGCTTCCGATGACAGCACCGCGCGGATCTGGGACTCCACGACCCGCCGGCAGCTGCTCTTGCTGAGTGGGCACACGCAGGCAGTGGAGGGCGCTGCCTTCACACCAGACGGCAAACGCATCGTTACCGCGTCCTCTGACAAGACCGTTCGCCTCTGGGACGCCTCCACGGGACACCAGCTCATGGAGTTGGATGGACATACGGCGAAGGTGAATTGGGCGATGTTCTCGCCTGATGGCCGCCGTATCGTCACTGCTTCCTATGACAAGACAGCCCGGGTCTGGGACGGCACGAACGGCCGTCAGCTGATGGTTTTCCATGGCCATTCGGGCCCGGTGGCCACGGCATCGTTCTCGCCCAACGGCGATCGCATCGTGACGGCTTCGGATGACAAGACCGCGCGGGTCTGGGATGTGGCCACCGGGCGGCAGCTCGTCCTGTTGAGTGGTCACGAGCAGCCTGTAACGTCTGCGGCATTCTCCGCGGACGGCCGTCGCGTCGTGACCTCCTCATATGACAAGACCGCCCGCATCTGGGATGCGGCAACCGGTCAACAACTCATGGCGGTGGTACTGCCGGACCTCGTCGAAACGGCCGCCTTCTCACCCGA
>DAITMW010000046.1:23298-32353 GCA_036834945.1 Steroidobacteraceae bacterium
CTCTGGAAGAGCGGCAACATTGCCGGAGCACGACGCGACTTCGAGCAGGCGGCCAAGGCCGGCTATCGGGCGGCGGACGTCGACCTGGCCATGCTGCTCTCATTGCCGGCCGCCGGGGTACTCGATCTTCCGAGGGCCCTCTCACTCTACGAGCGAGCTTGGAAAGAGGGTGTCCTCATCGCGGGCTTCGAGTTGGGGACGTTGTATGAGCACGGTGCTCGTGACCAGCGGGGTGCTGAAGTGCTGGCTCCCGACGAGACGCGAGCGTGGTTCTGGTACCAGGAGGCCGCCGATGCCGGAGAGCCGCATGCGCTCGCCCGGTTTGGAGAACGATATGACGACGCGGCACTCGCGGCGGACACCGAGACCAACAGGGACGCGGCGCTGTTGACCTCGTTCGCGCGCTACGCGGCTGCTGCCGAACGGGCTCGACGCGAGGACTGGCCGGACGAGACGTGGAGGAACTGGCGTTACCGCCGTGCTTCCCTGGCCAGGGTGCTGGCCCGGGACGGGATGATGTACGACGTCGCTAAAACCTACGAAGGCATTCGTTAGGGGTTCCTCAGCTCCACCCAGGTCGGCGCGTGATCGCTGGCTCTCTCCCAGCCCCGGACATTCCGGTCGACACCCGCATCCACCAGGCGCGGCGCGATAGCTGGATTCAGAAGCAGGTGATCGATGCGCAACCCGGCATCGCGGCCGAACGCATTGCGAAAATAATCCCAGAATGTATAGATCTGCGCATCGGGATGGAGCTGCCGCACGGCATCGATCCAGCCCTGCTTCTCGAGCCGCTGGAACGCTTCCCGGACCTCCACTCGGAACAACGCGTCATCCACCCATCGCTCCGGCTTATAGACGTCGCGCTCGGTGGGAATGATGTTGTAGTCACCCGCGAGAATAACCGGCGTGTCGCGCGAGACGAGTCCCGCGGCGTGCACCTGCAGCCGGTCCAGCCAGCGCAACTTGTAATCGAACTTCGGCCCCGGTGCCGGGTTGCCGTTCGGCAGATAGAGACAACCTATCAGGAGCCCATGGGTCATCGCCTCCAGATAACGGCTGTGGAGGTCGTCCGGGTCGCCCGGTAGCGCACGGCCTACTTCGACCGGATCCTCACCCCGCGAGAGAATGGCAACACCGTTATAACTCTTCTGCCCGTGCCAGATGACCCCGTAGCCGGCGTCCCGCAGCGCGCCCTCCGGAAATTTCTCCTGCGGAGCCTTGAGCTCTTGCAGACAAACCACATCCGGAGCGGTCTCCGCGAGCCAGCGCAACAGATTCGGCAGCCGTGCATTGATACTGTTGACGTTGAAAGTAGCGATTCTCATAAAGGGCTGCGCCCACCTTTCCTGCGGGTCGCGACGACCCACTAAATCTAGCGGCGCTGCGCGCCGGTCGGAAGCGTGTCCGCCGATTCCTTCGGCTGATAGCCCGCGACTCCTGTTTGCCAGAGCAGAAACGCATAAGTATCCGCCGCTTCGCGGTCCTGCTGCGCGCGAGTCGAGCCGATACCATGCCCCGCATCGTAATCGACCCGCAACAGAATGGGCTTTCCTGATTTGCTGGCCACCTGCAGCCGCGCGGTCATCTTGGCTACATGGAATGGAGCGACCCGTGGATCAGTCACACCCGTAGTGAGCAGAACCGCGGGAAACGCGGTTCCATTCTTCACCGCGTGGTAGCTGTCGATCATCTTCAAGGCGCGGTAGCCCGACTCCTCGGAGATAGCGCCCCATTCGGGCTCCTCGCCATAGCCGTTCTGCTCCGCGACATACCGCAGGGGATTCGACCAACCCACACCGTCGATCACCGCGGCAAATAGATCCGGCCGTTCCGTCATCGCGCGGCCTACCGTTATCCCTCCCGCAGAGCGCCCTCCGATCGCGAGTCGCGAGGGGGAAGTATACTTGCGCGCGCACAGTTCTTCACAAACCGCGATCAGATCACGCCAGGTGTTAGGTTTGTTGGCCAGCTGCCCGGCCTTGTGCCATTCGCGCCCGTATTCTCCGCCGCCGCGCACGCTGGCATAACCAACGATGAACCCGGCGTCGATGAGCGCAAGGCTGCGTCCCGCGAATGCGGGCGTATAGCCCGGAATTCCGTACGACCCATACGCGCTGATCCACGCCGGATGACTCCCATCGAGCTCGAGTCCCTTCTTATAGATGAGTGAATACGGAATCCGCGTGCCGTCCTTCGCTGTCGCGAACGCGCGCACGGTCTCGTAACTGCTGACGTCGATCGCCGGCTTGGGCGTGAGCCCGGTCTGCCGCAGTTTTCCCTTGGCGTCGGCTGCCCAGATGTCCGAAGGCGTCAGCCAACCTTGCAAGGCAAACATCGCGCCTTCCTCGCGATGCGCGGTCTCGAGCGCGGCAAGGGTGCCATCGAAGGGCAGTGCAATTTCCTGCACGTGCCCGTCCTTTGTCATTTTCTCCAGGCGGCTGATGCCACCGTCCATGAGCTGGAGATACAGCCCGTCGCTGGCCAGCGCGATCGTCTCGATCACCCGTGAGCTCTGCGGGACTACTTCTTTGGCGGACTGCAGAGACGGTGAGAGCACGGAAGTCCGCAGGATGCGCCCCCGCGGCGCACCCTTATTCGCGAGGAGGTAAAGATCCTGCCCGTCGATCTCGAAATCCGTCACCTCGTCTTCGAAACCGGCGACGGGGGTCCATTGGGCTTTGCCCGCAATGATCTCCGCGAGCGGCGCAATCAACACGCGATGCTCCCGGCGCACGTCGGCCAGGATGAGCAAAGCGTGGTGCGCTCCGACGAACGTGCGGATGAAGGGCCCCTGGATGCGATCGTAGACCACACTGGCGCTCAGGCCGCGCTTCATGACGATCGGATCGGAGCCCGGCTCGGTGCCCATCCGATGAAAGCGTGCGACGCTATCGAGATAACGGTCGGGAGTGCCGACAGCACCCGTCAACTGGTTGTAGAAAAAGCCACTGCCATCATCGAGCCATTGCGGCTCGGCATTCTCGGTGTTGGGTATCGTGTCCGGGAGATCGCGCCCATCGGCAACCCGCATGACGTGCAGCACGGAGTCCTCACTGCCGTCCTTGGACAAGCCATAAGCGATCTGCAGCCCATCAGGCGAGGCAGTCCACCAGTCGAGAGAGTAGTGCCCCGCGCCCGCCGCGTGCCCCAACGCCGTGGGGTCGATCAGGACACGGCTCTTACCGTTCTCCCGGACAAACAGTTTGAAGTTATCGGCGTTGGCCGGCCGCTGCTCATAGAACAACTTCCCGCCGGCGCGTTGCACGGCACGTGTGCTCGCCGTGTCGCCCGAGAGCTGCTGAATCCGCCGCAGCAGCGCATCGCGACCGGGAATTGTATTCAGCACCGCGCGGGTATGGTCGTTCTGCCCCTTCAGGAACGGCAGCCAGTCCGGATCCTTGTCGTTCTCCATCCAGCGATACGGATCCTCGAGCGTCTCGCCGAAGTACGTGTCCTTGACGACCTCGACCCGCGCGACCGGTGCCGCGGGAATGGAAGCCGCCGGTCCGGGCGTACCCCGGACAGTGAGCGACACGAGTGTCGTACCGGTACCGATGATCATCTCCCGGCGATTGATGAACCTGAACATGGCACTTGGCTCCTTGCGGGACCCATCGGGCTGGCCTGTCGGGCCGGCCCACTGGGCATTCGGGCCGTCACCGTGCCTGCGGCCGTCCCCGAAAGCAAGGGGGAACCGCGACGGGCCACCGTATCAATGAACAATCGAAGCCGCAGCCATCCGCGGCACCCGTGGAGATCTCATGTTGCATGTGAAGGACGCGCTGTACCGCCTGGCGGTACCCGCTCTCCTGATCGCCCTGGCGGCCTGCGGCGGTGGCGATGAGGGTTACTACGTAGATTGCGACGAGGACTACTGCAGCTGGTTCGTCGGCGCCCACCTGGTCGCCGTCGCCGACGTCAACAGTGACGGCTACCGGAACCTGGCCATCGCCGACCCGTGGCCCGGCCCGTAGCGACACCGCTCAAATCAACAGTTGGGGGGATTCCGCCCCCTCCTCGTATCACAGGCAGAGCGCGGTAACTCACTCGCGATACCCCATCGCGCCCGCGCACCAGGAGACTGCAATGTATCGATTCCCCAAAAACCGGCTCGCCCGCTCCGCGGCCTTGGTCGCGGTCCTCGGGCTCATGGGCGCCTGCGCCGCCCAAGCTCAGATGAAAGGCAACTTCGACGACGCCGACGCCAACCACGACGGCCACGTAACCCTGCAGGAATACAAAGACTACGTCACCAGCCGCCTCTCGAGCGCCAACGGCCGCATCGCCCGCAAGTTCAAACAACTCAGCCCGGAAGAGCAGGCCGATCGCCTCCAGAAACGCTTCGCCAAAATGGACCACGGCCAGAAAGGCTACCTCGACCGTAAAGATTGGAGCGGCTCGTGATCCTGACACCGTCCCGTGCGCCTGACTTCGCTCGTGCGGCTGACTCCGCCCGTGCGGCTGACTCCGCCCGTGCGGCTGACTCCGCCGGTGCGCCCGACTCCGCCGGTGCGCCCGACTCCGCCGGTGCGGCTGACTTCGCCCGCGCGCCCGACTCCGCCCGTGCGTCCCAGCACGCCCCTGCTCGCTTCCCGCTCGCCTCGCGCCTGCTCGCCCTGGCGATCGCCGGCGCCGCCTGCGTCCCGCATCCTGCAGCCGCCCAAACACTCCAGGAGCAGGCCCTGGAGCAAACAGGCCTGGCTCCCCAACCAACCCCCGGCGCATGGAGCATCACCCTCGGCGGCGGCATCGGCGCCGGCCCGAGATTCCCCGGCGCCAACACCGACCGCGCCCGCCTCACTCCCCTGATCGAAATCCTCTACGGCAAAACCCTCTTCCTGGGCATCAACGGCCTGGGCCTCAACGCCATCAACACCGCCCACTTCCGGGTGGGCCCCGTCCTGGGCTTCGAAGGCGGCCGCAGGGAAAACGCCGACCCCCACCTCGACGGCCTGGGCGACATCCACCCCAGCCTGACCGGTGGCATCTTCGCGAGCTATCGCCTCGGGCGCCTCGACATCGGCGCCACCGTCAGACAGTCCATCACCCACAGCGGTAACGGACTCACCGGCCTGGCCCATCTCGACTACCGGATCCCGCTACCCCGCACGCGAACACTCCTCTCGTTCGGCCCTGACTTCGAATTCGCCAACTCCGAATACAACCAGACCTGGTTCGGCGTCACACCCACTCAGTCGCTGGACTCCGGACTCCCGATCTTCACCCCACGAGGTGGCGTAAAGGACATCGGCATCCACGGCACCGTGACGCACTTCTTCTCACAACACCTGCTGATGCGAGCACTGGTGAGCTTCAAGGACATCGTGGGAGACGACGCGAACAGCCCGATCGTGGAGCAGCGCCGCCAGGCCGTCTTCGGCGCAGGACTGGCCTATCACTTCTGATATGGCCTGACTCCTGCTCGGCAGCAGTCAGGCCATGATGACTGGAGCAAGGTCACGACCTAGAGGAAGGTCACGACGACCGGGGGATCAACGACCACCTCATCGCAGTTCTCACCCGGTCCTCCACGATCCACGACAAGAAACCGGGAAGTCTGACCGATCGCCAACAGCGCGTGATGCCACGTGTTCCGCCGATAGCTGACACCCTGCTCACCCGACGCTCGAAAGGCGCGGATGCGAGTGCCCCACGGCGCATCCGCCGCGCCGCCGGCCTCGGCCACAACCACGAGAAACGGCACGCCATCGAGCGGAAAAAACGCCTGACTCGAGAGCGGATGCCGTTCCAACACCCTGACCTCGAAGGGCAACTCCCGAGGAACCGCCTTGAAGATGCTGATCAACGGCCGCCCACCGTCCGCCAGCACGTCAACCGGCGCCAGATCGTCGAAACGCTCGCAAGTGCCCTCGTTGATCAGCCGCGGTGTGCGTCCCGCAACCTCGATGACATCGCCGAACGGCGCGAATGCATCCGATGTCAGAGGCTCAGCTTTCAGACCCATGGGAGAACCCCGATGCCCCCTGGGGCACCCCCAACAACCTGACGCGACTCAACCCCCCGTCCGGATGAATATTCACGCGCACATGTGACACCACCCCATGATCGCGCACCTCTTCCTGAAAGCGATGCTCACTGTCAGCACGCAAAAACCGCGGCTCCAGCAGCGTCGGCCAGTACAGTGACTGGCTCACTACGTGACCGTCCGCGCGTCCCTGCAACAAGGTCCCCTGAACCGACACCTGGTGCGGGAAGTTCCCCTTGAAATGCGCCGTATCGATCTCGACGGCGCTGATCCGACCCGGCATGCCAAGCTGCAGAATCACCCAGTCATAACCCGGCTCCCGCCGCCGTCGAGTCTCCCATCCGTCGGCCATGCTCTTCCCACGCCCCGGCAACAACACGTTGTGCATCGACCCGTAGTGCTCGTCACTACAGGCCAAAGCCCGGCCGCCGTGGAGCGCCGCGACGAGATCCACCGGCCCATCAGGCGCCGCGCCTGTCCAGTCGTACTGCACAATCCCATAAGCCCTGAACCTCGCCACCCCACCGTCCGGAAAGATGTTGAGTTTCAGGTGAGTCCACACCTGCGCGGACTCCACGCGAAAGAAATTGCGCTGATTCCCAGAGACCGCCACCTGCGGCAGCAACGCACTCCATGACGTGTTGCCATCCGGATCCCCGGCAACACGGCAAGCTTCCACCGACGCAAACGGCGGATAGTTCCCCGTAAAGTGCCGGGTATCGATCTCGAGCACCGCGATCGTCGCCGCCGCCCCGAGCCTCACGACACAGTAATCGTGCCCCGCGTCGCGTCGCCGCCGCGACTCCCAACCATCCATCCACTTACCGTGCGCATCGTACACACCGGCACGCCATTCCGGCTCCCCGGCTTGCAACATCCGCTCCTTGGCGGCGAAAAACTCGTCGCTCGCAAACAATGCCAGCGCGCCGAGCCGCTCATCGGCAACGTTCGTGTAGTGCTTGAACGGTTCCGTATCGATCGTGTTGACCATGGTCGACAATCAGCCGCCTTCAGGATTCTGATGAGGATGCGTCGTGATCCAATGCTGCGCGATCTCCACCCGGCGGCAGATCCAGACCTGCGGGTGCTGTTGCACGTAATCGAGAAACCGCTCCAGGGCATCGATCCGCCCGGGCCGCCCGATGAGGCGGCAGTGCAGACCGACAGACAGCATCTTGGGCGCGTTCAATCCATCTGGATCGCCTTCACGATAGAGAGAATCGAACGCCGCCTTGAGATAATCGAAGAACTGCGTGCCCGAGTTGAAGCCTTGCACGGTGGCGAAACGCATGTCGTTGGTATCGAGCGTGTAGGGAACCACGAGATGCGGCACTTCGCGCGGCTCGCCGCCGTTACAAGCAACGACCGTGGTCCAATACGGCAGGTCATCGGAGTACGAATCGGAGTCGTAAAGCAGTCCGCCATGCTCCACGAGCAGGCGCCGGGTGTTGGGGCTATCCCGGCCGGTGTACCAACCCAGGGGAGGGGCACCGAACGTGTCCCGCAGAAGCGCGATCGCGGTCGCCATGTCCGCGCGCTCGGTCGCCTCGTCGATGAGCTGATAGCTGATCCAACGTAACCCATGACAGGCGATCTCGTGGCCCAACTCCCTGAAAGCGGCCGCGACCTCGGGGTTGCGCCGAATGGCGGTGGCGACGGCAAAGATGGTCAAAGGTAAGCGGCGACGCTCGAAAGTCCGCAACACCCGCCACACACCGGCACGCGAGCCATACTCATAGAGCGACTCCATGCTCATGTGACGCATGGGGAAAGCCTGGGCGTTGACGATCTCGGACAGGAAAGTCTCCGAGGCCGGGTCGCCATCGAGCACGGAATTCTCCGCGCCTTCCTCGTAGTTCAGAACGAACTGCACGGCGATGCGCGCGCCCTTGGGCCACCGTGGATGAGGAGGGTGCCTGCCGTATCCCACCAGGTCACGCGGATAATCCGGGTTGCTGGGTGGTGGCATACCTGCCTTCAGCGCAATGCGGCCAGTACCGGTTTCATCAAAGACGACGTACCGATACGGAACGTCGCGGCTGTCGCGCTACCGGCTCCGAGCCGGCTCTCATATAACTCGAGGTAAGCGTTCGCGTCGGCAATCGTGCTCACGCCTCCAGACGCCTTGAACCCAACAGTGACGCCGCGAGCTCTCGCGGCCGCGATCGCATCGATCATGACTTCCGCCGCCTGTAGGGTGGCGCCGGGTTGGGTCTTCCCTGTGGAGGTCTTGAGAAAGTGGGCCCCACCCTCGATCGCGAGCTCGGATGCACGGCGGATACGCTCGACCGAGCCGAGCTGCCCGGTCTCCAGAATAACCTTGAGAATCGCCTTGGGACCGCAGGCTGCACGGCAGGACCGCACCAGCTCGACCCCTGTCCGCTCGTCCCCGGAAAGCAGCGCGTGATAGGGAAACACCACGTCCACTTCGTCGGCGCCATCGCTCACGGCCGTAGCGGTCTCGCCCGCCGCGGCTTCGATATTGCTTTCACCGGCCGGGAAGTTGGCAACGACCGCGACCGGTACACCGGTACCGTCCAGGGCGGCGCGGGCGGCAGGGATGAACCGGGCCCAGATGCACAACGCGGCAACGCGCCCGGCCGGTGTTGCCGCGGAAGCGGCAAGGGTGCGGACCGTATCCGCGGTGTCGGTGGCATTGAGGCTCGTGAGGTCGATGAGCCCGAGGAGCTTCCGCGCCACGCGGGGGGCCGTGATGGGCTGGCCGTTCGTCATTCAATCATCGTGGATGAGCCGCCGGGCCGAAGTCAATGGCCACACCGTGGCGCGTTCCCACTGAATGCATCCAGCCCCGAAGCCCCCTTCGCCGGGCTTGCGGTAAGGTACCCCGGCGCCCCTATCGGGAGGATTCCCTCATGACACGCCGCAATCCGGCCCTGTATGTGCTCACCCTGTTGTCCCGCGTCGCGCCGCTGGCGCTTCTCCCGCGTCGCACCGCCGGTGCTTCTCCCGCGTCGCACCGCCGGCGCTTCTCCCGCGTCGCACCGCCGGTGCTTCTCGGGATTCCCTCCGCTGCGCTCCGGTTGTCGGGATTCCCTCCGCTGCGCT
>DAITMW010000047.1:0-10173 GCA_036834945.1 Steroidobacteraceae bacterium
GCTCAGCGTCGTTGCTGACTGGACGTAGAGATTTCCACCCGCGATTCCGGGCGTCGAGCCGGCCCCGTTGTCGATCTCGAGCAGCATGACTCCCCCGACGTACGGATAGGCAGCGAAGGTGTAGTTGCCCGCCGTCGCATAGTTGTTCGTCCAGCCGCCGTTGTAGATTCCATTCAGCGTGAGCTGTGTACGAGCCCCGTTCGAGGTGTAAGAGCCGCCGATGCTGGGTGCCTGCGCGACATAGCCCTCGTCGTTGATATCCTCGAGGCCGCCCGTGATCAGGCTCGAGCCGTCGGAAGTCAGCAAGCCGCCACTCACGAACGACCCGAGCGCCGAATCCGCGCCGGCCAGGGTCAGTACGAGTGTTCCGGAAGGAAAGGCGGTGGCGCCTGTCGCGACGTAGGCGTCGCCTTCGAGATAGGCGATCGAATCCGTCTCGATGAATTTGATGTGGGTCGCGTCAATGACCCAGGCGTCGAAGCGCAGAGTCCCGAGACCCGCGGCGGTGGTGATCAATTGCGCCGCGGCCGGCGATCCGGTCAGCACCGAGCCCTGCAGGGACAGCGCCTGCAGGTTGACCGAACTGCCATTGTCGCTGAAATCCTGCTGTCCGGCCGTGATGTTGCCGCTGCCGTCCAGCGTGAACGAGCCCACGGTCGCGAGCCAGTTCTCGACAGTCGAATCCGCGCCGGAAAAGCCGAACGAATACGACCCCTGCAGCGCGGCCTGCGGGATGTTGGCAGTTTGTAAGTCGATCGAGCCGCTGCCCGAGCCGTTGGAGTCGAAGCGACTGATGAGACCGTGTGAGCCGGAGGTCAGCACGAAGTCGAGACCGAACTCGACCTGGGATCCGTTGATGGTCACGGTAATGCTGCCGCTGCCGCGGCCGTCCGCCGTGACGCTGTAACTTCCCGAGACCGGGAGATGACTGAACACGTAACCGGTCTGCAGCGCCGCACCCAATGCCGGGTCGTCCACATCGATGGTGCCGGCAGTGAAACTGCCACTGCCGTTGGCCGTCAGGGTGCCGGCGACGGCGAAAAAGCTGGAATTGAAGTTGGTCCGGTCGTAGCCGGTGAACGAGAATACATAAGTCCCGTTCAGGTTGCTGTTATTGAAGGACCCGCTGGGAGGCGGTGTCGCGGGATTATCCGGATTGTCGGATCCGCCGCAAGCGGCGAGGATGACCAGCGCAAAAGACAGCACCAGGGAGGCGACCTTGTTTCGTAGCGACATATATTCCTGCAACCCATCGGGTTCGAGTGTCGCTCGTGATACGCGGTCGCACCGGCTTTCCCCCTTGCGGACCCTCCCCTAAAGAGGACGCACCCGTGCCGGGGGCGCGGGTACTGTCTTCAAAGGATTGCGCAGCGGGAGTGTGAAAGGCGGGGCTTCGATTTCGAAGACGTCGCCGTCGCTCGCCTTGATCCCATCAGCAAACGACAGCGTCGCCGTGCCGAAGAAGTGCACGTGCAGATCGCCTGGCCTGCGGAACAGCTCGTACTTGAAATGATGGTGCTCCAGGTTGGCCAGGTGATGCGACATGTTGGCCTCGCCCGTCAGGAAAGGCTTCTCCCAGAGCGTCTGCCCGGCTCGCCTGACACGTACCGTCCCACGGATGTCCGCGGGCAGCTCCCCTACCAGGAGCTCGGGTCCGAGGGCTGCAGGCCGCAGCTTCGAATGAGCCAGGTACAGGTAGTTGGTGCGCTCGGTCACGTGATCGGAGAATTCATTCGCCAGGGTGTAGCCGAGGCGATAGGGAGTGCCGTCCGGGCCGATGAGATAGATCCCGGCGAGCTCGGGCTCCTCGCCGGCATCCAGCGCGAAATCCGGTGATGGCAGCGGCTGCTCGGGGCCTACGACACTGCGGCCGTCGCCTTTGTAGAACCACTCCGGCTGCACACCGACGGCGCCGGACGCCGGTTTGCCACCCTCCAGGCCCATGCGGAACATCTTCATGGAGTCGGAAGCATCGGCCGAATGAGCCTTGGCATGCATGCGGTCACGCGCGTCGGCGGAGCCCAGGTGCGTGAGTCCGGTCCCCGTCAGGAAGGTACAGGCGGCGTTGGGGTGGTCGATGGGCGCCAGGATCCGGCCCGCGCGCAGTGCCCCTTCGAGGTCGATCTCCTCGCCATAACCCTGTGAGTCGAGCGTTTCGGCCAAAGTGGACCGTGCCGCGATCGCAGCGCTCGCCAGGGCGAAGACGCTCGTTGCGCCGAGCACCCGGCGGCCGCGTGTGCCCGCGGCATCAGTGGCGGCGGCAACGAGTCGCGCCCCCTGGGAATCGAGGAGTTGGACCAATCGTAACGGCATGGCAGTCCTTCGAACCACGGTGTGGTGGCAGGCCCGATCGTACGATAACTCGGACAATATTTCAGCCCACGAGCCTGAATGGCGGCGTCTCCGCCTTGCTCGCGCGACGCCGGTGGCTTATTGTCTGAGTTATAGCAGAACCAGATCCGAGTGACGCAAGGGACGGATTTTCCGCCGGCCGACGCTCCGCATGGCGCCGCCGGACTGGACGGACGACAATTCGCCCCGGCCTTCATGCAGGAGTTATCAATGCACCTTGGAATGCTCGGCCGCGCAGCTGCGCTGCTCGCCTTAGCCCTCGTTGCGCAGCGCTCCATCGCGGCCACGACGGTCGTGATACACGCCGATCAGCCCGGCGCCCGCATCGATCGGCACATCTACGGTCAGTTCGCCGAACACCTGGGACGCGGAATCTATGAAGGTGTGTGGGTAGGAGAGGACTCTCCCATCCCCAACCAGCATGGCTTTCGCACGGATGTCGTCCGGGCTCTGCGCGAGCTGCACGTGCCGGTAGTGCGTTGGCCGGGAGGTTGCTTTGCGGACGAGTACCATTGGCGCGACGGCATCGGTCCCCGTGCATCCCGCCCGGTGACGCTCAACACCAACTGGGGCGGTGTTCCGGAGACCAATGCCTTCGGCACACACGAGTTCCTCGAATTTGCCCAACTCATCGGCGCCGACGCGTACATCAACGGCAACGTGGGCACGGGCTCGCCCCGTGAGATGGCCGAATGGCTGCAGTACATGACATCCGACAAGGCCACGTCACTGACGGCGGAGCGCGCCCGCAACGGCCATTCCGCTCCCTGGAAAATCGCCTATTTCGCGGTCGGCAACGAGACCTGGGGTTGCGGCGGCAACATGACACCGGATTTCTACGTCAACCAGTTTCGCCAGGCGGCGACCTTCCTGAAGGCGCCGCAGGACGCACGGCCCATCGTCGTGGCGAGCGGGGGCAACGATGAGGACACGAGCTGGACCGAAGCGCTCATCTCCAAGGCACGCCACGACGGGCAACCGGAGATGGGGGCAATCAGCTTCCACTACTACACGATTCCGAGCGGGCACTTCCAATCGAAGGGGCCTGCCACGGGGTTCGGTGAGGATCAATGGATCGCCACCGTCGCCCATGCTTTGAAGTTGGACGACTACATCACTCGCAACAGTGCGATCCTGGACAAGTACGACCCGGACAAGAAAGTCGCGTTCGCCGTGGATGAGTGGGGCACCTGGTACGACCCGGAGCCGGGCCGCGAGCCGGGCTTCCTGTATCAGCAGAACACCCTGCGCGACGCGGTCGTTGCCGCCGCCACCTTGAACGTCTTCCAGCATCACGCCGATCGGGTGCGCCTGGCCAATATCGCGCAGATGGTCAACGTACTGCAGGCCATGATCCTCACCAGGGGATCGCAGATGATCCTGACGCCCACCTATCACGTGTTCCACATGTTCAGGCCGTTCCAGGACGCCACCCTCCTGCCGACGGAACTCCAGAGTCCGGTCTACGGGCTCGGTGGCGTCTCCGTCCCCGCGATCAGCATGTCAGCCGCACGCGCAGCGGATGGAGCCGTTCTGATGGCTCTTGCGAACGTGGACCCGAAAAGGACCCAGGCGCTCTCCATATCGATCCCCGGAGCAAAGCCGAAACGGGTGAGCGGCGAGATCCTGACGGCTTCGGCCATGGATGCGCGCAATACCTTCGAGGCTCCGGACGCAGTCCACCCCTCTGCTTTCTCCGGTGCTTCGCTCCAGGGGAGCACCGTGTCGCTGACACTCCCCGCGAAGTCGGTTGTTGTATTACGGCTCGAATGAGGATGCAGGCGGCTGTGCGCCTTCAGCTTGGCCGCAGGATGCGGCACACCAACACCATGGTGCAATCGACGCGCTTGCATGTCTTGAGGTGTGATCCTTCACCGAGCCGGGTGCCTTCGACAAGGAGCCTCACATGCCTTCCGGGGATACAGGGGTCCGCGAGATCAACCAGCAGCTCTCGCCGACGCAGCGCCTCTTCGCAAGCGCGCAGGAGGACTTTGTCCGTCTGACCGAGATTCTGCACCCCCACCGGGGTACGGTACTCCTGAAGGGGGTTGATGGTGTGGTGCTGCCCCTGCAGGCCGCGGCGGTCGACTCGATCGAGGACGCGCCCGCGGCCCCGATATATGACGTACAGGGCCGGCTGCTCGCCTCCCTGGCCATCGTTCAAGGGGTGAGTGACCGCGCGGACCCGGTGTTGAGCGCATTGCTCGATAGCGCGGCCCGGGCCATAACGGAACGTTGGTTCCGGCTCACCTACAGCAGGCATTGGGTCATTGCCGCCACACCGCGCAGCGTGCCCGGCAAGCCCATATTGCTGGCGGTTGATCGCGAGCAGCACCTGTTGGGAGCCGATCGGCAGGCCCGGCGATACATCGAGGCGCGCGGTCGGCGGTTCGAGCCGCAGCTCGCCCTGGCCACGCTGTTTCAGTCGAGCGCCACTCTCTTCCGGCGGCGCAGTCCTTGTGACGTGCCGGCCACCCTGATGGCATCGACCGATGCGGAAGCCTGGATCGCAATCGTCACTCCGCCCAACATTGGTGCATTGGAGCCGCGCTACGATGCCAGGGCGGTATTGCACGCAAGGCCGCGCCTGGACCTCCTCAACCACCTGAAGGCGATGTCGGGAGAGTACCGCGAGCCCCGCGGCCTGTCCCGCCAGGCTCTCAAGCGAGTCGAGGAATATATCGACAGCCATCTCGACTGCCCACTGGACGTGCAGGAGCTGGCAACCGTGGTGCGTATGTCGGCCTCCCACTTCACCCGCTGCTTCTACAAATCGGTTGGACTGACGCCCCACCGCTACGTGGTGCAGTGCCGGGTCATGAAGGCGCGCGAGCTGCTCGCCACCACCGATCTGCCGCTGACCGAGATCGCACTCACCAGCGGATTCGCGGACCAGAGCCATTTCTCGCGCCGGTTTCACGAGTTGGTCGGCATTCCACCCGGAGCTTTCCGCTGCGCCTGACGTTCGGTTACCCTACCCGGCGCTCAAAAAAAGGCGTTTGGGGGTGTTTTGTGAGATTCAGAACGACAGTGATGGGCTGGGGCCTGGCGGTGGCGTGGGCGGGAGTGGCTCACGCCCAGGTGCCGCCGACCGCCGCTCCGGACCAGGCGGCGCTCCTGCAGAGCCAGGATCCGAAGCTGGCCGCCAACAAGAAACTGGTCTTCGACATGTGGCGCGCCATCGTCCAGGGTGCGCATACCGAGTTGGCGCCCAAATATTTCACCGCAAGTTACATTCAGCACAACCCGAACGTGCCCACCGGGCGTGACGCCATGGTCGCCTACATGAAGAAGACGCGGCCGGTGAAACCGATCGAGCCCAACATCCACTTTCCGGTCATCGCCATCATGGCGGAAGGCGATCTCGTGATGCTGGCCACGGTGAGTTATTCGCCCGATCCGGAAAACCCCGGTCACAAATACGCCGGCACCCACTTCGACATGTTCCGGATCGAGAACGGCAAGATCGCCGAGCACTGGGACAGTGTGGCCAAGGATCCGGCCGCCCTGCACTACAACCCCAACACCGAGAGCAAGCCGGAGTAGCTCTCAGTCGGCATGTAACACGCTCGCGGGTTTCACTGCGGCGGCGCGCGATGCCTGCGCGCCGACCGCCAACCATGCGACGGCGACCGTGACCGCCAGGCTCGTCACGAACGGCCACGGTGTCATGGTGGCGCGCTGTGTGAACAGATTGAAATACATGCGCCCCGCGAAAAAGGCGAAGGGCCATGCAACCAGGTTCGCGATCAGCACCGGCTTCGAGAAGTCCCGCAGCAGCATGAGCACGACGCCGCGAGCGCTCGCCCCCAGTGTCTTGCGGATGCCGATCTCGCGCAGGCGCCGGCTCGTGATGTGGACGGCCATGCCGATCAATCCCATGATCGCGATGACGAAGGCGAACCCACACAGGCCCGTCAGAACTCCGCTGATGTTGGAATAGATCTCGTATGCCTGGTTGAACAATTCGTCCGTGAAGACACGGCGGATCGGGACTTTCGGCACCAGCTGCTTCCAGACGGCGTCGATGTGTGCGAGGGCACCGGGAATGTCATCACGCGAGATACGCACCAGTGGAGTCGTGATTCCCGCAGGAGACAAAACGTAAAGATTCGCGTCTGAGTTGGGGCCGACGAGCCGCGGGAAGCCGTTGTCCACGACGCCCACGACGTGCAGTCTCCGGTCCGGAACGGTGATGTCCCAGGGCGCGGCGATGTAGATCATCTGATCGACAGCCTGTTCGGGACGGGTCCAGCCGATCTCCTGCAACAGCGCCCTGTCGATGAGGGTCGCGGTCACTCCCGGCACGGCATCTGGGTTCCAGTCGAATACCGGATCGCTGTGACTACGATCGAAGTCTCTGCCCGCGATGACGTTGAGCCCGAGCGTCGCGGGCAGGTCGTAAGTGGTGAAGTTCAGCATCGCCACCGAAACGGCCGGGGAGCTCGGACTGCGGCGGATGTGCTGGTGCGGACCGCCGATCTGCCACGGCAGGTTGAAGACGCCCGAAACCGCCTTGACGCGCGGATCACGCGACAACTCGTTACGCAGGTCCTCGAACTGCCCGCCGAACTCCCGGATGTCATTGCTGATCGCGACCACGGGATCGTGATCGGGATGCAGGGCGATCCGCTGCATGAGACGGTTCTGCACCGACATCAATAGTGCCACGACCAACAGAAAGCTCGCCGCGGCAAACTGGACACCCACCAGAACCGTTGGCACGAAACGCGGCCCCGTTCGCACACTCCCGGCGCGCAGCGCGTCCACCGGGCGCACCCTCGCGAGGACCAACGCGGGATAGGCGCCTCCAGCGAGACTGATGAAAGCCAGCAGCAGGACGACGAGCGCCCACAATGCCGGATGTAACAAGGATGCCAGATGGAATTCGACTCCAAACAGCCGGTTGATCGCAGGAACGGCCAGCGCGGTGCCGACGAGCACGAGAACGAGAGCGGCCCCTCCGAGGAGCGCGGCTTCCAGCAGATATTGGCGCACCAGGTGGGGTTGGCCGGCGCCCAGCACCTTGCGCATGCCGATCTCCCGGGCGCGTGTCGTAGCCACCGCAACCGTGAGATTCGCGTAGTTCAAACAGGCAATGGCGAGGATGAGCGCATCGAGGAGAAAGGGGGCCGTCGTGAAGCGAACGCTGCCGTTGCCTGCCGCGGACTCGAGCCAGGACAGCCTGAGGCGCTGCAGGGGAATGGCGCCAAACACGCTGATCATTTCGGTTTTGGGCACGTGGCGCTGCGGAAACTCCCGCAATGTCTCTCGAAGCTGCGCAGGTGAGACACTGCCGTCGGCGGGCAGGAGAACATACGTCCAGTACGAATCGTTACCCCACTCCTCCGCATCCGGATTGTCGGCCCAACCGCCCGGGGATACCTTGAGAAAGTCCATCGGCAGGAGCAGGTCGAAGCGCAGCAGCGCCTTGGGATCATCCCCCATGTGCGCGCTTGCAGGAGGCGCACGAATCACGGCGGCAATCGTGACTTGCACGCGGCTCTGCAACAGTAACGATCGCCCCGCCACGTTTGTCGTACCAAACAGGCGCATGGCTCCGCCTTCAGTGATGACAGCGCTGCGCGTTGAGGACAGCGCATCGTGCAAGTCGCCCTCGATTGTCTTGAAATCAAAAATCTCGAGAAACTCGGGGTCCACCACGGCGGCAAACAGGAAAGCACTGCGATCATCCGTGGCCGCCGCGATCTCCCCACGACTCGCCGCTCGTGCGACGACTTCCAGTCCCGGGAGATCGGTGCGCAGGTATTTGGCCGTGCCAGGGGCCGCCATGGGAAAGGCGGGAATCATCCGGCTCGTGGGCGTGCTCCAAAGCTCCTGCGTGAGCACGTACGTACGTCCCGAGTTCTTGAACTCGGCGTCGCCGCTCTTCAACAGACTATCCAGGAACAGGTAGGTCGCGATGAAACACACCAGCGCGAGCGACAGGCCGATGAGATTCACCAGGGTCGTGACCCTGAAGCGCCAGAAGCTGCGCAGAGCCTGGACGAGGTAGTGTTTAAGCACTGGCCGCCTCCGAGGCGCCCGCCCTTGCAGCGACGTGGGTTTGCGTCGCGATGCGGCCGTCCACCATGCTCACGATCCGCTGGGCGCGCGCCGCGTGCTCATGGGAGTGGGTCACCATCAGCACGGTCGCACCCTGTTGATTGAGGATGTCCAGCATTCCCATGACCTCCTCGCCATTGCGGGTGTCGAGGTTGCCGGTGGGCTCATCGGCAAGAATCAACTTTGGATCGGTGACCACCGCGCGTGCGACGGCGACACGCTGTTGTTGGCCGCCCGAGAGTTGCGCCGGCCGGTGCCGGGCACGCGGCAACAGGTCAACCAACTCGAGCACTTCACGTACCCGCGCCTTGCGATGCGCGCGGGGAGCATTCTGGTACAGCAACGGCAACTCGACGTTCTCGTAGACAGTGAGGTCCTCGATGAGGTTGAAGCTCTGGAAAATGAAACCGAGATTGCGTTTGCGCACATCCACGAGCCGGCTCTCCGGCCAGCGCGCGACGTCCTGGCCGCAGAAGAGGTACTCGCCGGAGGTGGGCGAATCGATCATGCCCAGGACGTTGAGCAGTGTCGATTTGCCGCATCCCGAAGGGCCCATCACGGCAACAAACTCACCCGCGTCGATCTGCAGGCTGACGTCGGCGAGGGCCGCGGTCTC
Source organism: Steroidobacteraceae bacterium (assembly GCA_036834945.1). Lineage (GTDB taxonomy): Bacteria > Pseudomonadota > Gammaproteobacteria > Steroidobacterales > Steroidobacteraceae > 13-2-20CM-66-19. The sequence goes on from DAITMW010000047.1 coordinate 9,035, forward strand.
GAGATTGTCGGCACGGTAGTTCTTTCTGACGTTCCTGAGCGTGATCAAGACCCTTCTCCCGCAGTTCAGTTGGAGTTGCCCCGGATATGGATGCGATCGAATGCCCGTAACGTATCGTAGCTGGAGGTGATGATCCGCTCGCCGGCGACCAGGCCGCCGAGCACCTCGACCTGCTCCGGATTGTGTCGGCCGAGACGCACGTTGCGGCGCTCGGCATCGCCTCCGGAGGGTGACAGTACGAACACCCAGGCGCCACCGGTATCCTGGTAGAACGCGCCGTTGGCTGTTACCAGGCTCCGGTGAGCCGCGCCGATCTCCAGTCGCAGCTGCAGGGTCTGGCCGCGCCGCAAGGATTGCGGGGCGGGGCCGGTGAAAAACAGGTCGACCTTGAACTGCCGGTCGCGCACCTGGGGGTAGACTTTCGCGACCTCCAGCCGCTGGACGTGCCCGTCGATTTCGGCCGTGGCGGTCTGTCCGATCGCCAACCGTCCCAGGTAGAACTCGTCGACGGCCGCTTCGGCCTTGAACGAGGTGGCGTCATCGATCTGGCCGATGCGTTGGCCAGGGGTTTTGGCCGCGCCCAGGTCGGCATCCAACGCGGAGAGCTGCCCGCTGATCGGCGCCTTCACCGCGAGGCTCTGCAAGGTCTCCCCCGCCATGGCGATGTTGTCCCGGGTCGCCTTGATGGCAGCACGCAACTGCGCCAGCTGCTCGGTCTGGAATTTCCGGTCGACGTCGCGTGCCTCGGTCATTTTCTGCTCCAGGCTGCGATAGCGATCCAGGTCGATGCGGAGCTCCTCGAGCTCAGCTGCCGGGACCGCGCCGGCCACGCCCAATGCCTGGCGTCGCGCGAGCCGCTGTGATAGCTGGCGGACCTGGGAGCTGGCGTCGATGAGCTCACGCTCATGGCCGAGGCGTGCCTGTTGGAACGACAGCATCGTCGAGTTGAGGCGGTCGAGTTGCTCCATGAGCTGGGCCTGACGCCCCAGGACCTCGAGCTGCAAGTTGGTATTCTTCAGACGCACGATGACCTCACCGCGCTCGACGAACGCCCCTTCCTCGACGAGCTTCTCCGCCACCTGCCCTCCCTCGACCGCATCGAGGTAGGCGGTGATGCGGGGCTGGATCGTCGCCTGGGC
>DAITMW010000047.1:10273-12004 GCA_036834945.1 Steroidobacteraceae bacterium
ATGAAGCGCGAGCGCGCGAAGTTTCTCAAGGAGGAATGGCCGGAGTTGCGTGCCCGGCTGGCGCGGTTGGACGTCGATCTGCGGGCGTTGTACGCCGAGTGAGCCCGCGCCAGCGGGCGACGGTCCTCAGGTTGGCTTGATGTTGGCATTCAGCCGGAACAGGTTCATGGGATCGAATTTTTTCTTCAGCTGCACCAGGCGCGGGTAGTTGTCCCCATAGGTGGCACGCAGGCGCTTCTCGTCGGCCGACGGCTCGGTATTGACGTAGTAGTTCTCCGTAAAAGGCTCGAACACCTCCCACAGCGCCCGTCCCTGCTGCAGGTTCTGCTTGTCCTGGGTACGGTCCGCCCAGAACCCGTTCAGGATGAGGTCGTACTGCGCCAGCCGGTTCCAATAGGCCGTGGCTTCCGGCTTGACGCGCGCCATGGCGCCACCCAGCTGCCCGAGTCCGAACACACCGACCCAGGCCGGGGCGTTGCTGAAGCGCTCGATGGAGGTCTCGAGCAGCTTGTCAGGCAACGTGCGCAGGAAGCCCGACTTCACGTAAACGTTCAACCCGGGCGGCAACGGTGCGGGACTCGCGCCGCTCAAACCCAACTGTGCCTGGGTGTATGGCTTGGCGCGGATGTCGTCGAAAAGCGGTTTGCCCAACTTCTGCAATGGCGCGAGCAAGCGCTCGCCCTCGCTCAGAGTGCCGCAGTACACGACTTCGTATGCAATATATCTCCCGGCGGGCACTCCGGGAGGGGCCGTCGCCAGCGAAGCCGAAATCGTCATCTCGTCGGGCGCTTTCTCGCAGAACTCCCGCAGGGCCTGCAGAATGCTGCGTGCCTGGGCGAACGGATAGACCCGGTTACCCGCCAACACCCTGGGCCCCAACGGATGCAGTCGGTATTCGAAGGCCGTCACGACTCCGAAGTTTCCGCCACCGCCGCGGATTCCCCAGAACAGGTCCGGGTTCTCGTGCTCGCTCGCATGCAGAAGCCTGCCGTCCGCGGTGACGATGTCGGCGCTGAGAAGGTTGTCGCACGAGAGTCCGAACTTGCGGGCCAGGCGCCCCTGCCCTCCCCCCAGCGTGAGTCCGGCGATTCCGGTGTCGGCCGCGGTACCCAGCGGGGTCGCCAGGCCGAAAGCTTGTGATTCCCGGTCGAACTCACCCAACAGCACGCCGGCCTGGGCGGTCGCCGACTTCGCATCGGGATCAACCCGGATGCCTTTCAGCGGCGACAGATCGATCATCAGGCCACGATCGCAGGATGACTGGCCGGAGATGCTGTGTCCTCCACTGTGCACTGCGGTCAGGAGCTTGTGGGCGCGCGCGAAGTTGACGGCCTGGATGACGTCCGCGGCGCCCGCGCAACGGGCAATGAGCGCCGGATGGCGATCGAACGCACCGTTCCAGAGCCTGCGTGCCTGGTCATAGCCTTCGTCATTCGCCAGTAGCAACTGGCCGCGCAGACTGGCGCGAAGGTCCTTCACATCCGCCGCTGAAAGTGCGACGGCCTCACCTGACAAGGTGACCGCATCGATCGCGGCGGCGGCTGCTTCGCTGGTACCCGCCTCCGCCCAGAGTCGGCGGCCTGGCAGGATCGCTGTAGCTGCCGCGGCGAGTGCGGAGCCGATGAATCGTCGTCTGCCGGTTCCTGTGGCGGGGTGCGGTGTCAGGGTCCTCATGCGGTTCTCCCCGTCGTTGGCTGTTTCCCGGACTATAACATCAGTCCTTCAGCAACG
>DAITMW010000047.1:12104-19492 GCA_036834945.1 Steroidobacteraceae bacterium
AATGCAAACTGCCGCGGATCGTCAGCACTCATTACCAGAGACCGGGCAGCAGGCGGAATCGGACCTTTTCGGAGTATTCGCGGTAACCGGGCAGCCCCTCGAAGAGCATGGCCTCCTCGCCGAGGGCTCGTGCAGCCAACAGCGGCAAGATCAACACGATGCCCAGGAGTCCCCACAGCGACCCCAGCAGAAACGACGTGCCCACCATCATGGGCACTACGTAGGCATACATGGGGTGTCGCACAATGGCGTAGGGGCCGTCTGAGATGACCTTCTGGTCCCGTTCCTTTTGTACACGGATTTCCGTGGCAGCAAAGCTGTTGGCTTTCAGAACAGTCCCCCAGCCAACGTAGGCCACCAGGATCAGAAAGGCCCCGAGCACCTGCACCCATGACGGCGTGTGCGTCCAACCGAAGCGGCGCGCATCCAGGGGCATGAACATCAACCAGAGGCAGAAGACCACGAATATCGCGGCCATGACCGCACGGTCGCTGCCCTTCTGCGCGCGGCTCAAGGGTGACTTCATTCTGGCCGCCAGGAGCGCGGGGTCCGTTCGCATCAACCACAACCCGGTTACCTGGCTGCAGCCAACAAACAGGACGATGAGAGCCCAGCCCTGCGGCCAGTCGAGCGTGCCGGCGGGCACGAACAACATCGCGGCGAGGATCGCGATGGAAATGATGGTTTGAGACAGCATCCGGCGGAGCATGATCGACGGCTCAACCTCTGAGCAGCTCGAGCGTTTCCGACACGATCGGAACCGGGGTTTTCGCTGGCGCCTTGAAGTACGCCATCCCTGCACTCAGGAAGCGCGCGCGCCCATCGCCGGACTGGGGGAACTGGGCATGATTGTCGAACACGGCTTCGGCGAACTTGTAGTCGTGCGCCTCGACGGCGCCGTAAACGAGATGATGGCGCGCGGCGGCTATCAAACGGGCCGGGTCGCCGCCATCGCGCAGATACTGCAGGGATTTGCCCGCCGCCTGCATGCGACGGCGGATCGACAGGTCGGCGAAGATCTCCTCGAGTGGCTGTTGTTTCGCGCTGCGCTCGAGCGGAAGCGGCTGCAGGGTCTGCAGGTTGACGGCCGCCTCGCTCGTGTTGGTCATTGCCCGGAACATCGCCACGAAGGCGGCGCACTGCAATAGAGCGAGCTGTTGCGTCGGCTCGTCGTTGGACACACGGTAGGCATAATGCAACGCATTGGCCGTCGTCTGTGCGTGCAGCGGCACGATGCCGGACTGATGTAAGAGCAACTCGGCGGCTGTCGCGAACATCACCTGCCACAACGTATCAGGAGAGATGCCCCGTTGCAGCATCTCGACGACGCTCTTGCCGGCATCTTCGGGCGACACGCGGTAAAGAGTCGCACGAAACTCGACACGCGCGCCGCCATCGTCGTGGCCTTCCCGCCACGAGTGCGGAATCTGTGGGAGCCGTTCGCGATTGGCTCGCCAGGGGCGATCAGCAGGAAAGTCGTGCGTCGCCGGGTTGGGGTCGCCCTCACTGTTGACCAGGGCTGCAACGGTAGAGCGGAAAATGGGCAAAGGCTGTGGGCTCAGGGCCACGAGGCTATGGGCATTGCTGACCGTGATGGCTTTGTGCCCGATCTCGCGCAGGTCACGCGCGCCGTAGAGGAAAAGCACCGCGAAGATCTCGTCCGGAACGGCGGATCGGGAATATTGCACGACGGCGGCGTCGGCGGCCTCGTGATCCCACTTGTCGAGCGCGGCGATGAGCGAGCGACGCGCGGTGTCGCTGCTTGCGGTTGCGTTTGCGCTCGCAGCTGGCGCCGGCATATGCCAGCCGCTGGTGGCCCGCTCCTGGGCCTGGGTGTCCTTGAAGTAATCCGCCGCCCAGACGACGGGCAACCATTTCTCATCGGCCTCGAGGTGTTGCGTGGTCAGGTGCACCGATCGCAACATCATCACGGCGTGATATTTGAAGCCTACGTCGGGATACGGCTGTACGTTACGGGTCGCGGCGAGCGTCAACGCCGCCATCAGGTCCTCGTAACGCAGACCGCCACGGATCAATCGAACCAGCTCTCGCGGGAGCCGCTCTCGGGGTGAGTCTTCGAGGAGTTTGAGCAACATGGGAACGGATCCGCCGGGTTCACTCAGGCCGAGCCGGCTGCTCAGGCCCAGGCCGGCGATGCCCGCGGTATGGATGAACTGGCGGCGGTCCATCGTCACCGCACTTTACGCCAGTTGGGAGCTGGCGTTAAGCGGTGAGCCTATTGACCGTCCACCGAAAACGCGAGCAGCAGGTTGCCCGGCTGCCCGGTGATCCGGCCATAGCCCGAGTTGACGTACACCATGCCGCCGGCAATGGTGGCACCGCCGTTATCCAGCGAGCCGCCGACGCCGGGCACACCATTCACCGTTGCGAACGGCTGCGCGGTGTCGAAATCCCAGATCACCTTGCCGTCCGCGCTGGCATAAGCGCGCAGGTGTCCATCCTGGGAGCCCGAGAACACGACCCCCGGAATGGCTGAAACCGCCTGCGACTGCGCGGTCAGGCAATTTCGTGGGCCCCAGCTGCACGCCGGTGGTGGCGGATCGGTTTGCCAGACCTTCTGACCGTCAGCGATCCGCAATGCCACGAGCCCGCCTGGCCTGGCGGTCGCGGCATCGGAAATGGGCGCGTACATCTGACTCTGGTCGGCGGCCGAGCCCCATTCGATGCCGCCCAGGCTGCTGCCCGTGCCTACCTGGGCAGACCAGACCTGCTTGCCGTTCGCGGGATCGAGGGCATACACCTGCCCCGACTTCTCGCCTGTCAGGAGCAGCTGCCGGCCATCGGGGAGCGTGCGCAGGATCGGCGAGGTGCCAAAATCCACATCCGGGCCGAGCGCGGCAGGACAAGGCCCCTTGCCCGCCGCAGCCGGGGTATCACAGCCGACGATGTAGTTGTCCTTGGCACGCAGCTGGTTCACCCAGCGGATGGCGCCGGTTTTCATCTCGAGCGCCAGGATCGAATCGGTGCGCTCCGTCGGGACGTCGGTGTAGGAGTTACCCGTACCGACATACAACACTCCCCGTTCCGGATCGAGTGTCGGCGCCGACCATACGGACCCGCCGGCCGGGCCATGGAGCTGCCCGCCGTTTTCCGTCTTGCGGTACGGCCGGGGTCGTTTGTCGATGATGTAGGTTTGCCACAGAACCTTGCCGTCGTGCGCATCCAGCGAGACGACGCTGCCGCGGAACTTACAACATTCGTAGTTGGGGGCCGCGGCGGACAACTCCTCGAGAGAAGAGACGGGGACGTAGAGTCGCTGCTCGTAGAAGACGGGCGCGCCGGTAATGCGCGCATCCGGGTGCCGGTCGAGCTTCTTCTTCCAGATCAGCCTGCCACTGTTGGCATCGAGCGCGTAGACCGTCGCGGAGTCGTCGCCAAACACGGCAGCCAATCGTGAGCCCTGCAGCGCGATGACGGAGACAGCGGTGCGCACCGCATCAGCGGCGTCAAACGTCCAGTGAGTACAGCCGGTCTTCGCATCCAACGAATAGACCCGTCCGGCGGAGCTCGATGCGTACAGCCGACCACCGACGATCGTCGGCTGTCCGTAGATGTAGCTCGCCCTGTAACCGAACGACCATTTCACCTTCAGACGCGGAACGTCCGCGGCCGTGAGGCCAGGTCCCGGCTGGAAACGCGAGTTGTCCAGATCGCGGCCCCACCCGTTCCAACCCGTGTCATCCAGCGTCGCCATGCCCTGGCTCGGGCACAGATTGCCTTCCGGATCCGAGGCCTTGCCCGTCGGCGCCTTACCGGTCAGATAAGTCGCAACAGCGACCCGGTCGTTCATGTTGAGCCCGGACGCCTGGGCTCGCATGAGTCCGTTGGTCAGCGCCTGCATGACCTCGTCGGGGCTGCGCCTGGCGATGATGTCCCTGGCCGGAATCCGATCCTGCGGATGATCGTGGCAGGCGCTACAGAACTGCTCGTACAGCTGCGCGCCTGGCGCGGAAGGCGGACCGTCTTTTGCCCGGCTCATTACGGACACGCATATGAGTACCAGTGCGGCGAGTACCTGACGTGACATGGATCTTCACTGCAGCGCGCGGTAGGCCACGCGATCGCCCCGGAAAGTTCCGAACCACAGCGTCTGTCCAACCTGAACCGCGGTCGTTGCGTCGGCGAACTGGGGTAGCGCCGCCTCTTTCACCAGGGGAGTCACTTTCAAAGTGGTTGGATCCAGGCGCGCTGCCGACCAACCGTGTGTAGTATCGAGAGTCTGGGAACTGACGTACTGGCCGGCCGTCAGGATCGTGCCGTCAGGAGCCCAGCGCAGGTTGTCGGGGCAGAAGTCCACCTTGACACTCGTTCGCTCGCCCCGCCCTGACAGCGGCACGCGGTAGATTTCATGAGTGCCCCAGGCGTTCACGTACAGCCATTTGCCATCCTTCGAGACGAGAATGCCGTTATCGCCCGAGAGCTGGGTGCCCGGCACCTCGCTGAACCCCTTTCCCGGCATCCACCGATAGACGACCCCGTTCACCTGGCCGGCCATGATGTGTTGGAACGACTCCTTGTCGCGGGTGTCCAGAAATTTCGTAACGACAAAGCCGCCGCCCGTGGGAAGCACGGCGACGGAATTGGGGCTCACGCCCTCGGACATCACGACACATCCGACCCACTCCGCGGCGGCCCGCGCGGCGTTCAGCCGGAACACCTCGACCGATTCGCGCTCGCCGTGATTCACGGCATAGACGGTGGTCACGCCCTCGTGCTCCGGTGTCACATCCAGCCCGTGAGTCTGGAGTCTTTTCATGTCGGGCGCCTTGCAGGGGTAACGCGGGTCAGGCTTCGCGGCGATCGACAGCGCGACACTCTTGGAGGTCTTGGCCGTCGTGTCGATCAGGTACAGCCCCACCGAGCCCTCCTTGTAGGAGCCGCCAACTAACCAGCGTCCGCCGTCGACAGGGAGGAAATCCTCGACGTTGATCGCCGCGCAGACGAACTTCAGATCACCAGCGGGCTCACAGGATGCGGCAGCTGAGTACGAGGCGAGCACCGGAAGCAGGTAGCCCAATGCCCGAATGAGTCTTTTTTTCATGGGTCAGATCCGCAATTCGAGGTTGTATGGAACAGAAGTGGTCGCGTGCCTGCGCTCGTGCGCCAGCAGCCAACGCTTGCGCTCCAGGCCGCCACCAAAACCCGTCAGGGACGCGTCGGCCCCGATGACACGATGACACGGAACGACGACCGGAATGGGATTCGCACCATTGGCGGCACCAACAGCACGTACGGCCGCGGGTTTGCCGATCCTGGCCGCGAGAGCACCATAGCTGAGAGTGCTACCGCACGGAATCTCGCGAAGGGCGGACCAGACGAGACGCTGAAAGTCAGTTCCGCGCGCCAGCGTACGAATGGCTTCGATCGCGGCCAGCTCGCCCTCGAAGTAGGCTTCGAGCGCCCTCCTGGCAACTGACGGCGCGCCCGCTGGATCGAGCCTGAATCCATTCTCGCCGTAGTGGGCGCGCAGCCACTGCAACATGCGGTCTCCCTTGTCTTCCCAGTCGGCGGCCCTCAGCCTGTGCTCCTCGTCCGTGACAATGCGCATCGAGCCAGTGGGCGTATTGAACGCTTCCGCAAACAGGTTTTCAGTCATTCCGCCCCCTCGCGCGTTACCCACCGCAATACTGCAGGCTGCGCGATTTTCCCGCTAGCGGAATCCGGACATCGACCGGCAGACGGGTGGCCTCCGACTGACCATGTCCGAAAACCGCTAGACCCCACCTTGGGTCACGTGCCAGCATGCCCCGCATGGACCTCGATCACCAGGCTTGTTATCGCGCCGTCAAGCTGCGGGATGCACGTTTCGACGGACGTTTCTTTACCGCTGTCAGGACGACTGGGATCTACTGCCGCCCCATCTGTCCGGCGCGTACCCCCCTGTCGAAGAACGTCCTGTTCTTCCCGACAGCCGCCGCTGCACAGGAAGCAGGATTCAGGCCGTGTCTGCGCTGCAGACCCGAAACGGCACCGGACATGGGTGCCTGGCGCGGCACTTCCAACACGGTGAGCCGGGGGCTGGCGCTCATTGAGCTCGGAGCATTGGATGATGCGTCGGTCGACGCCCTGGCCAGCCGGCTCGGGGTCGGCGAGCGGCAATTGCGGCGACTGTTCCGGACCCACCTCGGAGCAACACCTGTCGCGGTGGCGCAGACCCGGCGGATCCTGCTCGCCAAACAGCTGTTGCACGAGAGTCGCCTGCCGATGACGCAGGTGGCGTTCGCGGCCGGATTCAGCAGCATCCGCCGCTTCAACGAGACTTTCCAGGCGCTCTACGGCCGGCCTCCGAGTGAGTTGCGCCGGCTCGGCGGCAGGGACGTGCCCGTCGCCGATCATGGCGAGCTCACTCTTCTGTTGCGCTACCAGCCACCCTATGACTGGCTGCCGATGTTGGAATTCCTACGGGCTCGCGCCATCCCGGGAATCGAGCGGGTCACTGACAACAGCTACACCCGCAGCTTCGAGCTGGAAGGCATCCAGGGTACCGTCACGGTCCGCCCGGACTCGAGCCGTGCTCTGAAGGCGGGCATCAGGGCCTCCAAGCTATCGATCCTGCCGCAAGTCATTGCCCGGCTGCGGCGGGTCTTCGATCTCGCGGCCGATCCGCTGGCCATCTCGGCTCATCTTGCGACAGATCCCTCGTTGGCCCCGTTGGTTTCCAAGCGGCCCGGCTTGCGTGTTCCGGGCGCGTGGGACGGCTTCGAGTTGGCCATGCGCGCCGTACTTGGCCAACAGATTACGGTATCCGGGGCGATGCGTCTCGCGGGCCGCCTCGTCGCCACCTATGGCGAGCCACTCGCGGCTCCGGACGGTGACCTGACACATGTCTTTCCGCGACCCGAGGCATTGGCCGGGGCAAACCTTGCGACCCTGGGAATGCCTGCGAGCCGGGCGGCCACCCTTTCAGGCGTGGCGGCCGCGGTCATCGCGAACCCAGACCTGCTTGGCGCACATGTCGGCCTGGAGGAAGCGATAAAACGACTGCGCCAGATACGTGGCGTCGGAGAATGGACCGCGCAGTACATCGCCCTGCGCCAGCTTCGGGAGCCGGATGCCTTCCCGGCTGCTGACATCGGATTGATGCGTGCGGCGGCCGACAGCCACGGACGCCGGCCCGGTGTCGATGAGTTGTTGGCTCAGGCGGAGAAGTGGCGGCCCTGGCGCGCCTACGCTGCCCAACATTTGTGGACCTCGTCGGCGCCCTAGGCCGACCTAGTTACCCTCAGGCCTTTCTCGCCTGGCCGCGCTCGCACCGCCAGCGATCACGCTCAGCGGCCGTAGGGCGGCGGCGCGGATTGGTGGACGCTGCTTGCGCGGAAGGGATTCCGCACCCTGACGCGACCATACAGCCGACCATCCTCAAAATC
>DAITMW010000047.1:19592-25286 GCA_036834945.1 Steroidobacteraceae bacterium
CGCGGAAGGGATTCCGCACCCTGACGCGACCATACAGCCGACCATCCTCAAAATCCTCGGACCAGAGAGTGTCGAGACCACGCTCGTCCGCGTAAGCCCAAAGGTGTGCATCAAACCAAGAAAGTTTGTAAAGCGCGGCGCCTCGCAGTGCCGTGCGCACGGTGTTCTCCGTGGGGTAGATCACCGGAAACTGCACGAGCAACTCCTCGACTTCGCGATGAGCCTCATCAACGCTCAGCAGCGATGGGCCAAGAGCCATCGGACGCGTGACCGCGGCAATGAACTCGATCAGGGCCTGATGCGGAAGCACGAGCGAATTGTTTAAGATGCCCTGGCGTAGCAGGTCAGCTGCAATCTCCTGCTTCTGCGGATACCGCGAATCGTAGCGGTACACCAGAATGTTGGTATCAACGAGGCCGGGCACGGTCGTACAGGTCGTCTCGGCTCCAACCTCGATCTTCTGCCGCGTCGGATGTAGCGAGCGGCTTGCGCTCGCGCTGGCGACGCGTGGCCTCGTCGAAGAGACGCAGGCGGTCCTCTGGGGACAACCTGGGCTTTGCGGCGCCGGCCGGAACGATAGCAATCGCTTCCCCGGAAGCAATCAGCTCCACCTCGTCGCCGACGCGGATCCCGAATGCATCCACCAGGCGCTTGGGAAGGGTGATCTGAAATTTTCCGGTGACTCGGGTCATGAGTGGCAAGGCTAAGCATCGTCAAGGATGCAGTCAAGGATAATTTCCTTGATCGCAAATTTGTAGGATCGCCTTTGCAGGGTTCGTCTTTGGGTATCGCTGGGCGTTTCCAGCGGTAATCCACGCACCAGGAGCGACTCATGACTGACGGAAAACCCCTTCTCGAGCCGGCGGGCGAGCTGGCCGCCCTGAACAAGGTCCGCTATCCGAACGAGAGCGCGGAGTATCGGCGTGCTCGTCAGGCCCTGCTCCAGGAGGAAATCGAGCTCCGCCGTCACATCGAGCGGGTCGCGGAGCAGCGCCGCGCCCTCCCCTTGGGCGGACCGGTAGTCAAGGACTATCAGTTCCAGGGCGAGCAAGGACCGGCGAGCTTCGCCGATCTGTTCGGCGACAAACAAACACTGCTGGTCTACAGCTACATGTTCGGGCCGCAACGCGCGCGGCCGTGTCCGATGTGCACCTCTATGCTGAGTGCCCTGGATGGAGAGACCCTCGACCTCGAGCAACGGGTTGCGTTAGCTGTTATCGCGCGCTCGCCGATCGAGCGCCTCGTGGCGTTCAAGAAGGAGCGCGGCTGGCGGTATCTCAAGCTGTATTCCGACACGGGCCAGGAATTCAGCCGCGACTACCATGCGATCTCGCCCGATGGCGGCGACGATGCCAACCTCAACGTTTTCACACGGATAGACGGAACAATCCGGCACTTCTGGAGTGGCGAGATGGGTTTCGAGTCGGCGGATCCAGGCCAGGATCCACGGGGTGCGCCGGATCTCATGCCGCTGTGGACTTTCCTGGACTTCACGCCGGAGGGGCGCGGTACGGACTGGTATCCGAAGCTCGAGTACGGGCGCTGAACAGCGGCGGAAAAAAAACGGCGGGCTCGCAGTTTGCCGATGCCTGCCCGCCGTGTATTGATAGTAGCGCGGTCCTGCCGCGGTGAAAAGACTGCCTTTGCGCTGTGAAATCCGCTAAAACGCCGCACCGTTCGCAACTCCCCTCCTGTTGGCGGCGCCGTGCGGCGCCCGGCGGTATCAACGATGCGAGTTTTGCTCTCCTCGATTGGATCTCGTGGTGACGTGCAACCCATCCTGGCATTGGCGCTGGAGCTGCGGCGCCTGGGACACCAGGGTGTCTTGTTGGTTGCACCCAACTTCAAGGCCTGGGTGGAGTCGTTCGGGCTCGAATGCATTCCCATCGGGCCTGATGTCGAGCAGGCGTCGACCCGTTTGACGCAGAGCGGTCGCAATGGAAATGCGATACCCAAACCGACCAGGGAGCAAATGCGCCAACTCGCGCGTCACAGCGTACGCGAGCAATTCGAGGCGTCGCTGAAAGCGGCGCGGGGATGCGATCTGATCGTAGCCGCCGCGGCGTTGCAAACTGCCGCACGATCGGTCGCCGAGGCTCTCGAGATTCCTCACGTGTATGCGGCCTACTGTCCGGCCACGCTACCCTCACCGGACCACCCCCCGCCAAAAATGCGGTCACGAATCCGATCGCAATCGCTACCGGCCCTGGCCAATCGGCTGCTCTGGAAGCTGGACGAGCGGAGTTGGGATGGTTTCTTCCTGGAAACCCTCAACGAGCAACGGGTGGCGCTCGGACTCGGGCCTGTCAGGCACGTGCCCGGGTATGTTTCAACCGACCGGCCGTGGTTGGCCGCTGATCCGACGCTGGGGCCCGCGGCCCGTTATCCTTCCCGTCTGAATGTGACTCAGACCGGGGCATGGCTCCTGGCTGACTCGAGCCCGCTGCCGGATGCCGTCGAAGAGTTTCTCGCGGCCGGAGAGCCGCCGATCTATTTCGGCTTCGGCAGCATGGTGGCCTCCGCGCAGGCAGGACCGGTGTTGGTCGAAGCAGCGCGCGCCTTGGGGCGGCGTGCCATCGTTCTACAGGGATGGGCCGGGTTGAAGGACGCCGGCGGCGCGAAGGATTGCCTGTTCGTGGGCGATATCAACCATGAAAGGCTGTTCGGACGGGTGGCCGCGATCGTTCACCATGGTGGCGCGGGAACTACGGTTGCCGCCGCTCGCGCCGGCAAGCCGCAGGTCGTGGTTCCTCATCACTACGACCAGTATTACTGGTCCAGACGTGTACGGAAACTGGGAATCGGGGTTGCGGGACCCCCCGCCAAAGGGCTTACGGCTCGCACGCTGGCGGACGCGGTACGTGCGTGCCTGAAGCCGGAGATCGTTGCGGCGGCGCGGTCGATTGCGTTCCGTATCGAGATCTACGGCACTCGGCATGCCGCTGAGCGGCTCGTCAGTGAGTTTGGTTGATGGATCGCGTCCGTTCAGTGCCGTTCAGCCAACGCGGTGCGCGCAGCATTCAGCAGCGCCTCCTCATCGTTGGCCGGCATGTTGACGTCGACGTGAACGGCCGCAGCGAGGGGTTGTTTTTTCGGGAGCAGGATTTCTCCGGTCGGTAGCACCAGCGCCTGGTGGAACCCCGGGGGGAAGACCAGCGAGGATACCGCGCCGTTGATGTTGGTTTTCTGCTCGCCAATGAGCGTCGCACGCCGCTGATCCTGCAGTACGGCCGCGACCAGAATGCCACCCTTGTCGGTGCGGTTGTCGATCAACACCGCCGCCGGCATGTCGATGTGCGAGTCGGGCTTGGATTCATATTTGACCAGGTCCCCTTCCTTGTCGCGTACCTGGAACAGGAAGGTTTTCTTGTCCAGAAAGAGACCGGCCAGGCAGGACGAGTCGGTCAACGAGCTGCCTTCGTTGCCCCGCAGATCGAGTACCACGCCCGTGATGCGGCCTTCGGTTTTCACCTGAAACTGACGTACGAAGTCGGCGCAGGTGTGTGCCGTGTTGGCGTCGGTGACATTCATGTTCGGCAGCGACACGAGTATGAGAGAGCCGACCTGTCGGCTGGACGGCCCCACGCCACCCGACCCGTCGGGACCGTCTGACCCGAGTGTGGTGAGAAATTGGGCGCCGTGACCTAACGATCCGACGATCCCGTTGACCGCCGCCTGGGTGAGCGCGGAAGCGTCTGCCGCGGGATCAGCGGCCTTCATGTCAATCGACGCAATCGCGCCGGTCTGCATCTCGCGCGAGCTGGTGGGGAAATAGAATCTCTTTTGGATGTAGCGGGAGAACGTGCCGATGCGAGTCTGGTCCTCGGGTGCGAGGGGTTGTGCGCCCGTCGGCAAACGCTCGCGGATGTGCGCAGCAACCGCGGCGGCCAGATCATCGGCTTCGTCGGCCCAGGTGACATTCGCCCCAAAGACGATCAGCACGAGCCAGACTAACCGGAAACTCTTCCAAAACCCGAAGGTCAACACGCAAAACTCCCCGTTTTGGCGCGTTCCCGCTCCCCCAGGACGTCACACGCACGAAAAGAAGGCACTGAAAAAACCGCGCTTGTCGATAGACCGAAAGTCCAGCGCCGATTGAAATATAAACTCGATACACAATAATGTGTGGCCGATCACCATTTTTATATGAGCATCAATAACTTATGATAATCACGTGATGAAAGACTCTTTATCTGATGACGATGTGCGCACCTGCGTACGCGTACTGCGGGCTATCGAAGCGGATCGCTCGCATCTCACCCGCCTGACGCAAGAACAAAGACGCGAGCTTCTGACCCTCGCCGGACTGGTAGCGAAACCGGAGCGGCATGATCTCGTCCGGATGGCGAAGGCATTCCGGCGTGCCGAGCGCGAGGCCGCGAAAGAGCGCGACCGCAAGGTTATCGAGCAGACCGGCCTGCGCGTTCAGCGGCGATCGGAACTCTACACGCCCCTGTGGCTCGAGCCACCGAAGCCGGAGGACCTGGATGATCGCCCCGACCTCCACCAGGAGCGGTCGTGCTACGTGTGCAAGAAGCCCTTCGTGAAGATGCATCGCTACTACGACTCGATGTGCGATGCGTGCGGCGACTTCAATTACGCCAAACGCGAGCAGACCGCGGATCTCAGTGGCCACTACGCGTTGGTCACGGGCGCGCGGGTGAAGATCGGTTTTCAAGCGTCACTGAAGTTACTCAGGGCCGGGGCGCACGTGGTGGTCACCACGCGCTTTCCGATTGACGCGGCTGACCGCTATTCACGTGAGACAGACTTCGCAGAGTTTCGCGACCGGCTGCGGATCCATGGGTTGGATCTGCGTCATACCCCCAGTGTTGAGATTTTCACGAGATTTCTGCTCGAGAAACTGCCGCGGCTGGACTACATTCTCAATAACGCGTGTCAGACAGTCCGGCGCCCAGCGGGATTCTTTCAACATCTTCTCGCGCGAGAGGCCGAGGCGGTGGCAATGCTCCCCCGCGAGCTGCGGGGAACGCTCGCGGGGCATGAGGAGTTGCGCACGATCGCGATTGGAGGTGGTGCCGGCACTGGCGTTCTGGCAGCCAGTGTCAGATCGCACGCCGAGGGCCTGTTGCACAGCGCGGCGTTGTCGCAGCGGCACTACCTCGACGAAGACTTTCGTGATAGCGAGGCGCTGTTCCCGGCGGGGAGGTATGACGAAGATCAGCAGCAGGTCGACCTACGCGAGGTCAACAGCTGGCGGCTGAGGCTGCATGAGGTCGAGACGCCGGAGCTTCTCGAGGTGCAGCTCGTCAACTCGATCGCACCCTATATTCTCAACGCGCGACTGAAGCCGCTCATGGTTCGAACACCAGGCAGGCACAAGCACATCGTCAACGTCAGCGCCATGGAGGGTCAGTTCTATCGCGCGACGAAGACCGACAAGCACCCGCATACCAACATGGCCAAGGCAGCGCTCAATATGATGACGCGCACGAGCGCGCCCGACTTTGTGAAGGACGGCATCCACATGAACGCCGTCGACACCGGGTGGGTGACGGATGAGGATCCCGCGGTTCACGCGGCTCGCAAAGCGGAAGAAGGCTTTTCGCCGCCGCTGGACATCATTGATGGCGCGGCGCGCATCGTCGATCCGATTTTTGTGGGGCGGCTCACCGGAACGCACGTTTGGGGGCAGTTTTTGAAGGATTACAAGCCGGCGCCGTGGTAGTGATG
>DAITMW010000047.1:25386-31625 GCA_036834945.1 Steroidobacteraceae bacterium
GAGAAATCAAAGTGCACGAGCCATTCTCGGTTGGACTTTCCGTCCGCTGCGGCGAATTTCCACTTTCGTGCGGATTGGCTGGCGATACGCGCGAAGTAGCGGCTTGGGCCGGCGCGATCCAGTGAGTCGCCGACGACATTCCCTGAGGAGTCCACACTGACTCGCACGATTACCTTCACGTGTCCGTGAATGGTCGCGAGTGCGCTGCGCGGGACGTTAGGGATGTCCTCGTGCACCACGGAGTCGCCGGCGTCGGCAGACGACGTCGCCCCACGTGGCATTGAGTTGGAAGGCGCTGCCGGCTGTTGCTGCGAGCGCGGGGCTGACTTCGAAGGTGCTGGCACCGGGCGTATCGGCTCGGGAACCGACGCCGTTGGATGCGATCCTGCCGCGGCCAGCGATCCTGCGGCCCGCGATCCTGCAGCCTGCGATCCTGCAGCCTGCGATCCTGTCGCGGCCTGCGATCCTGCCGCCTGCGATCCTGTCGCTGCCCCCTGCGGTCGTGCCGCCACCTGTGCTGGTTCGTCTTGAGGGGGCGTGTCGTTAGCGTTGGTTGAGGGCGCGTTGTTCGTCCCAGGCGGGCTGGTGTTGGAGTGACCTCCCAGCATGCGGACAGCGCTCAAGACGATGGCGAGCACTGCGATCGCGGCGATGGCCCACGGGAGATATGAGCGAGGCGCGGGCGGCTCTTCTTCGATGGTGTCGCGCTCAACGACGGCTCGTATAGTTAGACGGCCGGGGGCCGTCGCCGCAGTCGCTCCTGCAGCGGCTGTCGCCGCCGGTGAAGGAGACCGCGCCGACGGTTGCGCATCCGAAGACACCGCTCCCGCGCGCGTTGCATCGCGCGCCTGCGTAGCGGGAGAAGCCCCACCACCGGAACTCGCGCTGCCAGGGCCAGCACTAGGTGGGGAGTCCGAACCACTTTTGACACCGCTGGGGCTGACACCGGCCTTAGGCCCCGCGCTAGCGGCGGCTGTGGAATTTGCCGCCGCCGCATCAGAAGACGGCACGCCCGGGTATCTGATCTTTCCGCTGATCCAGGCCTGCAGGGAGGCGACGGTCGGACGGTCGGCGGGACGCCGACTGAGACACTCTCTTATTACGTCCGCGGAGGCAGGCGGAAAGTCTGGCGGAAGAACGACGCCGTGACCGCGCTCGTCGGGCCTCGGAGGCGTGGTGCGGGTCAGCGCCTCATATAAGGTAACGCCGAGGGCCCAAATGTCACCTGCGGTCGAGAAGCTTCCATCCCGGCCCTCGGGCGGATCGTATACCGACAACATGCTGATGCTGGTCGCCGCCTCACCCGCGGGGCGGATCGTGTCGCTCGCGAGTTTCAGCTGCTCGCCAACGACCAGGATGTTGGAGGGCTTCAGCTGGCCCTGCACGAAGTTGCGCGAGTGCAGAAAAGCCAGCCCATCGAGCGTCGGTGGCAGCGTTTCCCGCGCCTCGATCTCTGTCAGTGGCCGGGTCTCGAGGAGCTGCGCCAGGTTCTGGTCCGCGTACTCCATGAGGACATATAAGAAGTGCTGATTGCCCTGGCCCAGGGGCTCGGCGGGCAATTGGCACCGCCCCGAAGCGAACAAGCGCAGGAGGCGTGGGTGGGACAGGCTGGCGGCCGCATTCCAGTGGGCCAGTTGGGACTCAGCCAGCGTCGGGATGGCCGGCACCAGCTTGACCGCGGCATTTGGGAGACCATAGGCGGGTGCTTCGGTCAGGAATACGCCGCTGTGGTCCGAGACGCCGACCAGGCGCCGCAGCGGAAACTCTCCATTGATGACCTCGCCTTCCCACTTCGCCCATAACTCGCTCATCGGTGGTCTGCCCGCCTCAGGTCACTCTCCCGGGGCGCAGAATACTCCCCGCGCGAACATCTCTCAGCAAGGGCGTTCCTGCCCAGCCTGGACTTGAGCGCTCGGTCACACCCGAAAAATGTGTCGGAACGGGAGTGCCTCGAGCGTCCTTGGGTCGAGGGGCATTGGAGCCCCGCCGGAGGCCCTGATGAAGCTGTACGAGTTTGCCCCTACCCGATCGATCCGCGTGCGCTGGACGCTCCAGGAGTTGGGCGTCGATTTCGAGGCGGTCAACGTAAACCTCCTCGCGGGCGAGCACCAACGCCCCGACTTCCTCGCGATGAATCCAGCCGGCAAGATCCCGGTGCTGGTCGACGGCGACCTGGTGCTCACCGAGTCCGTGGCCATCGTCAAGTACCTCGCCGAGAAATACCGCGATCGCGGCCTGGTGCCGAGCAATCTACAGGAGCGCGCGGAACTCGATCGCTGGCTTCTGTTCACCGCCACCGAGCTCGAGCAGCCGCTGTGGCGCATCTCGCGTCACACGAACCTATACCCCGAGAAGGATCGCCTCCCCGGGGATATCGCCCTCGCCAGCCGCGAGTTCAAGGCGATGGCGCAGATCGTGGAGCGGCACATGGAGGGGCGGGAGTTTGTCGTAGGGGACCACGTGACCGTGGCTGACTTCGTACTGGCTTACACGCTCGACTGGGGGAATGAGGTTGGGTTGCTGGGCGAGTGCCCTAACCTGCGCGCTTATATGGAGCGCATGTATGGTCGGGAGCGGGCTGCGCCGCGGATTCGGACGGCGTTGCGGAGTGTTGGGCTGGCTTGAGCCGCGCGGCCCCGGCACCCTGGGACTTACACCAGGGTGATGGGGAAAGCCTGCGGTCAACCGAGGGCTCCGAGGGCCTCATTCAAGCTATGGGCGCTCAAGAGCCTGTCAGCGAGCGCGTTCAACTCAGCGACGTTGGCGCACCGGATTTTGCTTTGAATCACTTCCGGCAAGCTGCCAAACCGCTTGGAGAGGATTGTCAGAGCCATTTCAGCTCGTCCTTCGACCAGCCCCTTGGCCTGCCCCTCCATCATGCCCTCTTCTTTTCCTTGACCATAATAACGGCGCGCAAACTCACTTTGGTATTGATACTTCTTTGGGTCCATTGCTTCCAACACCCGACGGGCGGCCTCCGATAAGCAACAGGTGATCAGGTCAAAATACATTCTGGATTGATCGGTGTCGAGGTCCTCGGTGGCGCCTTGCGCCGCGAGTGCGATTTCTACCGCCTTTTCGACGTCAGGGTCTTGTCCGTGAGCAAGAGCTGACAGCACAGCAAGCTGTGGATGAGCCCTTGCCCGCTCCAAGTCCACAATCTCCGGGATAGTCGCCGCATCCAATACCCATGGGACGACACGACTATTTCCTCCCAGGAGTATCGGTTGACTTGCCCACTTCGCGACTTTGGCGTCGGGCGCAACAACCAGAAGACAAACAGGACACCGAATCCGATTGCGGAGAGTGGCTATATAGACGGGCCAGACGAAGCCCTTGTCATCGTCTCTACTGAGCTGAACCTCGACCACAATGCCGAGCACAGAATCTTCGCGCCGAAGCTGGATGACCAGATCGGCGCGATATTCCGTCGGCTGGATTTCCGTCAGCTCCGCAGAATCGATCCGCGCTTCCGAATACTCAGGGACGTCGGCCTGCAGCGCCTGAGCGAGCAACTCAGGCGCCAGCGCCGGCTGGTCGCGAAAAAGGCCGACGAGGCCTTCGTGCAACTGGGACGGCATGGAGTGCGGCAAACCGAGAGAGTCGTCGCAGCAGCTACTTTCCCTCCTCCGGCGTCGGGCCAGTATGCGGCGTGGATATTTCTGCGTGAGCCGGCTGAGACACGGGCTCCGTGTTCGCCGATTCGCGAGAATGGCCTGTCAAACAGAGCATCAACACGAACATGAACATGAAGACCGCCGGTGCCAGCATCAGCCAGTCCGCGGGCCAATCACGCCGATGAAATGCGCCGCTACTGATCAGCTTCATTTCGAGCTCGTGGATGCGCTCGCCGAGCCGACGCTCGGCGTCACGTACGAGGGAGCTGGTCTTTGATTCGGAGCAGCTGATCTCGCTGCGAAGGCGCGAGGCGATGAGTTCTGGTGATTCGGTATAGGACATGGGCGAGTCTCCGTCATGGATCAGGTCAGATCCCACATCATAACGGCAGGGGCCCGGAAATTTGACTCCGATAAATTGCCAAAATCATTGAATAATGTTGGTACCGATGCCCCATCAACACAGGTACCAACACGTGCATGATCGTGCGGCAATTCCGCGCGACACCCGCGCGCGGAATTACCGTGAGCCTTTACGGCGATGTTGTGGAGGCAGTCTTGGCGGGCAGGAACTGCTTGTAGGTTTCCGCCTCGAATTCGCGCAAGGTGCGGACGGCGGAATCGTCGTAGAAAGGGAGGTATTGCATCAGGAGGACGCCGGCGAGGCCGTTGTGGGGGTCGATCCAGAATTCGGTGTTGAAGAGGCCCGCCCAGCTCAGACTGCCGGCGCGGCGGTATTTGGTGGTGTCGGGGCTGGGGGAAGCGATCTGGAAGCCGAGGCCGAATTTGTCGCGGCCGGCGCCGAGGGGGAAAGGCTTGGTGAAAGCGGGGATGCCCACGGGCTGGCGCGATACGAACACGGGGCCGATCTGGTTTTCGGCCATGATCTGGACGGAGTGCTCACTCAGAAGCCGCGCCTTCCCAAGACGACCGCCGTTCAACAGCATACGCATGAACAGGCCGTAGTCACGAGCGGTGGAGTATAGGCCGCCATCGCCACGGAAAGGCGGTGTGGGCGTAGTTGGCGCGGGCTGACCTGCGCGCTCCTTGAACGTGCCGTCCTCGTGGGCGTAGACATGGATCAGGCGTGATTGCTTGTCTGCGGGAACCGCGTAAGAGGTGTCGACCATGCCCAGGGGATGGAAGATGTGCTTCTGGTAGTAGACCTCCAGGGTCTCGGCGGTCACTTTCTCGACGATGAGGCCCAGTACGCGCGTGCTGGCGCCATAGGTCCACTTTTCGCCCGGCTCGTGCAGCAGCGGCAGCTCCCACTCCAGCTTGTTGTTGCCCTGTTGCAGGCGGGCGATGATGGGACTCGAGAATCCGTAGCCGATGCCCGAGGTATGCGACATCAGGTGGCGGAGCGTCATGACCTTCTGAGCCGGCCGGGTCTCGTAGGTGCCGTCGCCTTCATTGAACTTCGTGATGACCTGGAGTTTGTCGAAGCCGGGGAGATACTTCGAGACGGGATCGTCGAGCGATACCTTGCCCTGCTCCACCAGCATCATGACGGCGACGGATGTCACGGGCTTGGTCATCGACGCGATGTTGAAGATGGCGTCCGTCGCAAGCGGCGTATCCTTGGACACATCCAACTTGCCTGCCGCGCCTTCGAACAGCACGCCGTTCCGGTCGACCACAAGACCGACCGCGCCGGGCGTATCGTGACGCTCTACCGCGGCGCTCAACACCTGCGTCAACGCGCTGGTGCTGGGCTCGGTGGCGCCGGCCTCTCCACCCGCCGCCCAAAGGAGCGTCGCAACCGCCGTCAATGCTAGCGAGAAAAAGGTATTCCGCGTGGCGTTCATGGTTGTGTTTCTCAGGCTTTGCGAAATTTGAAGTTGGCCGGCGTCGGACGCGCGCTACCGGTGGCAAGCACCATATCGAACATCACGTCCTTCGTTCCGAGCGGGAGCGCTTCGACCTGTGCCTTGCTGCCATATCCGAATCGCAGCTGTCCTCCGGATGGACTGGTCCATGTGATCGTGGCGGTCTTGTCCGTTTTCGGACCGTTCCAATCCCGCCCACTACTGACGGTCAACTTCCCTATCAGTCCCTCGATGACGGGCTTGGGTTTGACGCTCGAGGCAGTGTCGCTCCTCGTGTATTCGTACAAGAAATTGTCCGCCCCGTATTGCGCCTTCTGCCGGTAACCTTTTTCCTTCGATTTCTGCGCGGCGCTCTCCTTGATGGAGACGGGTTGATTGCTCGGCGCTCCCCAACCTCGGGCGTCGTATCGGCCCTTGATGTGCCTCCCGAGCCAGATCGGCATGGCTTGCAGCTTCGAGTTCAGGGCCGTGGGCGAACGCGCGGTGTGGGTGATGATGTTGGACTCGAAGTCCGGTTGGCCGCCGTGATTGAAACAGTCGACGAGAAAGTCCCACAGCGTGACACGGCTGCTGGACGATTTGCCGCCCTCGCCGGGGCGCGTGAATTCCACGTTGCTCTTGAATGAGACGGTTTTCTTGTAGAGCGATGTCACGGGATTGCGAAGCGACAGCCCCTCCTTCGCGGCCGCTGCCAACGCGATGGCCAGCCACTGGATACTATGGCTGTGCTCGCCATGGTTGGCGCTGACCGCGTCCTTCCAGAACGCCTTGCTTTCCACGTACGACTTGAAGA
>DAITMW010000048.1:0-25979 GCA_036834945.1 Steroidobacteraceae bacterium
CGAGATCTACACCGCGGATGCTTACAACTCGTTGTCAATCGAAGGCTACCGGGTCAGCGAAGCCTTGATCGAGCGCGTGCGTTCCGGTCAGTGGAATCCCGACACCAATGACAATGATCGCCAGAATCGCAACGCACTGGCAGCCCGTGGATACTGGCAGGCGTTTCAGAGCGTGAGACGAAGCCTCGAGTCAATCCTGACAGGCGAAAATCCTGGTGCCGTCGTGAGACGTGACTATGACGCCTGGTATGCGGAACTATTTGGGCCCAGCGTCACCGCGGGAATTCTGGAGCCGTCGGACCTCGCCGGCTTTCGCAATGGTCCTGTTTACATTCGTCGGTCGATGCACGTGCCACCGAGCCACGAAGCGGTACGGGAACTGATGCCGCAGTTCTTCGAGTTGCTGGAGGCGGAGACGGAGCCGGCCGTCCGTGTCGTCTTGGGTCATTTCGCATTCGTGTACATCCACCCCTACATGGACGGAAACGGGCGCATGGGGCGGTTTCTGATGAATGCGATGATGGCAGCGGGCGGTTATCCGTGGACCATTGTGCCCGTAGAGAGGCGCGCTGAGTACATGGCTGCACTCGAGTCGGCCAGCATTCATCAAAACATCAGACCCTTCGCGGAATTCCTCGCGAGCCTGATCAGCTGCCGCGACGCCCGCGCAGTGAGAGTTTGAGCACCGCGGCGTCCTCGCGACCGCCGACAGCCTGGTAGTAACCACGGCGCATTCCAACCTGGTCGAAGCCGAGCGAGAGGTACAGGCGGATGGCGGCGGTGTTGGAGGGACGGACTTCCAGGAACGCCTCCGTCATGCCCGCGGCAGCGCCCCGGTCGAGGAGGTAAGCGAGCATGCGGCGGCCAATGCCCTGGCAGCGGAAGCCGGAGTCGACGCACAGGTTGAGAATATGCGCCTCGCCCGCGCCGACGCTCATGACGCCGTAGCCGATGAGCCGGTTGGCCGAGGTAACCACGCGGCAGACGTAACCGACCCGCAGGCAATCCCGGAAGATGCCTTCGCTCCAGGGAAACTGGTAGGAGGCCCGCTCGAGCGCGACGACGCCGCCCACGTCCGCTTCCGTCATCGGGCGGATCACGACATCGGGAGCGGATTGGAGCAGCTCAGGAGAGGTTGCCATCAATACCTATGCGGCCCGTCAGTTGCCGGAACACGCTGCGCGCGAACTTCAGGTCTTCCCATGCCTTCCGCTTGTCCGCGGGCGTGCGCAGCAGGTAGGCGGGATGATACGTCACTATGAGCGGAGTATTCAGCTCGCCAAAGTGGTGCACTTTGCCGCGCAGGCGGCTCAGGGAGAGATCGGTGCTCAGGAGGTTCTGGGCCGCGATCCGCCCGACCGCCAGCATGAGCCGGGGCTGCAGGAGCTCGATCTGCCGCATCAGGTAGGGCAGGCAGGCCGCCACCTCGTCCGGCTTGGGATCACGGTTGTTCGGGGGGCGGCTCTTCAAGACGTTCGCGATGTAGACGTTCGTCCCCCGATCGAGGCCGATCGCCCGCAGCATGGCATCCAGGAGGTGTCCGGCGCGGCCTACGAATGGCTCGCCTTTACGGTCCTCCTCGGCGCCCGGCGCTTCGCCGATCACCATCCAGTCGGTGCGCTGCGGGCCGACGCCGACAACACCCTGCGTGCGGGTTTTGTGGAGGCTGCAACGGGTGCAGCCCAGGATCTCGGTGCGCAGGGCCTGCCAACGGGCGGGCACATCGCCTGACTCGTTGGAGGGCGCCGGGGGTGGCTCGAGAGCCGGCGCCAACACCGGCGCTGGCGCTAACGCAGACCCTGACCCCATCGCGGGTTCCGGCGCTAACGCAGAACCCAGCCCCAACGATGGCTCCGGCGCTAACGCAGCCTGCGGAGCCAACGCGCGCTCCAACGGCGCCAACACAGGCTCGGGTGCGCCGGAACGTCGCACCCAGACATCGACGCCGATCGTCTCCAGATATCGATTGCGCTGCGCTGCGTCCACTGACAATCAGCTCGCGCCCGACGCCGGCGCGCCGCGTGTCAGGCGGCGCAGACGGCGCCCGATCCACAATAAGGGTGCCGACAGCGCATACGTTCCAAACATGGAGAGCAACATCGTGGACGGCTCCAGCGCAATCAGCACGAAGAACAGCGGCACCAGCAGAATGTAGACAAACCTGATGCGCCGATCGAGATTGAACTGCTTGAAGCTCGGGAAGCTGAAGCTGCTCACCATGAGCGCGCCCGCGCTCGCCGTGACCAGGAAGGCCCCGATGAGTCCCTTCAACCCGGGCTCGGGCCACACGCTCGCGAACCAGATGAAGGCCGCCACGATCGCCGCGGCAGAGGGGCTCGGCAGCCCTTCGAAATAACGCTTGTCAGCGGTCGCGGAGCGCGCGTTGAAGCGGGCCAGCCGCAACGCCGCCGCGGCCGCGTAGAAGAAGCAGGCCAGCCAGCCGAAGCGCCCCCAATAACTGCCGAATTCCGCGATCCGGACCACGCCCCACTGGTAGGCAATGATGGCCGGAGCCAGGCCAAACGCCACCATGTCCGCCAGGCTGTCATATTCCTTGCCGAAGGCGCTCTCGGTCTTGGTGAGGCGGGCCAGGCGGCCGTCGAGCGTGTCGAAGATCATCGCCACGAACACTGCCTTTCCCGCTGCATCGAAATGCTTGTCGATGGCCGCCACGATGCCGTAGAAGCCCGAAAACAGGCACCCGGTCGTCATGAGGTTCGGCAGCAGGTAGATGCCCTTGCGGCGTGGCCTGACGCCCTCCGGTACGGCTACCTCCGCGACTTCCTGGTTTTCCGGCTCCACAGTGTTTCAGCTCTCGCTCATGACCGGCCCATGCCAGCAGCGGCATCTTATCAGGGCGTACCTGCTGTAAGATGCCCAACCCTTTTACCTTCAGATTGCACCCGCGATGAGGCTTTCCCAGTATCCGATCAACACTGTAAAGGAAACCCCAGCCGAGGCCGAGGTCATCAGCCATCAGCTCATGCTGCGTGCGGGGCTCATTCGCCGCCTCGCCAACGGGCTCTACAGCTGGCTTCCCATGGGCCTCAGGACCCTGAAGAAAGTCGAGCGGATCGTCCGTGAGGAGATGAACCGCGCGGGCGCCTTCGAGATGATCATGCCGGTCGTCCAGCCCGCCGAGCTCTGGCAGGAGTCCGGCCGCTGGCAGGAGTACGGCCCCGAGTTGCTGCGCATCAAGGACCGGCACCAGCGTGACTACGTAGCCGCGCCGACGCACGAGGAAGTCATCACCGACATCGCTCGCCGTGAGCTGAAGAGCTACCGGCAGTTGCCGGTGAATTTCTACCAGATCCAGACGAAATTCCGGGACGAGGTGCGGCCGCGCTTCGGTGTCATGCGGGCGCGCGAGTTCATCATGAAAGATGCCTATTCCTTTCATGCCGACGAAGCGTCGCTGCAGCAAGGCTATCGGGCGATGTATGACGCCTACACTCGCATCTTCACCCGGACCGGCCTGACGTTCAGGGCAGTGCGCGCGGACTCTGGAGCGATCGGCGGCGATGTCTCGCAGGAGTTTCATGTCCTAGCCGACTCGGGCGAGGACGCCATCGCGTTCTCTGATGGCGATGAATACGCGGCGAACCTCGAAGCGGCTGTCGCTGGACCGCCTGCGGAGCCCCGTCCTGCACCGCAAGAGCAGCTGAAGAAGGTGTCGACGCCTGGCGCGAAGACGATCGAGGACCTGTCACGCTTTCTGAAGGTGGACCCGGCGCGTTGCCTGAAGACGCTCATTGTCGAGGGGACGGAGAATACGGTGGTGGCGCTCGTCATCCGCGGCGACCACGAGCTGAATGCGATCAAGGCGCAGAAGCTTCCCGGAGTCGTCAGCCCGCTGAAAATGGCGAGCCCCGAAAGTGTCCGGAAAGCTACGGGCAGCGAGCCCGGCTTCATCGGCGTCGTCGGCCTGACCTGTAAGGTCTATGCCGACCATTCGGCGCTGGTGCTCGCCGACTTCGTGACGGGCGCGAACGAGAAAGACATGCATTACACCGGGGCGAACTGGGACCGGGATGTGCCGGCCGCCATCGCGGCGGACCTCCGCAATGTCGTGCCGGGCGACCCGAGCCCGTCGGGCAAGGGACGTCTGAAAATCGCGCGCGGTATCGAGGTCGGCCATATTTTCCAGCTCGGCACCAAGTACAGCATCCCCATGAAGGCCACCGTGCTGGACGAGGCGGGGCAGGACATGACGCTGCACATGGGTTGCTATGGTATTGGTGTGACGCGCATCGTTGCCGCCGCGATTGAACAGAATCACGATGACAAGGGCATCATCTGGCCGGAGCCGATCGCTCCTTTCGAGGTGGTGCTGGTCCCACTCAACCAACACAAGTCGCCCCGGGTACGCGAGGTTGCCGACCGACTCTACGCCGAGTTCACGGAAGCGGGAATCGAGGTCCTCTACGACGACCGCGATGCCCGCCCCGGCGTCAAGTTCGCGGATGCCGAGCTGCTCGGCATTCCCCACCGGGTCGTCGTGGGCGAGCGCGGCCTCGAGACGGGGAAACTCGAGTATCGCGGCCGGCGCGACGCCGAGAGCACGGAGTTCCCAGCCGACAATGCGCTCGCTTTCGTCCGTTCGCGGATGGCTATTGGATAATTCCGTTCGCCTGTGGCGAAACAATAATTCCGTTCGCCGCTGGCGAAACAAACTCGCTCGTGCCTGCCTGGCCGCCTTGCTCGCGGCCGGGGTGGCGCACGCCGACCAACAGCAGGACCCCGGACTCCAGAGCGTCGTACAACAGGCGATCAGCGAAGCGGAGTGCTTCACGGATCACTACGACTCCGCCGTGTGGTACACCCTCATGGAGCCGCGCTTGCGGCGGATCGTCAAGGACAAGGACGAGCGCCTCGCCATTCTCAAACAGGTCTATTGCGAGACCCACCGCGCCGGGCAGACACGCCTGCCGCCGGGGCTCGTCATGGGTGTGATCGAGATCGAGAGCCGCTTCGACCGTTACGCCGTCTCTTCCGCGGCCGCCGTCGGTCTCATGCAGGTCATGCCGTTCTGGCCCGAGCGCCTGGGGATGCGCCGGTACGAGCTCGTCCGGATCGCTCCCAACATCCGCATGGGATGCGCCATCCTGCGTTTCTATCTCGACTATGAGCACAACGACGTGCGCAAGGCGTTGGCTCGCTATAACGGCAGCATCGGACGGCGCGACTATCCCGACAAGGTCATCAACGCGTGGACGCGCTGGAACGGCGCGGACGACCTGGGGTTCCCGCCGTTACAAACGCGCGCCCAGCAACGTCACTGACGCGCGGTCGCCGCCGACTTCTCGGTAGGCAACATCTTGACGACCCCTTCGCGACGCGAGTCCGCGGCACCCTCGTAGGTGCCGTCGGAGTGACGCACGAGCGCATGGAAACCGGAGTTTTCCGCTCGTCCGGAGCGCACATCCATGCCCTTCTCGCGCAACCCCGCCAGGACCCCCGGGGCAAAACGGTCGAGCTCGCCGAAGTAGCTGTCGCCCCGTGCGATGAGGTTGGGCAACTCAATGGCCGCCTTGATCGGCATCTTCCACGCCAGCAAGGCGACCAGCGCCTTGGCGTTGTAGTCGAGAATGGCCGAGCCGCCCGGTGAGCCGAGCGCCGCCACGAACTGCCCCTCGTGATCGAGCACGATGACCGGTGACATCGAGGAGCGCGGCCGCTTGCCGCCCTTGATCCCGTTGACCACGTCATGACCGTTCTCGTCCGTGGGCTTGAGCGAGAAGTCGGTCAGTTGGTTGTTGAGAACGAAGCCGCCGACGACGCGGTTCGAGCCAAACACCGACTCCACGCTGGTGGTCATCGACACGACGTTGCCGGAGGCATCCACGACCACGAGGTGACTCGTCCCCGCCGATTCGTGGGTCGCATCCTTCCCATGGGGCGGAATCGTGATGACTCCGGGCGGGGGCGGCGGGCCTGCCTTGTCACCAATGAGTTGCGAGCGCAGGCGCAGGTACGCCGGATCCAGCAGGCGCTCCGTGGGCACGGCCACAAACCTGGGGTCGTCGACATATTGATCGCGGTCCGCGTACATCAGGCGGCTCGCCTGGGCGAACAGAAACCAGGCCTGGGGGTCCGTCGGGCCGCGCTCGGCAATGTCCGTCCTCTCGAGGATGCCGAGCATCTGCAGAAGCGTCACACCACTGGACGGCGGTCGCGGCACACACACCGTGTACTGCCGGTAGGGACGGCAAAGGGGCTCGGACCAGTTCGAACGATAGGCCGCCAGGTCCTTCAAGGTCAGTGTGCCCGGCAGCGGCGGCTGTTGAGTGACTTTCACAATCTCCGCGGCGATGCTGCCTTCATACAACGCACGGGGTCCCTCGACGGCGATTCGCTCGAGCGTCTTCGCATAGGCCGGATTCTTGAAGGTATCGCCGGCGTTGAGAGGCTCGCCGTTGGGCTTCGAGAACAGCGCGCGGATCTCGGTAGTCGGCGGAAAGGGTGACCCCTCACTAAGAAAACCCGCGAGCCGCTCCGGCACTTTGAATCCCTGGCTGGCCGCCCGAATCGCCGGTTGAAACAGCTCCTTCCAAGGGAGTGCGCCGAGCCGCGCGTGCGCGGCTGAAAGCATCGCTATCGCTCCCGGTACGCCCGTGGATCGGCCGCTACGCACCGCTTCGATGAATGGCAGGGGCTTACCGTGCTCGTCGAGGAACATGTCCGGCGTGGCGCCTGCCGGTGCGGTCTCACGGCCATCAATCGCACTAACGACGCCCGTGCTGGCCTCGTAGTACATCAGGAACGCGCCACCTCCCACGCCGGAGCTCTGCGGCTCGACGAGGCCCAGCATGGCCTGGATGGCGACCGCCGCATCGATGGCCTTGCCGCCTTTTTTCAGGATTTCCATTCCGGCATCCACCGCCAGGGGATTGGCGGCGACCACCATCGCGGGACCTTGGTGCGTGTCCGCCTTGTGATGGCGATGCAGGGCCTGTGCGGGCAGTGCAACAAGCACCAGCAACGCAACGGCCCCCAGGTGTCCCAGGCTGAGTTTGAAGTTGATCATGGCTAGGAGGTCAGGAAACCCGCGGACACGGGAATGGAGTCGGGCGAAAGGTCCTCCACTTCGACGGCGGTGACCTTGGATGCGCTCGAGCCGGTCCAGAGCCAGCTGACGAAAGTCTCCACGGCCGCATCCTCGCCACAGGCAACGACTTCCACGCGGCCATCGGGCAGATTCCGCGCATAACCACGGATCGCCAGCTCCTGGGCACGCCGCTGGGCGGTGCCGCGATAAAACACCCCCTGTACGCGGCCTGCCACGAGACACTTCTTACACTGCACGCGACTTTCTCTTCCTCGGTGGGGCCCCCTCCCAAGTCATCAATAGTAGCCCGACTACCCCGATTTCTGCACGAAGACACGCGATTTGCGGACTGCTCGGGCGGCCCGGAACAGCTCACCATGCGCGTTTCGCATACCATGGAAGGAATGACACTGTGGCAACCTACTTCGATACACCCGCGACGCGGACCCGGATGGGCTCTTTGCCCCGGCTGCGGGTCGCAACATGGGAAGGGTTCATGACAGAGATCCTGGTCCTCTACTATTCACGAAAAGGCTCGACTGCCGAGCTCGCACGACAAGTGTGCCGCGGCATCGAAGGCATACCCGGCGCCGTCTCGAAGCTACGTACGGTGCCTCCCGTGTCGGCGGAGAGCGAAGGGCCCGCGAAACCCGTGCCAGCGAGCGGGCCACCCTATGCGACTTTGGAGGACCTGCGTCGAGCAGACGGCCTCATCCTCGGTAGTCCAACTCGCTTCGGCAACATGGCGGCGCCGCTGAAGCACTTCCTGGATTGCACCTCGAGTTTGTGGGTCTCGGGAGCTTTGGCGGGCAAACCCGCGGGAGTCTTTACCTCCACACAAACCATCCACGGCGGGCAGGAAGCGACACTGCTGTCCATGATGTTGCCGCTCCTGCATCACGGGATGTATCTCGTCGGGCTTCCCTATACGGAGCGCGCTTTGAATGAGACCTCCGGAGGTGGCACCCCGTATGGCGCCTCGCATGTCGCTGGGCCTCTCGACGATGCATCTCTCACGGAGCATGAGCGTGCGCTCGCGCAAGCGTTGGGACGGCGCGTCGCGGCGCTGGCGGTGCGATTAGGGCAAACCTAGCACTTCCCGGATAAACGGAATGGTCAGGCGTCGCTGCGCCACCAGCGCGGCTTCGTCGAGCGTGTCGAGTAGCTCGTATAACTTCCGCATGTCACGCGGGTAACGCCGCTGCAGCCAACGCGACGTCTCATCCGGAAGCTCGACACCTCGCAGACGCGCGCGCAACTGCAGCGCCGCCTGTTGCTCGGACTCATCCAACACCCGAAGTTGGAACACCGCGCTCGCCGCGAAGCGTGAGCCGAGGTCCGGCAGCGCCCATTGCAACAAGGCCGGCGGCGACTCCGCCGCGGCGATGAGCCGGCCGCCGCCCTCCTCTACCCCTTGAAGAACTCCGAAAATGGCACGCTCCCACTCCTTTTGACCCACGACTGCATCAATGTCGTCGATGCACAGGCACTCCAGCTGCCGCAGCCCTTCGAGCACATCGACACCGAAGCGCACGAGCTCGTGCAGCGGAAGGTAGCCCGTCCGCATGATCGCACTCGCCTGGGCAGACACCGCCTGCAGCAGATGCGTCTTGCCCGCACCGTGCGGACCGCAGACCCAGCTCGTGCCCGCGATCTGCGCATCGGCCATGCGCCGCAGATGATCGACGGCTTGCCCATTGCGCGCGGGGAGGAAGCTCGTGAACACCGCGCGATCGGGAAGTCGAACACCGAGCGGAAGCTGTTGCATCGCTGTCAGGAAGGCTGCGCCGGAGGTGACCAGACGCGCCGCGTAAAGGTGGCCATGTAGTGATAGCCGGACAGCACGATCGTCACCAGGGTGACGAGTGCGAGCGCGTCCAACACCTCGCGTGGCGGAAAGCCTGCCGCGGCACTGAACATCACCCCGGCGAGATACAGAAGCTGTGCGGCGGTATTGATTTTGCTGATGACGGCCGGCCGGCCGTGCAGCGGCCCGAACCACATCCGGAAAATCAGAGCACCCAACCCGATCATCACATCCCGCGCCACCGCCGCTGCGGTGATCCACCAGGGCACCAGGCCCAACCAGGCGGATTCGATGAACAAGGTCATGAGCAGGAATTTATCGGCCATGGGGTCGAGAAACTTACCGAGCTCGGACGTCCAGTTGAAACGTTTGGCGAGGTAGCCGTCGAGTCCATCGGAGACCGCGGCGAGCATGAACAGGCCGAGCGCCGTCGCATACTGACCCGCGGCCAGCGTCGCGGCCACAGGCCAGATCAACCCGAGGCGGAACAGGCAGATCAGGTTCGGCAGATGGCGCACGTCGAAACCCGATGGGACACGTGACTACGGATGATATTGGTAGACGAGGGGCGCGCCGGCGGAGCTGCCGTTGGCCCGGACGAGATGCGAAGATCCCGAAAGTGAGTGATCGAGCGCCTCGGAGCCACCGCGCGCTGTTATATCGAAGGTGACCGCATTCCCGCCCGCACGCACGATGTTGGCTCCGCGAACACCAGGCGCGGACTCGAGCATCCGCTGCACATTCGCGTAGTCGGTCAGACTTCCGACACCGTCAACTTCGACTAAGACCTTGGCCTCCGTTTGCGCGAGTGAAGCGCCTTGCGCCGGAGCCAGCAGATCGACGGTACCGTCGATACCCGCGGCCAGCGGACCGCTCCAGCTCTGGCTCGAGAAATTCGTGTACAGCGTCCATTGGTATTGCCCGGCCGGAGCACCCGTGTCAGAGCGGCCGACCAGCACTTCGTCGCCACCGTAGCGTTGCGCGGTGTTGAGCACGGCGTCGCGGCCAAGCTCCGTTCCATTCGCATCGACAATGGCCAGGGGAATCACGCTGATGAGCAGCCCGCGGGCAGCCGCTTCCTGCTCTAGGGCGCCACGGGCAGCGTCGGCGTCGGCGCGGGCAGGCGGTGGGTAAAGCACAACTAACGTAAACGGCCGCTCGGGGTCCCAGACGCTCCGGCCAGCGGCGGCAATCGCACGTTCTACCGCAACCCGGTCGAAAATGACCTGGGTCTCGCCCCGGGGACCCGGGGAATAGGACTTGACATACTTTGGCGCGTCCTCGACGAGGCTCGCCAGCGCGGGGTCACTTGCCGATTCGCGACGTCCCGTGGCGCGGACGAGCGCCTGGCGCATGGCATCCTGAAGCGCCGTTGTGGATTGGCCACTGACGTCGACTTCGTAGACGCGAACGGCCCTGGCAGCCCCCGCCGAAAGGGGTAGAGCGCCACAGATGATCAGCGCCACACAGGCAAGGAAACCGCGGCGGCCGCGGATGTTCGCAGGTGCAAGCATCGGGAGATGTTTGGATCGCGCGCGCAACGGCGCTGGGCGGTATGTACAATACCACACGCACCTGTGCCGTACGGCCGCCAACCCCCCACTGGATGAAACAAGGGCTGCTATGAAAGAAGGCTCCGGCCTCACCTATCGCGATGCGGGCGTCGATATCGATGCCGGCGACGAGCTCGTTGAGCGCATCAAACCCATCGTAAAGCGCACGCAGCGCCCCGAGGTGCTCGCGGGTGTCGGCGGCTTTGGCGCGCTCGTGGAGCTCCCACAAGGCTATAAACGCCCTGTGCTCGTTTCCGGTACGGATGGCGTGGGCACGAAGTTACGCCTCGCCATCGATACCGGTCGTCACGGCACGATCGGTGTCGACCTGGTGGCGATGTGCGCGAACGACGTCGTGGTTCAGGGAGCCGAGCCCCTGTTCTTTCTGGACTATTACGCGACCGGCAAACTGCGTGTCGATGTTGCCGAGTCGGTGATTCGCGGAATCGCCGAGGGCTGCAGCCAGGCGGGCGCCGCGCTCGTGGGTGGTGAAACGGCGGAAATGCCCGGCATCTACTACGGCGACGACTACGATCTCGCCGGCTTCTGTGTGGGCGTGGTCGAGAAAGAAGCCATCATCGACGGATCCAAGGTACGGGTCGGAGACGCCGTCATCGGGCTCTCCTCCTCCGGGCCACACTCGAATGGTTACTCCCTGATCCGCAAGCTCGTCGCGCTCGGGGAAGCGAACGCCACGACGGAACTGGACGGACGGCCTCTTTTCGACCGTCTGCTTGCGCCAACGCGTATTTACGTAAAGTCGCTCCTGGAGCTGATCCGCGCTACGCCCGTTCACGGCTTGGCGCACATCACCGGTGGCGGCATTACCGACAACATTCCGCGCGTGTTGCCGGAAGGTCTCGAAGTTGTGCTCGAGCGTAAGAGCTGGGGCCGTGATCCGGTGTTCGACTGGCTGCAACGCACCGGCCGTGTCGAGCAAGCCGAGATGTACCGTACGTTCAACTGCGGCATCGGCATGGTCGCCATCGTGCCGGCGGCGAACGCCGAAGCGGCTGTCGCACTTCTCAACTCGAAAGGCGAGACCGCGCAGATCATTGGCGAAGTCCGCAAGGGCGCACACGGCGTCGTCATCAACGAATGAGCGTTGCCAGTCGCGCGCCATTGCAACTTGCGGTTCTGATCTCCGGGCGTGGATCCAACATGGCCGCCATCGCGCGTGCCTGCATCGCGGGAGAAATCAACGCACGGATCCGTGTTGTCGTCTCGGACGTTCCCGGTGTAGCGGGACTCACCATCGCCAGCGATCTCGGCATCAAAGCAGTAGCTGTTCCGTGGCAGGGGGCAGGCAACCGCGAAGCGTTCGAGCGAGCACTGTCGGCGGCGATTGAGGAGCGCGGCGCTGATCTGGTTGTACTGGCCGGATTCATGCGCATCCTGTCGCCGCAGTTCGCGAAGCGCTACGCTGGGCGCATGTTGAACATTCACCCGTCGCTGCTGCCGAAATACACGGGATTGCATACGCACCGCCGTGTACTCGAAGCCGGTGACACCGAACACGGCGCGAGCGTACATTTTGTAACAGCAGAGCTCGACGGCGGACCACTCGTTTTGCAGTCCAAAGTACCGGTGCTCGCGGGCGATACGGAAGCAACCCTGGCAGAGCGTGTTCAGATCACCGAGCACGTCATCTACCCCCAGGTGATCGGGATGGTGGCGGATGGTCGTCTCACGTGGGACCACGGTCAGGTGCGGCTCGACGGCCGATTGCTGGAGAAACCACTGCTGGAGACCTACAGGTGACGTTTCTGCCGCGACTGCTACGCGCCGTCGCCAGTTGCTGCGGCATGCTGGCGCTCAGCGCCAGCGCATCCGCCGCCGAAGAGCTCAAACCGTTCGAAGCGTCCTACAACTGGATCTGGCACGGCATGACGGTCGCGAACTCGACTCTTCATCTCGAGCACCAGGAAGGCAACAAGTGGGTCTACCGCTCCAGGAGTGAGCCGCGCGGCATTGGCCGCCTGATGTCGGAGCGGCCGATACAGGAAAGCGTGCTCGAAGTAACCGACGCCGGAGTGCGTCCCCTGACCTACAAGGCCGACGACGGCACCTCCGCCACCAAACGCGACGCCGACGTGCGCTACGATTGGGAGCACAACCGCGTCACCGGCGTCAACGAGAATGCCAAGGTGGATATGCCGATGCCGCCGGGCATCCAGGATGATCTCTCCGTGCAGATCGCCCTGATGGTGGAGCTCCTCCGGGGGCACACTCCGGACAAGTTCTCACTGCTGAGCGGTAACACGGTGCGGGAGTATCGCTACTCGCGCGACGGTGAAGAGACGCTCACAACACCGATCGGCAGAGTTGCGACCGTCATCTATCGCAGCGAGAAACAGTACTCACCGCGCGTCACCCGCTTCTGGTGCGCTCCGTCCCTCGGCTACATCCCTTTGCGGGTCGAACAGAAACGCAAGGACGATGTTGAGTGGACGATGCAGGTGCAGAGTGTGAAGCGCGAGCCCTAGGACCATGGAAAACAACGACACGCCCGGCCGCTCCATCACCTACACGGGAGTACTCCCTTCGCAGGCGATCGTTGATATGACCCGCACGGGGGAAATCACGACGGTCCTGGAGAGCTACGAGCCAGATCAGATCCAACCCGCCAGCATCGATCTGCGCCTGGGGGAATTCGCCTATCCGGTCGATACCAGCTTCCTGCCCGGGCGCGACCAGAAAGTGCTCGACAAAATGAAGCAGCTCGACGCCGATTACGAGCGTTTCAAAATCGATTTGAGGCACGGCGCTGTGCTCGAGAAGGGCCGGGTGTATGTCGTTCCCCTGGCGGAATCGATCAGCCTGAAAAGTGACGTCGCCGCCTTCGCCAACCCGAAGAGCTCGACCGGCAGGCTCGACATCCTGACACGCCTGATCGCTGACGGGGCGACACACTTCGACCAGGTCGAGGGCGGCTACAAAGGACAGCTCTACATCGAAATCGCGCCGCGCAGCTTCAGTGTGGTTGTCAGAACGGGAACCCGCCTGAATCAACTCAGGTTTCGCCGCAGCACCGGTGCGGCTCCGCGCCCGATCACGACCGATGAATGGAACGACTTGTTGAACAAGGGGCTGATCGTGGGCGGCGCCGAGCCGTCGCGCTCGGGCGACCGGCCTGGGATTCTGCCGTTTACGGTGGACTTGGAGGGCACCGGCGCGGACAACACGCTCATCGGTTGGCGGGCGAAGAAGAATACGAAGCGCATCGACCTGGACCGGCGTGACTACGATCCGCTGGACTTCTGGGACCCGCTGCGTTTCCACAAGGAACCCTCGTTGACGCTCGACCCGGACGATTTCTACATCCTGATGACCAAGGAAACGATCGCCGTCCCACCCCTGTACGCCGCCGAAATGCTCCCTTACGACACGCGCGCCGGCGAATTCCGGGTGCACTATGCGGGCTTCTTCGACCCTGGATTTGGCTGGAGCGCAGTCGATCGGAAGGTCGGCAGCAGCCGCGGCGTCCTGGAGGTGCGCTCGCACGAGGTACCGTTCCTCCTGGAGCACAAACAGATCGTCGGCTGGCTGCGCTATGAGCGCATGGCGGAAATACCCGAGACACTTTACGGGCAGTCCATCAAATCCAACTACCAGGGCCAGACCCTGAAGCTGGCCAAACAGTTCAGGCAGACCTGAACCGGGCGATGTCTGCGTGAGCCGCCGGCAATCTTTCGCTCAGCTTTCTTCCACGACAATCTTCGGAAACACGCTGCTGCGATCGCGCGAGCGGATCGCCAGGGCCGCGGCGGTGCGGCGAGCCATCTCGAAGTAAGCCTTCGCGCGCGGGCTGTCGGGCGAGGCCACGACGGTAGGCCGGCCACTGTCAGCCTCTTCCCGGATGTTGGCATCCAGCGGCAACTCGCCCAGCAGCTTCACTCCGTACTGTTCGGCCATGCGTGCGCCGCCACCGGAACCGAAAATGTGCTCGGCGTGCCCGCAGTTCGAGCACACGTGAATGCTCATGTTCTCGACGACGCCCAGCACCGGGACCGAAACCTTCTCGAACATCTTCAGCCCCTTCCGCGCATCGGCGAGGGCAATATCCTGCGGAGTGGTCACGATGACCGCGCCGGCGACCGGCACACGCTGCGCCAGCGTCAACTGGATGTCGCCCGTTCCGGGCGGCATGTCGACGACCAGGTAGTCGAGATTCCCCCAATGGGTTTCCGACAGAAGCTGTGTGAGCGCCTGAGTCACCATCGGTCCACGCCAGACCATCGGCTGCTCGGCATCGACCAGAAACCCGATCGACATGGCGCTCACACCGTGGGCCGCGAGCGGCCGGAGATGTTTGCCATCGGGGGACGAGGGACGCTGGCCTTCCAAGCCCAGCATCAGGGGCTGGCTCGGGCCGTAGATGTCGGCATCCAGAATTCCAACCTTCGCGCCCTGCGCGGCCCACGCGAGGGCCAGGTTGACGGCCACCGTCGACTTGCCGACGCCACCCTTGCCTGAGGCGACCGCGACGACATTCTTGATCTGCTCGATCGGCTTGAGATTGCGTTGCACGGAGTGGGCCTTGATATCGGCCTCGAGCTCCACGGAAAGCGGCGCCTCGATGCCGGCCGCGGCAACGTGGCGAGCCAGGGCCTCGCTGAGCTCCTTCTGATAGCCGCCTACAGGGAAGCCCAAGGCGATTCGGGCGGAGTACCCGCCGTTGGCCGCGGCTTTGACTTCCCGAACCGCTTGCGCCAGGGCAAGCGACTGTCCCGCGTACGGGTCAACATAAGTACCCAAAGCGGTGCGGAGCGTCTCCAGGATCGATTCGTCAGGCATGTTGAACCAAAGAAGATGGGGTCGCCCATTGTACTGCCGCGGCGGCGGGCGTGGTCAGCCACGCAACGATCGCGGCGCCCCGAACGTCTGTCCCAACCACAGGCTGTGGCATAATCGTCGTAGCCGCTCGAAGGAATGCTCGCGCGAACAGCGCGGCAGCACCGGCGGCAAATGCCCCGCCCGCAAAAATCTGCGCGGCACCGCTCACTTAGCTGCTTGGAGCGAGACGGTGCGGCTGGATAAGTGCGGAATCGTTGGCCCGAGATGGGCCCCCAACGGAAAGGCTGAATGAGCTTTTTCACGAATTTGCGCGCGGACCGCCTGGTCACCGAGATCAGAGCCGCGACGGACCCCGCAAGTCCGGCCACGCAGAAGTCGATTGCGAAGCTGAAGGACCTGGGTCCGGGGGCGATCGAGCCCGTGTTCGCCGCGTTGCCTGAGGCCGACAAGAACGCCACCGTGGCATTCGTCGAGGTTCTCACCGGGCTGGTGAACCAGAAGACCTTTCCGCAATTCGTGGAAGGCCTGGTACAGGGCAGTCCGCGGGTCATCGCCGGCATCGCCTGGGCACTGACCAGTAATCGGAGTTATCCGCCCCACCTGCTCCTCGAAGCCCTCGGTACGCCCGGCGTCGCGAAGGCTGCCGTGCTCGAAGTCATCGCGGCCCAGAAATCGCGCTTCGGCGTTCGTGATCTCCTCAACGCAGCCTATGCGCAGGAGGCGAACGAGAAAGCCGCCCTGTTCAAGATCATCGGTGAGATTGCCGAGCCCGGCGCGATCCCCGAGCTCGTCGGACGCGTGAACGGCAAGGATCCGATCGCGCGCGTGCACATCATCAACGTGCTGGCACGCTTCAATACTCCGGAAGTGCAGACCGCCCTGCAGGGCTTACTGAAGGATCCCAACAAGCTGATCCGCGGTGCCGCCCTCTCCGCCTTGCACCGGATGGACGGTCCCATCGACGTCGAGCGTGTTTGCGCCTTGCTGAAGGACCCTGAGATCGACGTCCAGAACAAGGCGATTGATGTCGTCATCAAGGCGAACCATCCCGAGACGATCCGTTATCTCATCGACGTTCTGAAGGATGAGAACGAGAACGCGCGCCGCGCGGCCGTCGAAGTACTCAACGAAGTCGGGAACGCGCGGTCGGTGAAGTATCTGCTGGAAGCGCTGAAAGACAGCGACTGGTGGGTGCGCAGCCGTGCGGCGGATGCCCTCGGCAAGATCGGCGGTCCGCGCGTCATCGACGCAGTGCTCGCACTCGTCCGCGACAAGGATGAGGACATCCGTCGCGCCGCGATCGAGATTCTCAACCAAACGAAGGACGAGCGCGCGGTGGAGTCGCTCATCCAGGCCACTCACGACGCGGACTGGTGGGTGAGTGAGCGCGCGGTCGATGCGCTCGCGGAGATCGGCAGCAAAAAAGCCGTGCCGCGCCTCACTGAAATGCTCCAGACGGGCAACAGCAAGGCCATTCCGATTGTCGTGCGCGCGCTCGGCAAGCTGGGTGACGCGAAGCTGGTCGATACGCTGATTCCGTTCGCTTCGAGGCCCGAGCGCGAAGTGCGTATGGAAGCGATTCAGGCACTGTCGAAAATCGTCGACGATCGTCACGCCGAGCAGGTGCGCCACGAGCTGCAGACTCATATCGCCTCGCCCGACCAGACGATCGCCCGCATCGCGCATGCCGCCCTGGCGGAGCTCGATTCCAAGGTGTCCGGTGGCCTGCCGCCCATGGCTGCCGCGACGGGACCCACTGCAACCATGGTTCCAACGGCTGCCGCGCGGCCGCCCCTACCCGCACCACCGCAGCCCGAGCCAGCGAAAACGCTACTCATGTCCGAAGCGGCGGTCGGTCAGGCGGTCAAGCACGCGGATACCAACACGCGCCTCGATATCAGCACGCTCAAGCCGGGCGACATCATCGAGGGCCGCTACAAGTTCATCGACCGTATCGGCCGCGGTGCGTTCGGCACCGTGCTGTTGATGGAGGATACGGTCGTCGACGAGCGACTGATCCTGAAATTCCTCAACCCGAACGTTTCGGGCGACGAGGAGGTGATGAAGCGCTTCGTCCACGAGTTGCGCTACTCACGCAAGATCACGCACAAGAACGTCATCCGCATCTACGACTTCCTGTACATCCAGGGGAACTACGCCATCTCGATGGAGTACTTCCCGTCGCACACCCTGGGGTCGGAGATCGTGAACGAGAAGCCGCTCGAGCTGAAGCGGGCCATCCAGTTCGCGATCGACATCTGCACCGGTATGACGGTCGCGCACCACGTCGGCATCGTTCACCGCGACCTCAAGCCCGCCAACGTGCTCATCAACCAGGAAGGGTTGCTCAAGATCGTGGATTTCGGCGTCGCCGCCGCGCACCGCGAGGGCGATACCCAGCTCACCAAGACCGGTTACGTGATCGGCTCGCCCAAGTACATGGCCCCCGAGCAGATTCTCGGCAAGAAGGTCGACGAGCGGGCGGACATCTACGCGCTGGGCGTGATGCTCTACGAGACCGTCACCGGGGTCCCGCCCTACTCTCGCGGGGATCACATGTCGGTCATGTACCAGCACGTCCAGGGCAAGGCCCGCATTGCGCAAGAGCTGAACCCCGCACTGCCCCCCGGCCTCTCCGACCTGGTCATGAAGTCCATGGCGGTCGACAAGACCAAGCGGTTCCAGAGCATGGACGAGCTCCGGCTGGCCCTGGAGAAGTACCTTTAGGCCCTTGGACGCCCGAGGCACCTGCCTCCGCCAGGCGCCTTTCTGCCGCGCACTCAGCTAAACTCCGTGCGTTACGTCAAATTTCCACCTACAAGCTGTTGATTCCGCTACCCATGGCGGGCTAAACAGCGTCCGACACCGCCGTAAACGTTCGAGGTGCGACCTTGGCGCGTATTGACGCGTTCCTCAAGCTTGGCACGCAGCAAGGCTGCTCCGACGTACACCTGGCCGTCGGGGTCCCGCCCATGCTGCGCATGCACGGCGACCTGATGCCGATCAAGTTCCGCGACCTGCGCCTGACGGAGCTCGAGGGCTATATCGCCGAGATCCTCACCCGGTCGCAGGCAGAGACGTTTTCCAAGGGCAACGACCTGGACTTCTCCTACGTCTCCGCCGAGGGCGGCCGGTTTCGCGTGAATGTGTACCGCAAGGAGACGGGCATCGGGGCGACCTTCCGGGCCATACCTTCGGAAGTGCCCTCACTGGAAAAGCTGGCGCTGCCGCCGATCGTCACGAAGCTGTGCGACTTCCACCAGGGAATGAT
Organism: Steroidobacteraceae bacterium; assembly: GCA_036834945.1. Lineage (GTDB taxonomy): Bacteria > Pseudomonadota > Gammaproteobacteria > Steroidobacterales > Steroidobacteraceae > 13-2-20CM-66-19. The sequence continues at coordinate 18,477 of DAITMW010000048.1, forward strand.
CCTGGTCACCGGCTCCACCGGAACCGGGAAGTCCACCACCCTGGCCGCGATGATCGACTACCTCAACACGACGCGAAAACTCAACATCATCAGCCTCGAGGACCCGATCGAATTCGTCCATCGAAGCAAGAACAGCCAGGTCATCCAACGCGAGTTGGGAACACACATTCCAACGTTCGCGGAAGGCGTCCGTGCCGCGATGCGCGAAGACCCGGATGTCATACTCGTCGGCGAGTTGCGCGATGCCGAAACGATCTCGATGGCGATGACTGCCGCCGAGACGGGGCACCTCGTGCTCGGCACGCTTCACACCACGAGCGCGACGAAGACGATTGACCGCATCATTGACGCTTTGCCTGTCGAAGAGCGCGAGCAGACCAAGGCCTTCCTGTCACAAAGTCTCCTGGCCGTCGTCACGCAGATCCTGGTGAAAACGGCCGACGCGCGCGGACGCAAGGCGATCTGTGAAGTCCTGATGATGACCAAGGCGGTCGCCAAGCTCATCCAGACGGATCAGACACACCAGATTCCCAGCCAGATGCAGATGGGCCGGGACCTGGGCATGCAGCTCCTCGACCAGGCGCTGCTCGCCGCGGTCACCGCCCGCGAGATCGACCCCGACGACGCGTATGGGTATGCAACAAACAAACAGGCACTGCAGAAATACGTGACCGACACCAACATGCTGCCCAAGCTCGACGTCACGGGCCAGGCGGCGATACCGGCCTCGACCTCCACTGCCTGACGAACCGATAGTGTGCCGTGGCTGAAATAGACGCATTCCTGCTGGAAGTCCTGGAAAAGAAGGGATCGGACCTGCACTTCATCGCGGGTGATCCGCCGCGCATCCGCTTGTTCGGTGATCTGCAGAGCCTGCGCCCGGACAAGCTGGCCCCGGAATTCGCGAAACAGGCGTTGTACGAGATCATGCCGAAGGCGGCACTCGATCGCTTCGAGGCGCAGGACGGAGCCGACTTCGCCTACACGCTGTCCGACCGCGGCCGCTTCCGTGTCAACGTGATGCGCCAGCTCAACGGCATGGGCGCCGTCTTCCGGGTCATCCCCTCGAAGGCATACACACTCGACGAGCTCAAAACTCCGGATGCCGTGCGGAACATGTGCCGCGCCAACAACGGACTCATCCTCGTCACCGGCAAGACGGGATCCGGCAAGTCGACCACGCTCGCCGCGATGATCGATGACATCAACACCCGCATGAAGGGCCACATCCTCACGATCGAGGACCCGATCGAGTTCGTGCATCAGCGCAAGAGCTGCCTCATCAGCCAGCGCGAGATAGGCGTGCACAGCCCGAGTTTCGCCGCGGCGCTGCACTCCGCTTTGCGCGAGGACCCCGATGTCATCCTGGTCGGTGAGTTGCGCGACCTGGAGACCATGAGCATCGCGGTCACCGCCGCCGAGATGGGCATTCTCGTCATGGGCACCTTGCACACCAATGGCGCGGCCCCGACGGTCGACCGCATCATCAACGTGTTTCCTTCGGACAAGCAATCGCACGTCCGTACCATGATCTCCACCTCGCTGCGCGGAGTCGTCTCCCAGCAGCTCCTGCAACGCTCCGACAAGCAGGGCCGCGTCGCCGCCCTGGAGATCCTGGTCAACACCCCGGCCGCCGCCAATCTCATCCGCCAGGGCAAGCTCGACCAGCTCGAGAACGTCATGCAGGCCGGCGGCCAGTTCGGCATGCGCACCATGGACACGGCGATCCAACAGCTGCTCGACAGCCGGCAGATCACGGGGAAAGAGGCCTACAAGAAGGCCATCAACAAGGCGAAATTCGAGGCGCTGAAAGAGGCGGGCTGACGCCTGCGGTGGGTGGCTTGACCTTCCCGACGTCACGCGCATACTGGTCATCATGGACTGGAGAACACGCATCGCCACAGATCCGCAGGTCTGCCACGGCAAGGCCTGCATCAAGGGAACACGCATCATGGTCTCTGTGGTGCTCGATAACCTTGCGGCGGGCCGCTCGGCGCAGGAAATCGCGGAGCTGTACCCCACTTTGCGCCTGGAAGATATCGCGGCGGCCGTCGGCTATGCGGCGGAACTGGCCAGAGAACGGGTCGTTCTCACGACCGCCGCGGCGTGAAATTCAAACTCGACGAGAACCTGTCCCCCTCGCTGGCGAGGCTTTTCACTGCTGCAGGCCACGACGCACACTCGGTTACCGAGGAGCATCTCAACGGTCAACCCGATGAGCGGGTGATCAATGCTTGTGACCGTGAGCTGCGCGTGCTAATCATGTTCGACCTGGACTTTTCCAACATCCAGGCCTACCCACCCCAATCCCACGCCGGCATCGTCGTGCCTCGCCTGGCCAGCCAGGACCACAAAGCGGCCGAAGCGGCCGTCGACCGGATTCTGGCGCTGCTGCCGCACGAGCCTCTGACCGGCACGTTATGGATCATTGAAGAAGACCGCGTACGCATTCGGGAGTGACGTACTCGCGACTGCGGCACCTACCGACCCACGGCGTCAGGTTACCGCCCCGCATCTGTCTCATGAGGCCGTAGGGCTGTAAACTATGAAAATGCCTCGAAAAATTTTCGTCACCACCGCGCTCCCCTACGCCAACGGCCCGTTTCACATCGGGCACATCATGGAGTACATCCAGGCCGATATCTGGGTGCGCTTCCAGCGGATGCTGGGGAATGAGGTGCACTTCGTGTGCGCGGACGACGCGCATGGCGCACCGATCATGCTCAAGGCCGAGGGCGAGGGCATCACGCCCCAGGAGCTCGTCGCGCGGATCGCGGCCGGGCGGCCGCAGTATCTGCGGGGCTTTCACATCAGCTTCGACCATTGGCACTCCACCGACTCGCCCGAGAACGTGGCGCTGTCGCAGGACGTGTACCGGCGGCTGAAGGAAGCCGGGCTCGTCTATGTGAAATCGGTCGAGCAGTTCTATGATCCGGTCAAGGGCATGTTCCTGCCGGACCGTTACATCAAGGGCGAGTGCCCGAACTGTCACTCGAAGGATCAGTACGGCGATGCCTGCGAGGTGTGCAGCACCGTCTATGCGCCCACCGAGCTCATCAATCCCTACTCGACCCTGTCGGGGGCGAAGCCGGTCCTGAAGAGCTCCGATCACTACTTCTTCCAGCTTTCCAACCCGCGCTGTGTCGAGTTCCTGCGCTCGTGGCTCGAGACGCCAGGGCGATTGCAACAGCAGGTGGCCAACAAGGCGAAGGAGTGGCTGGCCCACGGGTCTTCCGGGGTGTCCGGCAAGGATGACCAGGCCCTGGGGGACTGGGACATCTCGCGCGACGCGCCCTACTTCGGAATTCCGATCCCGGACGCACCCGGAAAATACTTCTATGTCTGGCTGGATGCGCCGATCGGCTATCTCGCCTCCCTGAAGAGTTACTTCGACAGCGGCAAGGCGCGCGCCAGGGGCGAGACACGGAGCTTCGAGGAATTTCTCGCGGCGCCCGAGACCGAGCAGATTCACTTCATCGGCAAGGACATCATCTACTTCCACACGCTGTTCTGGCCTGCGATGCTGAAGTTCGCGGGATCACCCTACAAGGTGCCGGATCGCGTGTACGTCCACGGATTCATCACCGTTTCCGGCGAGAAGATGTCGAAGTCCCGCGGCACCGGCATCAGCCCGCTGCGCTATCTCGACGTCGGCATGAACGCGGAGTGGCTGCGGTATTACATCGCGGCGAAGCTGAACTCGAACGTCGAGGATGTTGATTTCAACCCGGACGATTTCATTGCCCGGGTGAACAGCGACCTCGTCGGAAAGTATGTCAACATCGCCAGCCGCGCCGCGAACTTCATCACTAAGTACTTTGACGGTCAGCTGAAGTACAGCGGGGACACGGAGTTGCTGGCGCGTGAAGCACGCTCGCAGGCCGAGCTCGCGCGCGAAAACTATGAGGCTCGCGAGCTGGGCAAGGCCATGCGCGACGTGATGGCCCTGGCGGACCGGATCAACAAGGATTTTGACGCGCACCAGCCCTGGATCCTGGCGAAGGACCCGGCGAATTATCCTGAGCTGCAGGATGTGTGCTCGCGCGCGTTGCAGGGATTCAAGCTGCTGACGGTACTGTTGGCGCCGGTGTTGCCGCAGGTCGCGGAGCGGGTGGCGAAGGAGCTCTTCGGACTCGACCGGGCGTTCGTGTGGAGCGATGCCGACGTGCTGCCCACGCGGGTGAATCCGTATCATCACCTGATGACCCGGGTGGATCCGAAGCAGCTGGACGCGCTGTTCGAAGTTGAGAAGGCTCCGGCCGCTGCTCTCGAGGCAACCGGCGCGAAGGGACAGAAGAAGCCTGGAGCGGCCGCGCCGTCCGCGAGTGCGAAAGCGTCGGCCGCGCCCGCCGGATCGTCGAGCGGCGCATCGCCCCCTGGCGACGGCGCAGGCGCGCCTGACACTATCTCGATCGATGAGTTCAAGAAGGTCGATCTGCGCGTGGCGCGGATAGCTAACGCCGAGCACGTCGAAGGCGCGGACAAGCTCTTGAAGCTGACCTTGGATCTCGGGTCGCTGGGCACCCGTACCGTGTTTGCCGGCATCAAGTCGGCTTACGATCCGGCAAAACTGATCGATCGCCTGACGGTCGTTGTTGCCAACCTCGCGCCGCGCAAGATGAAGTTCGGCCTGTCACAAGGCATGGTGCTCGCGGCGAGCGGTGAGATTCCCGGACTATTCCTGCTGTCGCCCGACGCGGGCGCGACTCCGGGAATGAAGATCAACTGAAATGGCCTCCGCCAGCGACATCGATGCACTGCTGCCGCAAACGCAGTGCACGCGTTGCGGCTACCCGGGATGTAAGCCATACGCCGAAGCGATCGCGGGCGGCGCCGCGGAGATCAACCAGTGTCCTCCGGGCGGTAGCGCGACGATCGCTGCGCTTGCAACGCTTCTTCATCGCGAAGCGATGCCACTCAACCCTGCCAATGGCGTTGAGGGCCCTACGCTGGTCGCGCAAATCGACGAAAGCGTCTGCATCGGATGCACCAAGTGCCTTCCGCCCTGCCCCGTCGATGCGATTGTCGGCGCGCGGAAGCAGATGCATACGGTCATCTCTGAACTCTGCACGGGATGCGAGTTATGTGTCGCGCCCTGTCCGGTGGACTGCATAAAGATGGTTCAGCGGGAGAGCCTCGTTGACGCGCCCGCAGCACCCACTGCGGATCTCAACCGTGAGCGATTTGACGCACACAACTTCCGTGCGGCGCGGCGCGCCGCGGCTCAGGCCGCCGTGCTGGCGGCGAGAAAACAGGCTGCACGACAATAAATGCATCTCGCAACGCGTAAGGCTATTTATCGCCGCCTCCAGGCCGCGAATCCGGCGCCGAAAACCGAGCTGCTCTACGAGACTCCTTTCGAGCTGCTCGTTGCCGTCATGCTTTCGGCGCATACCACGGACAAGGCCGTGAATGTCGCGACACGCAAGCTTTTCCCGGTGGCCAACACACCCGCCGCGATCGTCAAACTGGGTGAGGAAGGCGCGAAGCCGTATCTCAAGACAGTGGGTCTGTACAACGCCAAGACGAAGAATCTGATCGGACTGTCCAAACAACTCCTCGAGCTCCACGGCGGCCAGGTGCCCGCCGACCGCGAGGCGTTGGAGGCACTCCCTGGGGTTGGGCGTAAGACGGCGAGCGTCGTTCTCAACACCGTGTTTGGGCATATCGAGATCGCGGTCGATACCCATATCTTTCGCGTCGCGAACCGTACCGGCCTGGCCCCCGGTAAAACACCGCGTGCGGTCGAAGATGCACTCGTCAAAAACACACCGGACGAGTTCAAGCTGAACGCGCACCATTGGCTGTTACTTCACGGACGCTATGTCTGCACGGCGCGCTTGCCGGCCTGCCCGAAGTGCATCATCAAGGATCTGTGCGAGTATCCGCACAAGACGCCCGCACCGGAGCTGAAGAAGTCCGACGCGCCGATCGCCCATCCAATGGCGAGTGCCAGCAAGCAGAAGCGGCGCGCGGCCGCACGGTTCAAGCCGGTACGATTGAAATAGGACACGTTGATGCCGATTTTCGCAGGCCAAAACCGGGAGCAGCTGCGACGCATGTACCTCGAGGCATGGCGTAAGTTCAGCGCTCGCGCGCCGCTCGAGCCTCTCGAAGCGCAGTTGGCGGCGGTGATCGCGGAGCATCCCGAGTACATCGCGTGGCTGGAGGCCGGCGAAGACGCCCTGGGCGCTGAGTTCACTCCCGAGGGAGGACAGCAGAACCCGTTTCTGCACATGGGGCTGCATCTCGCGATCCGCGAGCAGGTCGCGACGAACCGGCCTTCTGGCATCGCGGACATCCACCAGCGGCTCTCGGCGCGCCTTGGCGGCGCGCATGAAGCGGAGCACGCCATGCTGGTGCCGCTGGGGGAGGCGCTCTGGGAGGCGCAGCGGCAAGGGCGGATGCCGGATGAGCAGGCTTATCTGGAGCGGCTGCGGAAGCTGTAGGGCGACGACAGGCCCACGCTTGACGTCGCGCCACTGAATGCAGGGCCGCACAAGGCCCGCGCTTGTCCCGGTTAACCGCCTCCGGCCTCCACGGCCACAGCCGCCAGCGCCGCCTCAAACCCCTCCTCCGACGTCGCGCGCATCACAGCGAGTTCCTCTTTCCGCCATTCGTGCGCGATGCGGCCATTGAGCAGCAACGCCGCCCGGTCGGCATAACGCTCCACGATGTCGAGGGCATGCGTGGCCAGCAGGACACTGCACTGACCCGCTGACACGCGCTCACGCAAAAAATGTTTGAGCGCCAGCGCGCTGGCGGGATCGAGGCCGTTGAAGGCTTCGTCGAGAACGATCAGTTGCGGGGCGCCCAGCAACGCCAACAGCACCGCCAGCTTCTGCCTCGTGCCCAGCGAATACGAAGCGACGAACCGGTCGAGCATCGGCATGTACTGGAATTTTTCGGCGAGCTGCAATACAGCGGGGTCGATCGACTCCAGCCCTTTGGCGGCCGCATAGATCTCCAGGCACTGCCGGCCGGTCAACAGTCCCGGCAACCGGTCGGGCGCGCAAGCATATCCGAGTCTGCCCTTCGCATTCGTCGCGCTGTCGCGAAGCGAATGACCGCATACAGTAATGGATCCAGCGGTGGCCGCCATCAGCCCAGCCACACAATGGAGCAACGTGGTCTTGCCGCTGGCGTTGGGCCCGAGAAGCGCGACCCACTCACCCCGCGCCACAGTCAGGTTCACGTCGATCAGCACCCGGTGTTTCTCGTAACCGGCATGGAGGCTCTCGACACGTAAGGCTTGGGCTTCTGCATTCATGCTCAACGCATCCCTGCGGATTTCATGGCGATCCGGCTCGTCACCAGGGTGACGACGCACGACAGCAACACAAACGACAGTGCGAGCGGCAACCCGGCGCGCAACGCACCCGGCAGCGCCGCCGCATAACAGAGAAACACGACCCAGCTCCAGACCCACAGCTGCGCAAGCAGTACGCGATACCCCAACACACGGGCGAACTGTCCGTACCGGAGGGTCGTTGGCGCGAGCCA
>DAITMW010000048.1:26079-31605 GCA_036834945.1 Steroidobacteraceae bacterium
ACCGGCAGCGAACGGGATCGCGACCGCCAGCGTCAGCAAAAAGACCTGCAGGACAGGCGGCAGCAGCATTCGCTGGAAGGCCGATGACGGCGCGGAAAGAGGGGCCAGCCACGAGTCCACCAGGCTCCGCTGGATACGGACCCGGCGGTGCGCGGTCGTGATCGCGCAACCTGCTCCCAGGGATACAAACAGACTGAAGGGATTTTGCGCGATCGCCTCGAGGAGATGGCCTGCGATCGGGAGTGTCAGCAACGCGGCGGCGGCCAGCAGTGGAGCGATGCTGATCGGCAGCAAAAATCTGTAGCGCCGCTGGATATTCAACCAACGCACAGTGCCGGCAAGGAGGAAAGGCCGCGCCCGCAACCAGCCAGGCCACTCGCCTGAGGGCGAGAGAGACATCAGCACGTCATTTCCCGCCACGCGAGCTCCACGGGGATTGGGCTCCGTATCCGACAGCGTCGGCCCGGCCAAAGTTCAATCGGCAGGTGAGCTCGCACCAGCGCGGCGGCCGCACTCGGCCGCCGCCTGCTCGATGCTTTTACTTCCGCGGGATGTACAGATCCGTCAGCGTGCCTTCGAACGCGTCGGCCGCAGCGGCCACGGTCTCCGACAGGGTCGGATGCGGGTGAATCGTCAGGCCAATATCCGCTGCATCGCAACCAGTCTCGATCGCGAGCGCGATCTCACTGATCAGCTCGCCGGCGTTCGTGCCGACGATTCCGCCACCCAGCACGCGGTGGCTCTCGGGATCAAACAGGATCTTCGTGAAGCCTTCGTCACGACCCAACGAGAGCGAGCGGCCGTTCGCGACCCACGGGAAGGAGCCTTTCTTGAACGGAATGTTCTTGGCCTTCGCGTCGGTCTCGGTCAGTCCGACCCAAGCAATCTCAGGGTCCGTGTAAGCAACCGAAGGTATGGCACGGGCGTCGAACGCACTCTTCTCGCCGGCCGCCACTTCCGCGGCGACCTTGGCTTCGTGCATTGCCTTGTGCGCCAACATAGGCATCTGCGCGATGTCCCCGATCGCGAAGATGTGCGGCACGTTGGTCCGCATCTGCTTGTCGACGGGAATGAAGCCACGATCCGATACTTTGACGCCCGCGGCATCGGCACCGATCGTCTTGCCGTTGGGTACGCGGCCCACTGCTACGAGCACACGCTCGAAGACCGTCGGCGCCGGAGCTTTCTCGCCTTCGAAGGTCACACGCAGACCTTCGGCCAGGGGCTCCACCTTTGTGACTTTCGTACCCAACAGGATCTGTTCGTACCGGCCTCGGATGCGGCGCTCGAGCGGACGCACGAGATCCGGGTCGCAACCGGGCATCAGCTGCGGAGTGAGCTCAACCACACTCACCCGGCTGCCGAGCGCGTCGTAAACGCATGCCATCTCGAGTCCGATGATGCCGCCACCGATGACGAGCAGGCCACCCGAGAACTCGGGCAACTCCAAGGCGTCAGTCGAATCCATCACGCGGGGATCCGCCGGCAGCCCCGGCAACCGGATGGCCTCCGAGCCCGCCGCGATGATGCACTGGTCAAAATGGATGCGCTCGGAGCCGCTGTTGCTCATGACTTCGAGCACGTTGGGGCTCACGAAACGTCCCGTGCCCTGCACGACATCGACCTTGCGTTGCTTCGCCAACACACGCAGGCCGCCGGTCAGTTTGTTGACGACCGACCCCTTCCAACCCCGGAGTTTCTCGAGATCGAGCGCAGGCGCGCCGAACGCGATGCCGTACTCGGACATTGCCTCGGCGTCTTCAATGACCTTGGCTGCGTGCAACAGGGCCTTCGAGGGAATGCACCCCACATTCAGGCAGACACCGCCGAGACTCGACCAACGCTCGACGAGCGTGACTTTCATGCCCAGATCCGCTGCGCGGAACGCGGCCGTATAGCCGCCCGGCCCGGAGCCCAGGACGAGCAATTGCGTCGACCGGTTGAAGTCCACCTCGCGAGGAATTCGGCTCAAGTCGGGAATGGGCATCCGCACCGTGTCACCGGCAGACTCAGGGCGAGCCGCGGGCGCTGGTGCCTCCGGAGCACGTGCCGCGGGTTCCGCTCGTGCCGCCGGTGGCGCCGCGCCGTTACCGCCGGACGATGAAGCCATATTGGCGGCCTTCAGAATCGGCTGCGTGACGGTCCGCTCCAACTCATCGGCGTCGAAAGATTCCGCGAAGGTCGCATCCGAATTCGCCGACAACGCGGCCGGTGTTTTCGACTCGCCGGCGGATGCCGCCTCGGCCTGAGCGCTGGTTTCAACCCGCGCGATGATCGAGCCGGCCGAAACCTTATCGCCCCGCTTCAACATCACTTCGGCGACTTTTCCCGCCGACGTCGACGGCACATCCATCGACGCCTTGTCGGTTTCGAGGGTCACGAGCGGGGTGTCCACCTCGACAACATCACCAGGCTTTACCAGGACGTCGACCACATCGACGTCATGAGCGTTGCCAATGTCAGGAACAACCAGGTCAATTCGACTCACGGTACAGCCTCGATCAGGCCAGCCACGTTGGCCAGAGCCCCTGCCAGGAAGGTGGTAAAGCGTGCAGCCGTTGCGCCGTCAATCACGCGGTGATCGTAGGACAGCGAGAGCGGCAACATCAGCCGGGGCACGAAGGTTCCATCGCGATAGACCGGCTTCATGGCCGAGCGCGAGACGCCCAGAATCGCAACTTCAGGCGCGTTGATGATCGGCGTGAACGCGGTGCCACCAATGCCGCCGAGGCTCGAGATGGTGAAGCAACCACCCTGCATGTCGTTCGGTGACAGCTTACCGGCACGCGCCTTCTCGGAAAGCTCGCCCAGCTCGCGCGCGACCTTGTAGATGTCCTTGCGGTCGGCATCGTGCACGACGGGGACGACGAGCCCGTTGGGTGTGTCCGCCGCGAAACCGACGTGGAAGTACTTTTTCAGGATGAGATTCGTACCGCTCGGATCGAGCGACGCGTTGAACTGCGGGAATTCCTGCAGTGCCTTCACGCAGGCGCGAATGATGAAAGCCAGCGGGGTCAGTTTGATGCCCGCCTGCGCCGCCTTGTCCTTCAGCCTGTTGCGCGTCGCCTCGAGATCGGTGATGTCGGCCTCGTCGAACTGCGTGACGTGCGGGATATTCACCCAGCTCGCGTGCAGACGCGGACCCGAGATCTTCTGAATGCGCGACAGCGGCTTGGTTTCCACGGGGCCGAACTGCGCGAAATCGACAGGTGGGATGGTCGGAAGGCCACCACCACCTCCAGGTGCACGCGCGCTCGTCGAGCCACCGGCACCCGTTGCAGGCGCCAAAGAGCCCTTCACAAAGCCCTTGACGTCATCGTGGGTGATGCGGCCTTTGAACCCGCTTCCCTTCACCCGTGTCAGGTCGACGCCCAGCTCGCGTGCAAACTTACGGACCGAGGGGCCCGCATGAGCGCGTGAGAAGCCTGGCTCGTTGATCGGAGGGAGACCCGATGGGTTCACTGCCTTTTCGGCAGGTGCAACCGGGGAGGCTGCTGCCGGCGCGGCGGGAGGTACCACCGCAGGCGCAGCTGTCGATGCGGGCGCTGATCCTGGTTGCGCCGACGCTGCTTTCGGTGCGGGCGAGGACGTCGATTCTGTCGCCGAAACCGGCGCGTTCGACGAAGCGGTTTTCGAACCGCCCGACGTCGCGGCCGATCCGGTCGCCGACCCGCCAGCACCAGCGGATGCGCCGCCGCTCGCCGCGGCAACCCCGCCTGCGGCAGAAGGCCCGCCCGCTGACGCGGCACCCGACCCAGCCGGTGCGCCAGCCTCGGAGTTAGATCTCACCGTGGCGATGAGATCGCCAGTCGAAACCGTGCCGCCCTTGGCAACGTGAATCTTCTCGATGACTCCGCTGGCTGTCGATGGCACATCCATCGTCGCCTTCTCGGTCTCGAGGGTCACGAGCGGAGCTTCCGGCTCGATGGTCTCGCCGGGTTTGACCAGGACGTCGATCACAGCAACGTCTTTGAAGTTGCCCATGTCGGGCACTCGCACTTCTACGAGGCGAACAGCCGCGTTCATCGCAATGGAACCCTCAAACTTTCCAGGGTACGGGCTTGGAGGAGTCGACGCCCAGCGCTTTGATCGCGCCTGTGAGCGTCGCCTGGTCGACCTTGCCTTCATCGGCGAGCGCCTTGAGGGCGGCAACGGCGATGTAGTTACGATCGACTTCGAAGTGCTTACGCAGCGCGGCGCGCGAATCCGAGCGGCCATAGCCGTCGGTGCCGAGCGTTACGTAACGGTTACCGACCCACTGGCGCACCTGGTCGGGCACGATACGCATGTAGTCGGTCGCCGCCACGACCGGGCCTTGCTGATCCTTCAACAGCGACTTCACGTACGGGACGCGGGCTGCCTCGGTCGGATGCAACAGGTTCCAACGCTCGACCTCGAGCGCCTCGCGCCGCAGCTCGCTGAAGCTGGTGATGGAGTAGACATCGGCCGGAATGCCGTAGTCGTTCTCGAGGATCTTCGCCGCCGCAATACACTCACGCAGAATCGTGCCGGAGCCGAGCAGCGTGGCGCGTACCTTACCGCGTCCCCCGGTCTGCAGCAGGTAGCCACCCTTGAGAATTCCCTGCTCCACGCCTTTCGGCATCGCGGGCTGTTGGTAATTCTCATTCATTACCGTGAGGTAATAGAAGATGTTCTCCTGGTTGACGTACATCCGGCGCATGCCGTCGTGGATGATGACGGCGAGCTCGTAAGCGTAGGTGGGATCGTACCCAACACAGTTAGGCACGGTGCTGGCCAGCAGTTGGCTATGACCGTCCTGGTGTTGCAAGCCCTCACCGGCGAGCGTCGTGCGTCCGGCGGTGGCGCCAAGCAGGAAGCCGCGCGCCTGGATGTCGCCCGCTGCCCAGATGAAGTCGCCGACCCGCTGGAAACCGAACATCGAGTAGTAGATATAGAACGGCACCATGTTGATGCCGTGATTGCTGTAGGCGGTACCCGCGGCGATCCAGGAGCACAACGCGCCGGCCTCGTTGATGCCCTCCTCGATCATCTGTCCCTTCTTGTCCTCACGGTAGGACATCAGGGTCTCCGCATCCTGCGGGGTGTAGAGCTGGCCTACGGACGAATAGATGCCGATCTGGCGGAACAAGCCTTCCATACCGAAGGTGCGGGCCTCGTCGGGCACGATCGGCACGATGTTCTTGCCGATGGCCTTGTCCTTCAGGAGGATCGTCAGGATACGGACGAACGCCATCGTCGTGGAGATCTCGCGCTCACCGGTTCCTTCCAACACCGGCTGGAACGCCTCCAACGGCGGCACCGCAAGCGGTGGCGCCTCCTTACGGCGCGTCGGCAGATAGCCACCGAACGAGGCTCGCTTCTCGCGCATGTAGCGCGCTTCATCGGAGTTCTCGTCCGGCTTCTTGAACGGCAGACGCGTGATGTCGTCGTCCGAGACCGGGATGTTGAACCGGTCGCGGAAAGCGCGCAGATCTTCCTCGGAGAGCTTCTTCTGCTGGTGCGCGACCATCTGGCCTTCGCCACCCTTGCCGAGACCGAAGCCCT
>DAITMW010000049.1:0-9089 GCA_036834945.1 Steroidobacteraceae bacterium
CTGCCTCGCCGGGCGGGCGTCAGCTCTTTCGGTATCGGCGGCACCAACGCACACGTTGTGTTGGAGGAGGCACCCGCCGCGACGGCGCCGGATGCGGCGACCAAGCCCCAGGCGCATCTTTTGCTGCTCTCCGCCCGCACGGCAACGGCCCTGGACAACATGACGACGGCGTTGGGCCGTCATCTCGCGGCACACCCGGACATTTCTCTGGAAGATGTCGAATGGACGCTGCAAACAGGCCGCCGTGCGTTCGCACACCGAAGGGCCCTGGCGGCTCGTGACACCGCGCAGGCGGTCGAAGCGCTTGCACACCCGACCCGCCTGGCCACAGGCGTGCATGAAGGTGCCGAGCGTCCGATCGCGTTCCTTTTCAGCGGCCAGGGCAGTCAGTACGCCGGCATGGCCGCGAACCTTTATCAGGGCGAGCCGGTCTTCCGGGACGCCGTGGACCGTTGTGCCGGCCTGCTCGAATCGCATCTCGACTTCGACATCCGCGAGGTGCTGCTATCGCGCGATTCCGGTGCGCTGATCAACGAAACGCGTCTCGCGCAACCGGCCCTGTTCGTTGTTGAATATGCCTTCGCCCAGCTCTGGCAGAGCTGGGGTCTGCGGCCTTCGGCCATGCTCGGACACAGCATCGGTGAGCTGGTCGCCGCGCACATCGCGGGTGTCATGTCCTTGGAGGATGCCCTGGCGGTGGTCGCTGCGCGAGGCCGCCTGATGCAGGCCTTGCCTGCGGGCAGCATGGCTGCGGTGCATCTCGGGGCTACGGAGTTGCAGTCCAGGCTCCTGCCCGATGTGGAGATTGCCGCAAGCAACGCGCCGGGACTCTGTACGATCTCGGGCCCCGCGAGCCGTCTCGCTGCGATGTTGGAGCAACTCGGGCAGGCCGGAGTCGAAACACGCCCGCTGCATACCTCGCACGCGTTCCATTCGGCCATGATGGAGCCCGCGTGCGCGCCGTTCACGCGCTTGTTGGAAGGGGTCACGCTGGCGGCGCCGTCGATTCCCTATGTCTCGAATGTGACAGGAACATGGATCACCGCCCGGCAGGCGACCTCGCCGGCCTACTACGCGGACCACCTGCGCAATTCCGTGAACTTCGCGGCCGGCGTGCGGACTTTGGCAGCTGACCCGACGCTCATGTTGTTGGAAGTAGGGCCCGGAAACGTACTGACGACGTTGGCACGCCTGACGATCGGCAAGGACGGGCCGCAGCGTGTACTGCAATCGGCCGCGCGTCCGCAGGATGAGCGCAGCGACGCAATGATTCTGCGCGAGACGGCCGCGAAGTTGTGGGTGGCTGGAGTGCCATTGGACTTCACGAGCCCGCATGCGAGCCGCGCGCCACGGCGGATTCCATTGCCAACCTATCCTTTCGAGCGCAAGCGGTTCTGGGTCGATCCCGTACCGGCTTCCCCTGTCGCAGCGGCGCAGCCTCGCAGTGAGCGATTGGAGGACTGGACGTTCGCGCCGGTGTGGGTCAGGGACGAGCTGCCGCCCGATGAGGCGCCTCAATTGACTGGCACCTGGCTCATTCTGGGTGATACGGGGCCGCTTGCGCGAGCGGTGTTGCAACGGTTCCAGGCCGCCGGGGCTACTGCTGTGCTCGTGGAGCGTGGCGATGACATGCTCGCCGTGGTGGAACGGCTTCAGGAAGCGGGACCCCCCATCGCAGGCGCCATTCATCTATGGACGATCACCGCCGCCGACGCATTCGCGCCGGAGCAGGCCTACTCGACATTGGTCGCACTGGGCAGCGCACTCGGAACGCGCGTGCAGTCTCCTGTCCGCATCATCCATGCGTCAGCGGGAGGCGCTACCATTCTCGACGAGCCCCAGCGCTCACCCGAGGCGGCGTTGGCTTTAGGACCTCTGTTGGTATTGCCAGAAGAGTTCTCCAACCTCAGCATGAGAAGTGTTGACCTGGACGACCGCTCATCCGACACTGCCGCGGTCCTTCTTGCCGAAGCGGCTCGTGCCGATCCCGTGCCCCAATCCGCCTGGCGTGGCGGGCGTCGATGGTTGCATCGCTACGAGCGGATCACCCTCGCTCCCGCTGCGGAACGTCTGCCGATGCGGGAACGCGGCGTCTATCTCGTCACCGGTGCCTTGGGTGGCATCGGTCTGACCCTGGCGCGGTGGCTGGCAACCCGATATCAGGCCCGGCTGTTGTTGACCTCCCGTTCGGGACGTATCACCGCGGAAGTGAATGATGCACTGCGGGCAATCGAAGCGGCCGGCGGTGAAGCCATCGTTGCTGCTGCCGATGCCGCCGACGAGGCGGCCATGTCCGCGGCGATCGAATCGGCGCGGACGCGATGGAATCGGATCGACGGCGTGATACACGCGGCCGGTGTGTCCGGATCGGGTAGCCTCGCGTCTCTACAGACGATCGAGGACGCGCGTGCCACGTTCCGGCCGAAAGTTACGGGGCTGGAGGTGCTGGTCAAGTTGTTAGGGTCGGCACCATTGGATTTCGTAGCCCTGATGAGCTCCATCAATTCCGTGATCGGTGCGGCGGGCACATGCGATTATGCGGCGGCCAACGCGGTCCTGGACGCTTTTGCCAGTGGCACCGCAAAGCCTGCTGCGTGGCGCCAGGTCGTTTCCATCAACTGGGGCGCCTGGCGCGATGTCGGCATGGCGGCAAACCTCGTCGTGCCGGAACCGCGACGTGCGCAGTGGCGGGCCATGCTCGCGACCGCGATACCGCCCGCCATTGGCGCGGAGGCTTTCGCCCGGGTGTTGGCATCGCGACGTAGTCGGGTTGTCGTCGCGTCCTACGATGTCATGGAAGTGATCCGTGCCAAGGCGGCTGCGCCAACGCTGCCAGGCGTGGCCGCGGGCACATCTGAACCCCAGGAAGTCTCCTCGGGCGATGTGCAGACCCGCCCTGATCTGTCGTCCGAATATGACGCTCCGGGATCGGAGCTCGAGAAGCGCCTGGCCGCCATCTGGAGCGAGCTGCTCGGCGTACAGCCGATTGGTCGCCAGGATGACTTTTTCGAGTTGGGTGGGCATTCGTTGCTGGCGACACGCGTGCTGGCCCGTGTGCACGAATCATTTGGAGTCCGCCTCGAACTGCGCGATGTGTTCGATGCGCCCACTGTTGGCCGGATGGCGGAGAGGATCGACCGCGGCACCGCTGTCGCCGTGGCCGCGAGCGAAGAGAGAGAGGAGATCGAGTTTTGACGCCTGAGCAGCTGCTGGCCCATGTTGAGACTCTCGGCGGCCGCCTGGCCGCGGAAGGCGGCCGCCTGCGGGTCAACGCGCCCCGGGGAGGCCTGACCGACGAGCTGAAAGGCGCCATCGCCGCCGCCAAGGATGCACTGATCGTCTTGTTGCAACGCCGGGAAGTCTCCGGCAAACGCGAGCTGGCGCGGGTGGATCGTGCGGGTGCGCTGCCCGTATCCGCTTTCCAGGAACGGCTCTGGATTGCGCAGCGGCTGGAGCCTGCGAGCAGCGCGTTCAACATGGTGTTGGCCTGGAAGAACCCGTCCGGCGTGCCCACGACCACCGTCGTGACGGCCATCCGCTCGTTGTTGGAAAAACACGAGATTCTGCGCTCGACCTTCGACGAAGTGGCCGGAACGCTGGTCTCGCGTCCGCTGCCGGCGAGCGCGGTGCCCGTGGAGGTGCACGACCTGGGCTCATTGGAGCCGGCGGAGCAGAGTGACAGGGTTCGGGAGGTCATGGGAGAGGAGGTCACCAAGCCCTTCGATCTCACGGCGGGCGCGCCAACCCGGTTCTTTGTCTGTCGTTTCAACGCCAACGAGACGGCCACCTTGCTGGTGGCTCACCACATTGCCGTCGATGACTGGTCGCTGGCAGTCCTGGAGAAGGAGGCCAAGGCCGCCTGCGTTCCGGGAGGGCTGCCGACGGAGGCGACTTCACAACTGCAGTTCGCCGACTATGCGGCGTGGCAACGGGCAAACACCGATCCTGCCGTCATCAGCACCGAGCTCGACTGGTGGGGACGTTATCTCGCCCAGGCGCCACAACTTTCCGTGTTCCCGCCCGACATGCCGTCCGCCACGGAGAGCTCACCCGAGGGTGCCACCCGGACAGTGGTATGGAGCCCGGAGCTTGCCGCGGCCATTCGCTCCATGACGAGGAAAGAGGGCGCGACGCTCTACATGGCCATGTTGGCTGCGTGCGCGACGGTGCTGTCCTGGCACACGGGCCAGGAGGATTGTGTATTCGGCAATCCGATGGGAACCCGGGAGCGTACCGAGCTCGAGTCGATGATCGGCCCGTTCGTGAACCTGCTGCTCGTGCGGTTGGACGTGAAGGGTGATCCGAGCTTCGCGGAGTTATTGCGGCGCGCTCGCGATTCGATGTTGGATGCCTACGAGCACCGTCACGTGCCATTCGAGACCCTCCTGGAAAAGCTCAAACCGGCGCGCAGTCCGGCGCATTCGCCTTTTTTCCAGATCGCACTGGTGCATCACACCGCGTCCGCCGCCTCGACCGATAGTGTCCGCGAGGCAGGCGGAGGGGCGATGCACGAGATAACGTGGTTCGCGCGCGAGAGTCCGGCGGGGCTGGAGTGTTCCTTCGAATACCGTTCCGACCTGTTTTCCGCGGCCGCGATCGATCGGGTCGCGAGCCACCTGGAAGCGGTGCTACGCGGCGCCGCGTCGGACAGCTCGCGCCGGTTGAGTGAGCTGGCGGTCCTCTCGTCGCACGAGCTCGCGCAGCTGCGGCAGTTCAATGCGACATCCGTGGAGTTCCCGCGCATCCCGTTCGTGGCGCAATTCGAGGTCATAGCCGAGCGTCGTCCCACAAACGTCGCGCTCGCATGTGGCTCGACTGAGCTGACCTATTGTGAGCTCAACCAGCGGGCCAACCAACTCGCCCACGAGCTTCGTAGCAAGGGTGTCACGCGCGGTGCGCGCGTAGCCCTGTGTGTCGAGCGATCTCCGCTGCTGCTGATCGCTTTGCTTGCTATTCAGAAGGCGGGCGGTGCTTACGTTCCGCTCGATCCGGGATTCCCGTCCGAGCGGCTCTCCTTCATGCTCGCCGACAGTAATGCGACCGTGCTCCTGACCAGCGACGAGGCGGCCGCGGATATCGAGATACCCGAGGGTGTCAGCGTCGTGGATATCGGCGCAGTGCCGGTCATGCGAGAGCGGAGTGGCAACCTGCCCCTGGAGGTCCAGCCGGACGATCCCGTCTACGTGATCTACACGTCCGGATCGACCGGCCGGCCGAAAGGCGTGACCATTTCGCACGGCTCACTGACGAACCTTTTATGGTCCATGGCGAAACAGCCAGGCCTGAAATCCACGGACGTCCTCGCGGCGGTCACTACGATCTCCTTCGACATCGCCGGACTCGAGCTTTACCTGCCATTGTTGGCTGGAGCACGGATCGAGCTCGTTCCATTGGAGAGCTCCACGGACGGGCACGAGCTGGCCGTTCTGTTGCGCGAGCGCGCGGTGACCGTGTTGCAGGCGACCCCCGCCACCTGGCGTCTGCTTGTCGAGGCCGATTGGGAGGCGCCGCCCGCCTTTCGGGCATTCTGTGGCGGTGAAGCATTGCCGCGCGATCTGGCGCACTCCCTGTTGGGCAGGGTGAGCGAGTTGTGGAATCTCTACGGACCGACCGAGACGACCATCTGGTCGACCGCGGAGCGGGTCAAAAGTGCTCAGGACATCACCATCGGCCGTCCTATCGCCAACACGCAGGTGTACGTGGTGGGCAAGGCAGGGGCGCTGCAGCCCATTGGCGTACCGGGCGAGCTCTGGATAGGCGGCGCCGGGGTGGCGCTCGGCTATTTGAATCGGCCCGAGCTGACCGAAGAGCGCTTTGTCGCCGACCAACTGGGAACATCGCCTTCGGCAGGCATGCGGCTGTATCGGACCGGAGATCTCGGGCGCTGGCGCGAGGATGGCCGGCTCGAGCATCTCGGCCGGCTCGACCACCAGGTCAAGATCCGCGGGTTCCGTATCGAGGTTGGTGAGGTCGAGGCGTCGTTGGCGGCGCTCGAAGCCGTACGGCAGGCCGTGGTCGTGGCGCGCGACGCCGGCTCATCTGACCGCCGTTTGATTGCGTATGTGGTGTATCAGCCGGGGCAGGATCTCACCGTGAGCGAGGTACGCCGGCATTTACGTTCCGTGCTGCCGGAGTACATGGTGCCCTCATTGGTTGTGGCCATGGATGCCATCCCTTTGACACCCAATGGCAAAGTGGATCGTGCGGCGCTGCCGGATCCCTTCGGCAACGTCGCGGCCGGGAATGCTCAGTTCGAGCCACCGACTACGGAGATGGAGTTGCTCCTGGCGAGCGTCTGGACGGAGGTGTTGAAGGTCGAGCGAGTGGGAGTCAGTGACAATTTCTTCGATCTCGGCGGACACTCATTGCTCTCACTGCGCGTGGCATCGGCGGTCAATGCACAGTCGGGGTGGCGTATGGACCCCCGTACGCTGTTCTTTCAGACTTTGGGCCAGATCGCCGCCACCGCGACGAGCGCGGGCGCGCGAGTACGGCGTCGAGCATGACCCCTCTTTTCTTCGGTTCCGCGCACAGGCGGTTGTTTGGAGCATACGAAGCTCCTCGTGTGAGCGCGGCCAGCGCGGGTGCCGTGCTGCTCTGCCAGCCTTGGGGGCAGGAGTACATCCGTGCGCATCGCGCGATGCGGCGCCTGGCGAGCTTATTGGCGGCGGGCCGGCGCCACGTGATGCGATTCGATTACTTCGGGACCGGCGACTCGATGGGCGATTCGCGTGACGTCACTCTTTCCGGCTGGGAGCAGGATATCGAGACGGCGATGGAAGAATTGAGGGATACTTCCGGTGCGACCCGTGTCGCACTCGTCGGGCTGCGCTTGGGCGCGACTCTTGCTGCACGGGTGGCCGCGCGTAACAAGAAGGCGATCGAAGCGCTCATTTTGTGGGATCCCGTCGTGAGTGGACCCGAATATGTCGACGAGTTGCTGGGCAGCAGCAAAAACCCGCTCGGGAGGACCGACCTGCGTGAGGTCCGTGGATTCCCACTGACGAGCACTTTTGCGGACGAGTTGCGTGGGCTCGACTTGCCTGCGCTCGTTCCGGCATTTCCCTCCAAGACCCGCGTGATTGTTTCCACGCCGCTGCGATCGCACGTGAGGCTCCGTGCGGAGTTGGATAGCCAGGGACGCTCGGACGTGTTCGAAGAGATGGAAGCGCTCCAGGCCTGGTTGGAATATCGTGACTACGGTGCGGGCGCCATTCCTGCCAAGGTACTCGACTCCATAGCGCAAGGGGTGCGTTAGTGGCTGCGATCCGTGAGCAAGCTCTGCTGTTGGGACAACGCAAATCGTTGGTGGGGATCATTGCGCAGGATCCGTCGGTTGGCAGAGCGGATCTGCCCGCGATCGTCATTCTCAATGCCGGCATCATTCATCGCGTCGGGCCGAACCGCATCTTCGTGCAACTGGCGCGTCTGCTCGCCGCCGCTGGCCACCTGGTACTGCGTTTCGACCTGTCCGGCGTGGGTGACAGTGACCCGCGCTCCGACGGTCTGCCGCCGTTGGATGCGGCACTCGCCGACATCCGCGAAGCGCTCGATTCGTTGCAGAGCACCCGCCAGGTCGATCGCGTCGTCCTCGTCGGACTGTGCTCGGGTGCCGATCACTCCATCATCTATGGAGGCCAGGATCCGCGCATAGCGGGCGTGGTCCTGATCGATCCTTCGGTTCCCAGGACAACCGGTTATTACCTGCGTCACTATCGCGGTCGCATGTTCCGGTTGCAAAGCTGGCGTAACGTCGTCTCGATCCGCCATCCATTATGGAAAGCGCTGCGCCAATCGCTCACGCCATCGCCAGCGACCGCGCCGCCGGGCGAGGGGTTGGATCTCGAGCCGTTGCCCGACCTGCAGAGCCCCGAGGTGCGGACGTTCCTCGGTAAGGCCTACGCGCGCACCCTTTCCGCGGGCGTGCAGATCATGGCGGTGTTCAGCGGGGGCCGCGCGGACCAACATAACCACCCGCGTCAGCTTCTCGAGGCGTTTCCCGACGTGCCTTTCGGCTCGCAGCTGCGCCTCGAATCGCTCGGATCGGCCGACCATACTTTCAGCGTCGAGGCCGATCGCCGCCGTCTCATGGAGCTCATCATCGAGTGGGCCGCGAGGCAGTTTCCGCCGGCGCGCGACATCCAACCTGCATTCGTCCGACAGCCGCAGCTGCCGTCCTAATCCCAACGTCGCTACCCGGTCCCTTCGTCCCGGTCGGTCCGGTGTGTATGATGGTGGAAATGGATTTTTCACCGCCATCAAGGTACAGATCGGCACCGCGGCGGCGTTCGACCTCATCCATGCAGCCATTCTCGCCGCCGACGGCAGCGGATACTTCCTCGTCATCAACCAGACGACGGTCGGCGTGCAGATCGTGGATGCCGCGGGTAATACGGCGGGGCTCATTGGGGGAACCGCCGCAGGGGCGGGCACGGGCATATTTGGCGTCACCGTCCCGTTTCCGTCGACCATCGCCGCGGGGCAGACTGTCCACGCGCAGGTTCGCATCTACATCCCGACCGGTTTCACCTTCGCGCCGACGGTCCACTTCCTCAAGTTCATGCGCTTCGACACCGAGCATGGGGAGGACAGCGGCGGATTCAACGGCCTGAACATCAATGATCTCGACAGTGCCACCTGGGGGAACGATGCCAACGGCGGTCCCCTTCATGGGGTGACGAGCGATGGTCAGCGGAATTTCAACTCCGAGTCGGGCAACCCGGACGTCAACATCTGGACGACGGGCAATCTCAACAAGGGGGCCTGGCAGGAATTCGAGTTCGAGGTCAAGCTCGGTGCCGGCCCGACCGGAAGCGTCAAGGCCTGGCAGAAAATCTCGGGTGTCTGGACGTTGATCCTGAATCTGGACAACACCGCGACGCTTGCCGACCCGTCGCACGTGTGCGGGCAGTTCCTGCTGCACACGTACTTCAACGGGAATTCGCCGCAGACGCAGTCCGATTATGTCGATCGGATCGTCGTCGAGAGCGCCCTCTCCAAGCTCACGCAGACCGATGCGGCCGGCAACAAGATCATCGGTGAGAGTGTCTGACAGCTCGAGGCTGGATGCGGCGGCGCCTGCGAGGGGC
>DAITMW010000049.1:9189-31501 GCA_036834945.1 Steroidobacteraceae bacterium
CGCCTGCGAGGGGCACCGCCTGCGAGGGGCACCGCCTGCGACGGGCGCCGCCGGGCAGCGCATGACGTCCGGCCGACATTCGTCCGACAGCCGCGGCGTCGCTCATAAATCTCGAGCGCCGCAATAGGGCACTTGCGGTTTTTCAAGGTCTTACATTACTTATTTCCGCGCCGAATGCGGACTTTATTGGCGACAACTGCGACGCATGCACTGAGCGCCGCGTGCGGCGCGCTGCTGTTTTACCGTTCGGCGCACGCGATGTGCGGGCAAATCAACGTGTTGCCGCGGCAAAAATTTTTTCGCGCCGGCAGGGCAGGGCAGCGCGCCGGATGCCTGCGATTCCAACTTCAACGCCGGCCCGCGGGCGCCTGTCGGCGTCGCGCGCCATACTGTACGCGGAGCTGTTTTTCCAGCCAAATCCGCATTCTCCCGCGCTAACGTCGATATAACTTCAGGGCCGTTGTCTGCGCCGGGCGACAGCCCTCCGGGCCTTTTGTCGCCTCACTGCGACGAGTTGCAACGTGTGACGCAAGCCATAATTATTCGCGCGCCAGTGCGCTATAACACCTGCACTTGTTGAGGCAAACCCGCTGCGAGGCGGGGACGCAAAGCCTCCGGTCTCGACGGCTCGATGCGAGTTGAGATAGCGGGGTTGCCGGCGAAGGCGAAGTTCAATTCGCCGCCGTCACCCGCCATCCCATTCGTCCGGCCTTTTGTTAAACCAACACCTGCGTGCCGCGCGGGTTCTTCGGTGGGTCAGGATGAGAAACATCATTCGCTGCGATGCGACTCTTGCAGGCTACGTTCTGTGCGCGCTGTCGCTCATGGGGCTGGCCGGTTGCGGTGGCAGCGGTGGATCTTCGTCCGGACCTGCCAGCTTGCCGGACACCGCCCCCGCCACGACGCCCGCATCGGCACCGACGATCTCCGGAACTCCGGTCACGACGGTGGTCGTGGGAACTCCGTATTCGTTCCAGCCGAGTGCTTCGGACAACGACGGTGAAGCGCTCACTTTCGCGATCCAGAACAAGCCCGCGTGGGCGACGTTCGATACGGGATCGGGACTCCTGACCGGTACGCCGACGGCGAATGACGTCGGCACGACCTCACAGATCATCATCAGCGTCTCCGACGGTAGCGCCGAAGCCGATCTGGCGGCGTTCTCGATCGCAGTCACCGCGGCTGCGGCAAGCCCCTCGCCGACGAACACGCCGCCCACCCTCAGCGGCACGCCCCCGACCTCGGTTCAGGCCGGCGCGCACTATGCATTCCAGCCATCCGCGGTCGATGCGAATGGCGATAGCCTGACGTTCTCCATCACCAACCTGCCAGCCTGGGCGGCATTCAACACCTTGACGGGCTCGTTGAGCGGAACACCCTCGAGTTCCGCGGTAGGCACGTACTCCAACATCACGATCAGTGTCAGCGACGGCAAGACCATCGTCGGGTTGCCGTCGTTCACCATCACGGTGACCGCGCCGAACACGCCGCCGGCGACCAACCAGCCGCCGAAGATCTCCGGAACTCCGGCGACGTCCGCGCAGGCCGGTAAGCATTACTCGTTCGAGCCGGCCGCCTCCGACCCGGAAGGCAAGACGCTCACCTTCTCCATCAGCCATGCGCCTTCGTGGGCGACCTTCAGCACTTCGACGGGCCAATTGAGTGGCACACCTGGGAGTGCGAACGTCGGGACCTACTCAGGGATCGTCATCACAGTCAGCGACGGGTCGCTGAGCGCCTCGCTGCCGGCTTTCAATATCCAGGTGGCAGCGGCAGTTTCCCCGCCTCCGACCATCAGTGGTACGCCGGGCACGTCGGTTCAGGCCGGTCAGGCCTATTCCTTCACGCCGACGGCGAATAGCGCCAGCGGTAGCGCCTTGAGCTTCAGCGTACAGAACAAGCCCGCCTGGGCGACGTTCAGCATTGCCACCGGACAGCTCAGCGGCACGCCCACGAGCTCCAATGTCGGTACGTTCGCCAATATCATCATCAGCGTCAGCGATGGGAAAACGAGCGCCGCGCTTCCCGCTTTCTCGATCGCGGTGACTTCCGCCACTACAAACGGATCGGCAACGCTGCGCTGGACGCCCCCTGCTACGAACACCGACGGCACGACGGTCACGGATCTCGCCGGCTTCAATATCGTCTACGGCAAGAGCTCGGGCTCGATGTCCCAGACCTTGAAGATCGCGAGCGCGACGGCTACCAGCGGCACGGTCACCGGGCTCACTTCGGGTACCTGGTACTTTGCGGTCGCCTCTTACGACAAAGACGGCAACGCGAGCACCCTGTCCTCGGTGGTGAGCAAGACTTTTCCCTGATCCAAAACCCTCTGTCGACCCGAAAAAAAGTGGCCGCGAATGCGGCCCCTTTTTCAATCTCGACCTGAAGGACTGGCGTCAGTCCTTCTTGCGGCGGCGGAACGCCGCGGCTCCCGCGGCTCCCGCGCCCAACGCGAGCAGCAGCATGGTGGCCGGCTCCGGCACCGAAGTCGGAGCGGCACCGGGGCCGCTGCCGTCATGCGGACCGTTGCCGTCGTGCGGACCGTTACCGTCGTGCGGACCGTTGCCGTTATTGCTTCCCGGGCCGTTACCGTTATTGCTCCCAGGGCCGTTGCCATTGTTCTGTCCCGGGCCGTTACCGTTATTGCTCCCGGGGCCATTGCCATTGTTGCTGCCCGGGCCATTACCGTTGTTGCCGTACGGGCCGCTGTCGTTGGCCGGCGGGCTCGGCTGGCTGAATCCCGCTCCCGTGGGCGCCTGGCCACCGTTGCCCGGGTTGCCGTTCGAGCCGTGATTTGAATTATTGGAGTTGCCCGGCGAGCTGTCCGTGCCGCGCGGCGTCAGTCCCACCTTCTGCGCCTTGGCGCCGTTATCGCCAGGGCACCACGACGGGATGATCTTACAGGTGACCCCCGCCTCCGCAATCGGCGCTCCCAGGGCCAGGAGGGCCGCCACCGCTACCAAAGTCACACCTGTTTGCCTCATGGATCCTCTCCTGACTCCTCGCCACACATTCGCCGGAAAAATGCTTCCGGTTTGCAGTCTGACTTGCAAGCGCCGTTCCAACTTGCCACTTGTAGCCAATTAGAGCCTGGTTGCGCGGCGGGCGTTCTTGTGGTTGCAACTGCAAAACAAACCTGGGTGTAAAGCCGTTCGACGCGACGTTCGGCGAGTTGCGTGACGCAGATCACGAAATCGCGCCACAGACTATTGTCTCATCCGACAAAAGGTCAATTTCGAACAATGACTTGCATCGACGCCAGGAGATTATGGAACCCACCGCGGGAGTGTTCAGTTACTCGACGTGCAACTGATCACAGTCTGTCCACGTGCGGCACACTGTGCGCGGGGGCTCATACTAAGATCTCGGCAACACGCTGCACCGTTCCAAAAAATACCATGCAGGAGTTGACATCCACACTCCGCAATACATTGTTGAGTGTCGGACTGATCCTCATCGCCCTCGTGGTCTACTGGCCGAGCAGCGCGGCGCTGTGGCACTACTGGACCAACGATAATCTCGGCGGCACGCACGGACTCATCATCCTGCCGCTCGCGGCGTGGCTGCTTTTCCTGACGCGTGAGCGGCTCGCTGCGGCGCGCGTGGAGCCGTCGGCGCTAGCGGGCATGATGTTGCTGCTATGTAGCATCGCGTGGCTGGTGTTCTGGCGCGCCGGCATCCAGGAGCTGCATTTGCTACTGCTGCCGTTGCTCATGGGTCTCGCGGTGTTCGCGGCGTTGGGTTTCCAGGCCGTGCGCGCGGTCGCCTTCCCGATCGGGTTCCTGTATTTCGCGGTACCCGCGTGGGCAGTTTTTGCTCCACCGTTGCAATCCCTCACTGCTCACGCGACGGGTCTGATTGCGCCCCTCATCGGCGTGCCCGTGCAGATGCAAGGGAACCTCGTGTTGCTTCCGGGCGTTGGTGCTTTCGAGATAGAGCGTGCTTGCAGCGGAGCTAACTTCCTGACCGTCGGTCTGGCCGTCGCTGCGCTCCTTGGGGAGCTCGAAGACGCGACGTTGTGGCGGCGGTTCGTGTTGCTCGCTTCGATGGGCGCGCTCGCCATTCTCGCCAACTGGATCCGGGTGCTCGTCGTCATCGATGCAGGCTATACGACCAACATGAGGCACGTCCTCGTGTCGCGTGGCCACTATACGTTCGGCTGGATACTGTTCGCGGCAGTGATGGTCGGATTCGTCTGGTTACTCGCCAGACCTTACCGCCGTCCGGAAGGACTCGCCGGTGCCGCAGGGCAACAAGTCATGATGCGAACGGCAGCCTATGCCGCCACCGTCCTGGTTCTCGTGGCCATGCCGCTCCTCACTTATGTCTTCGTCACCCGCCTCGATGCAGGGGCGCAGCCCCTCGTCTTTCGCGCGCCCCACGGGAAGTCGGGGTGGGAGGGCCCGGTCGCCGGCGTGCCGGAGACCTGGAAGCCCGATTTTGTCGGCGCCCATTCGCAATGGGATTTCACATATCGAGGGGCGGCAGGTCACAATGTCGAAATGGTGGTCATCGGATATCCATTGCAGACTCAGGGGCGCGAACTGGTGAGCGAGGAGAACTCGCTCTTCGGCAACGCGCCATTGTCTGCCGTGGCCGAGGGAACGGTCACGCTTCCTCGAGGGTCGTACATCGAGACGATAGCCGCCGATGACCAGGGACGGCGCTCGGTAGTCTGGTCCGTCTATGACATCGGGGGACGCGAATTTTCGATTCCTCTGATGTCGCAGCTCTGGTACGGGATGCGCTCGCTGGGTGGGCCGCCTTCCTCAGTGCTGTTCGCCTTTCGTACCGAGTGCGCGCCCACTTGCGATTCCGCCCGCAGCCGACTGAGGAGCTTTGTAGAGACCATGGGTCCGGACTTTGTCGCTTCTGTTTCGCGTGCCCCGCAACCCGCTCGCCAGGAGAGCCCTATATGAGGCTTGCCCGTCTCACGGCCTGGCTTGCGATCACGCTTGCGCTGCCTGTATTCGCCTGGTCCCAGACCGCCGGTATCACGCCACCGGCACCGGCCGCGGCACCCGCGTCGTCCTCGGTGGACCCGAACTCGTACGTCATCGGCCCGGGGGATACCCTCCAGGTGTTCGTCTGGCGCAATCCGGACCTCACGGCCACTGTACCGGTGCGACCAGATGGCAAAATTTCGACGCCGCTCGTGGAAGATATGGTCGCGGTGGGCAAAACTCCCTCGCAGCTCGCGCGTGATGTCGAGAAGGTTCTGTCGGAGTACGTGCGTACCCCGACGGTGAACGTCATCGTCACCCAGCCGGTCGGTGCCTTCGGCCAGGTGCAGGTGATCGGCCAGGTCACCCGTCCGGGCTCATTGCCGTTTCGTTCCGGCATGAAGGTGCTCGACGCCGTGCTGGCGGTCGGCGGTCTGACCAATTTCGCCGCCGGCAATCGCACGAAGATCGAGCGTTCGGTCGACAATAAAAGGCAGGAGATCCGTGTGAAGCTGGACGCCCTCGTCAACAAGGGCGACATGAAGCAGAACCTGGCGCTGCAGCCGGGTGATGTGATCGTGGTCCCGGAAGCCCGGTTCTAACTCCCATGCAAGCATTACTCCAACAGGTCCGCGGTATTCTCCTCGATGTTTTCCGCTATCGCTGGATCGCTTTTGCGGTGGCGTGGGGGGTCTGCCTCGTGGCCTGGCCCGTGGTCCTGACCTTGCCCAACAAGTACGAAGCGCAAGCGCGCGTGTTCGTCGATCCCAGCACCGCCCTGAAGCCGGTGATCCAGGGTTTGGCGATCGAGCAGGACATCAATGCGCAATTGAGCCTGGTGCGCCAGTCGCTGCTGAGCCGGCCGAACCTGGAAAAGGTCATGGATCAGGCCGGCCTCGCGCCGGCGGTGAACACTCCCTACAACCGTGGACGCGTGCTCGACAATCTCGCGACTCGTATCGATATCGTGGCCGCGAGCCTGCCGCCAAATCCGGGCGAGGCGCCCGCGCCGAGCAAGGTTTACACCATCAGTTACGACGACCAGAACCGCGATCGCGCGCTGAAGGTTGTGCAGATCCTCCTCGACGCCTTCATGAAGGACACCCTCGGCGGTAAGCGGCGCGACTCCGAAGCCGCCCAGCAATTTGTCGAAGGCCAGATCAAGGAGTACGAGATCCGGCTCGCGGATGCCGAGCAGCGGCTCGCCGACTTCAAGAAAGATAACGCCGGCATGGTTCCCGGCGAGCAGCCGGGAGACTACTTCACGCGGATGTCGACCGAGGTCGATGCGGTCAAGAAAGCCCAGACGGATCTCGGTGTCGCGATGAACCGGCGGACGGCGCTCGCGGAACAACTTCGCGGCGAGGCCCCCGTCGCCGCGGCGACCGGGGCTCCCATGGGCGCCGGCGGGAGCGGGCGGGGTGGCGACACACTGTCCCGCATCCAGGAAACGCAGGTCAAGCTCGATGACCTGTTGCTACGTTTCACCGACAAGCATCCTGATGTCATTGCGCTGCGGCAAACGCTGGACGATCTGAAGAAGCGCCGTGCCTCCGAGCTCGAGGCGCTCAAGCGCGGTGATGCCGGAGCGGCCGTGGCCACCGGCGCCAGCTCCAATCCCGTCTACCAGAGTATTCAGTTGCAGTTGAACCAGGCGGACGTCGAAATCGCCGGGTTGCGTGCGACGCTCGCGGATCACCAGGCCAAGGTGGCGCAGTTGCACCGCTTGGTCGACACCATGCCCCAGGTGGAGGCCGAGTTCGCGAAGCTCAATCGCGACTACAGCGTCGAGAAGGCGCAGTACAACGCGCTCGTCGAGCGTCTCGAGAAGGCACGTATCGGTGGTGAAGCGGAGGCGACCGGCTCGGTTCGCTTCGAGATCATCGATCCGCCGAGCTCGGACTTCCGACCCGTCTCGCCGAAGCGCACCCCGATGTTGTTTGGTGTATTGCTCGCCGCGCTTGGGGGCGGTGCCGCCGTCGCGTATCTTTTCACCTTGCTGAAGCCCGTAATCCACTCCGCAAGGCAGCTCGCAGAGCTGACGGGAATCGCCGTGCTCGGCGTGGTGAGCGCCAGCCGCTTCGTCGGCGACACGGCTTCGGCGCGACGCCACCTCTGGCGCTACTCGCTGGCGTGCAGCACATTGTTCGTCGGTCTGGTCGTGGTGGTGATGTTGGGACGAAGCTTCGCGCCATTGACTCTTCACATCGGTCACTTTTAGGACTACCGGGAGCAACCACGTGAGTTTGGTGGAGAAGGCGCTCAAGAAACTTCATGACCAGCGCAGTGCGGCTGCAGCCGGGACTACGCCGCGCGTCTCGAGCGATGCTTTGCCCGACAGCATCGCCGTGCTACCGCCCGCGCCGTCGCCGCGCCTGGAAGCCCACGCTGCGCCCCCGCCAGCGCCCGTGCCACGCAAGAGCCTGACGGTGAACATGAGTGCGCTGCGTGCCGCCGGACTCCTGGCCCCGGAGGAAGAGCAGCGGCGCATCTCGAGTGAATACCGTCAGATCAAGCGTCCCCTGATCGCGGCGGCGATGGGAAGAGGCTCCGCTTCCGCCGTCGCGAATGGCAGGGTCATTGTGGTCGCGAGCGCACTGCCGGGTGAAGGGAAGACGTTCACCAGTGTCAACCTGGCGTTGAATATGGCCTTGGAAAAGGACACGTCGGTGCTGCTGATCGATGCGGATCTGCCCAAGCCGCACATCGGCCGCGTCCTGGGCGTGAGCGAAGAGCCCGGACTGCTCGATGTGTTGCGGGATGAGTCGCGCGATGTCGAGGCCGACATATTCTCGACCAACATCCGGGGCCTGAGCTTCCTGCCCGCGGGGACACCCAACTCAACGGCGACTGAGCTGCTCGCCAGCGCCCGCATGGAGTCGGTACTCGCGGATCTCATGCGGCGCGATCCCAAGCGGATCCTGCTCTTCGATTCGTCGCCGCTGTTGTTGACCACGGAGTCGCGGGCACTCGCGGGCGTAGCGGGGCAGGTTGTGATCGTCGTGCGTGCCGAGTCCACGAACCGGCAGGCCGTACTCGATGCCGTTGGGTACGTCCCGCAGGACAAAACCGTGGGCCTGGTGCTCAACCAGTGCCGAGGAGCCGCGGCTCATTCCTACTACGGCTATGGCGATTACTACGGTGACGCTCCGGCCGAGTGACCGGACGCATAAAGCAACAAAAAACGTTTTTACGGGGAGGCACTGATGAGAGGTCGCTCGAGTGGCGACGGGGCGCTCCGATGGGCCGCATTCGTCCTGGCTCCAGCCTGGCTCGTGCAGTTTGCCGCGCCACGCGCTGAGGCCACTATTGCCTATGATGTTTACGCCGGGGCCAATGCGACCGACAACGTCCGCCTGACGCAGACCGAGCGGCGCGCGGATGTCATCTCGACGGTCGGCTTCGACCTCGACTGGCGCGAGGAGCGCAGGCTCATCGAGACCGATGTTCTGGCGGACCTCAGCTATCTCGACTACGCGCGCGGCAGCTTCAGTCCCGGAGTCGTCGGCAACTTCCTCGGTCTGGGACGCTTCAACCTGATCCCCGAGAAATTCTCCTGGATGGTGTCCGACAACTTCGGGCAGGAGCAGATCAACCCGCTCACTCCTGTCACCCCTGAGAATCGCGAGAACGTCAACTACCTGAGCACCGGTCCCAATCTGACGCTGCCGCTGGGCTCGGCGGCGGAGTTCCTGCTCGATGGCCGCTATTCGAAGGTGAGCTACCAGAAGAGCGACCTCGGCAGCAATCGGTACAGCGGTACCGTGGGCGTGCTGCGTCAGCTGTCCTCGTCGAGCTCCGTCTCCGTCGAGGTCGAGGACCAGTTGAATCGTTTCGACAACTCGATCCTCAATCCGGACTATGACGAGCAGCAGGCCTATTTTCACTATAACAAGCGTGGTGTGCGCACCCGTTTCGACGGGCAGGTCGGGTATGCGCGACTCAAGTTGCGCGACGGCACGACGACCGGCGAGCCCATGGCTCGCGTCGAGCTGACGCGGCAGCTCTCGCCGCGCACTTCGGTGGTCTTGACGGGCGGGCACGAGTATTCGGATGCCGCGGATGACTTTCGCCTGCAACAGGCGTTGGGAGGCGCAAACCTGGCGACCCAGGCCGTGCAGCCCACTGGCATCCCGTTCAAGAACAATTACGTCACCCTTGGCTTGAAATACCAGCGCGATCGCACCGGAGTCGGGCTGGATTTCGGGCACTACGGGATGAGCTACATCCAGCACTTCGCGTCCGCGTTGGCGGCTGCGCTCGACGAGCGGCGTAACACGGTCGCTCTCAATGGGTCGCGGCGCCTGACGCCGTTGCTGGATGCGCAGGTGTCATTGATCTATGAGCGCGATAGTTTCGATGAGTCCATCAACACCTCGCAGTTCTTCACCGGCACCGCGCAGTTGAACTGGCGCATGACGCAGAGGTTCGGCCTCTCGTTCATGTATGCCTATACGCGCCGCGAGAGCAATTTGCCCGCCGGCTCCTATTACGCAAACATCCTCTGGCTGCGAGTGACCTACGGCCGGGTGGCGCAAGTTCCGACGGGAAGCGTCGTACCGCGTTTGCCTGTGCTCCCGAACCAGACGGGCTATTAGTGAACGCCGCACTCGCCATTTCCGCGACGGCCCCGGTAACGGTGGCCGTCGAGCCGAATCCGGGTCCCGATTGGGATGCGTTCGTACGCACCCGCCCGGCTGCGAGTGTGTATCTGTTGAGTGGCTGGGCGCTGCTGGCGCGCGAGGTGTTCGGTCACCGCGCCTATTTCATCGAGGCGCGCGGCGAGAACGGGGAGTTGCTGGGCGTGCTGCCGCTCGTGCTGCAGAAGAGCCTGGTGTTCGGCCGTTTCATGACGTCCCTGCCGTTCTTCAACTATGGCGGGGCGCTCGCGGATTCCGCCGAGGTGGTGCTCGCTTTGATGGAGCGGGCGCGCGATCTGGCTCGCGAGCTCGGTTGCCGTTACCTGGAGCTCCGGGATGTCGTCGAGAGGCCGGGTACCTGGCGCGTACGGCGGGACAAGGCGAGCATGATCCTGGCACTGCCGTCCGATATGGCGGCACTGTCGAAGCAACTCGGCTCGAAACTGCGCTCGCAAGTGAAGCGCGCCGAACGCGAGAATCCATCGGTGCGCACCGGTGGTGCGGAGTTGCTCGACGCGTTTTACGACGTGTTCTGCCGCACCATGCGCGACCTGGGCACGCCGGTGTATCCAAAACGCTTTTTCGCGGCCATCCTGCAGCGCTTTCCCGCGGAGTGCCTGTTGGTGGTGGTCGAACGGGCGGGGCAGCCGGCCGCGGCGGCTTTCCTGGTGATCGCCGGCGGCAACGCCGAGATTCCCTGGGCTGCCTGCCGCGAGGATGCCAAGCCCGCCGGCTTCAACATGAGATTGTACTGGGAAGTGTTGGCGGCTGTGGTTGGTCGAGGTTGCCGGCAGTTCGATTTCGGCCGCTCGACGCTCGACAGCGGCACGTACAAGTTCAAGCGTCAGTGGGGCGCTGAGCCGCTGCAGTTGCATTGGCATCGTTGGGAGCGGGATGCTTCCGACACCGACGAGGCGCAGCCCGCGACCGAAAGCAAGCTCATGCAGACGGCCACGAATATCTGGAAGCGCCTGCCACTGGGGGTCGCGAACACACTGGGTCCGCTCGTGAGTCCCGGCCTTCCGTGGTGAGGCGCCGGCCGCCGCGGTGAAGCGTCAACTCAAACAACTGGCGCAGCGGGTTATGGCGCCCTTCGCGCCCCTGTTGTGGCGCGCTCGCGGTGAGCCCCGGCTATTGGTTCTGATGTATCACCGCGTGCTGCCTGCCGGCCATCCCGACAGGGCACGCGAGCAACCGGGCATGTACGTCTCACCGGAAACGCTGGCGCTGCACCTCGGTCTGTTGAAACGTCACTTCCAGTTGGTTCATCTGGACGATTGGGCGCGGGACGTGATGCAGGGAAAACCGGTGCCCGCACTGGCCTGCGCCGTGACGTTCGATGACGGCTGGCGCGACAACTTCCAATACGCCTTTCCGATCCTGCAGGCACAGGGCGTGCCCGCGACCATCTACCTGTTACCCGAGCTGGTGGGCACACAGTACAGTTTCTGGCCCAACAAGCTGGCGCGTTTGTTGAGCGATGCGCGTAACAACGACGTACGCGCCCGGTGGCCCGACTGGCTGCGGCGCGAATTGAAAACGGCCGCGCTGCCGTTACCCATGGCGAGCATCGACGCCGTGATCGAGCGCTGTAAGACGCAGTACACCGATCTCGAGATGTTGGGGTTGCTGCGCGATGTGGCGACCCACGACGACGCGCAACCTGACCGCGATCTCATGGACTGGGATGAGGTCCGGCAAATGCAGGGCAGTGGCCACGTGCGATTCGGCTCCCACACGCGCCGGCACATCCGGCTCGATACCCGGGCATCAGCCGCGGTGTTGGAGGATGAGATTCGCCAGTCACGCCTGCAGATCGAGCGCGAGCTCGGTACGCCCGTCACTGCATTCTGTTATCCGAACGGCGACCATTGTCCTGCCGCGGTCGAGCTCGTGCGCGGCGCCTACGCAACCGCGGTGACGACCCGCCGCGGCTGGAACTCAACGACCTCGGATCGCTATCTGCTCAGCAGGGTAGGGGTGCACGAGGACATTTCGAGCACGGCCGCCGAGTTTCTCTCACGGCTGGCGCTTGCCGCGTCCGCCAAGTAGCTCGTCGTAAAGCTGCGCGTACTGACGCAGCACGGCTTCGAGGCTGAACGACTCGA
The DNA here is from genome assembly GCA_036834945.1 of Steroidobacteraceae bacterium. GTDB lineage: Bacteria > Pseudomonadota > Gammaproteobacteria > Steroidobacterales > Steroidobacteraceae > 13-2-20CM-66-19. The sequence continues at coordinate 20,884 of DAITMW010000049.1, forward strand.
CTACACGCTCACGTGCCGCCGCTCCCAACGCGGCACGCCGCTCGGCACTCTCCAGGGTGTCGACGAGAGCCTGCGCCAATGCGTCGGGGTCCTCTATGGGAACCAACACTCCCGACACGTCAGGCTCGATGACCTCCTGTGGGCCGCCGCTGCGGGTGGCAACCACCGGCAGGCCGGCGGCCATCGCTTCCAGAAAAGCCAGGGACAACCCCTCGCTGCGCGAGCTCGACACGAAGACGTCGAAATTGAGATAGAGCGCTGGAGTGCTCTTGCGGAAGCCCAGAAAATGACAGCGCGAGGCGATTCCGAGCGAGCGGCGCAGCTCCTCGAGCGGCGCGAGTTGTTCCGCGTCACCCTGGCCGACTATGGCGAAGTGACAGTGAGCTGAGCGCCGCAGGACCATCGCGGCCGCCTTGAGCAGGACTTCGTAAGCCTTCGGCTTGCGGATATTGCCCACCGCCCCGATCAGTAATTCTCCGGGCTGCAGCCCCAGCTCCGTGCGCAGCTCCTCGGCCCGTCCTGGACGATAGTAGTCCGTGTCCACGCCGTTACGGATGAGGGTAATGGACTCAGGACGCATCCCGAATTCCAGCAGGGCGTCGCGGGTGCTCGTCGAGACCGCGACGACGACCGAGCAGGCGTGAGTGAGCAGCCACCGCTTCAAGCCGGCCATTCGACCCAGGTTGCGCAGATCGGTGGGCCCGTGCAGGACCGCGATCACCGGTGTGCGGGTGACGAGTCCAAGGAGGGCGCCGTAGATTGCGGAACCGAGCAAGTGCGTGTGGATGAGGCGTACCCGGTGACCGCGGGCAATGCGAATGAGCTGCCGCAGGTAACTCACATTCAGCGAGCCACGGGCCGGCAGGATCAGCGGCTCGATCCGCAGGCTACGGAGGTGCCCTGAAAGCCAGTCCTCCCGCGGGACCACAGTAATCGTGCGGGTGTCGCGCTCACCCATGCGGGAGGCGAGCTGAGCGAATACCGTCTCCGCCCCGCCGGGCCCGCCGGTATCGATCAAGTGCAGAACCGTGGGAGGTGTCACGTGGATTTCCGGCGGGGGTGAGTGAAAGTGGTCAGGTATTGCCCGAGAGCGGCCACGGCTGGTCCGGGGTCGTTCCAGCGCATGAATTCATAGCGGGTGCGCGGCTGCCAGGGGCTCAGGAAGCTCCCGAGTGCGCCTATTTTGGCGCCCAGCGTCGGGGTCCAGCGTGAATCCCGCAAACGGGCGTACAGATTATCGAGATCGCCGAGCCACCAGCGCAGGCGCTTCCCAATGATGTAATCGGGTGGGATTGCCGGCGTGCGGCCGCTCGCGATCTGGTAAAGGAACCACGGAAAATCGGCGCCGCAATCCACGGCGAGCTGCAGCGAGCCCCAGAAGCGTGCGTTGATCTCTATCAACCAGATGCGGCCCTGTGAGTCGATCTTGAGCTCGACCATGGCCACACCGTGCCATTGCAAGGCTTCGAGGAGGCGCTGCGCCGCAGCGATACCCTCCGTCGGAAGGGCGGTGCTTTCGCATAAAACGCTGATTCCGCCACTGGGAGGCTTCTCCCGGATACGGCGGTGAGCAAAGAAGAACAGGGGCCTGCCGCGATCGTAGAGGCCGAACACGCCGGCGCCGAAGCCGGTGACATATTGCTGCACGAGCAGTTCGTCCGCTTCGTGGACGAGCTCCGCGGCAGCTATCTCGTCGAATTCGCTCGCGTTCCTGGCGTATCGAACCGGCCGTTTCGTGACACCCCCCGAGGAGCGCTCCGCGGAGCGCCGGGGTTTTATCACCAACGGGTATTCGAGTTTGCCGGTCTCGAGAGTCGCGGCGTTATGTCGCGAGACCACGAAGGTCTCCGGGGTGCGGACACCCACTTTCCGGGCGAGCTCGAACAGCTCGTATTTGTCAGAAGCCGTCTCGTAGGCCACCGGGGTCGGCAAGGCCGTACGAAGCCCGCCAAGCCGCTCTCCCGCCTGGAGCACCAAGGGCACGGTGAGATCGGTCATCGGCAGCAATACCGTCTCAGGGCGTTGGCGGCCCTGGTCCTCCAGCCATTGCAGGAAAGCCCCTGGTGCGGTGGCCGCATCCGGGTATCGGAGTGTCCCTCGGGAAAACCGCGAAGCGGCGGCTAGTGGGGTCGCCATGCTGTCGGCCACTTCCACCGCCACCCCCTGGCGCCCCAGCGATCTGACCACCGCGAGAGCGGATCTTTGATTACCGTCGAGAACGAGCGCCGGAGCTGCCACCTGTTAGAGCCTTGCTGAAAATCATTGTAATGCGACCTCGTTCCGAAGGAGGGCGGCGGACGATAGTCTATAATGTGAGGCCAATTCGAATTATAGCTAACTCCCGTGAAGCTTCGCGTTCGGTCCCACCTGTATCCAGAGATTGAGCGCGGGGTGTTGGCGCTGGGATGGCTTCGGGCGGATCGCGCCCGGCACGGGCGCAGCAGGCGGTTGGTCTTCGTCTGCACCGGCAATATCTGCCGCAGCCCCTACGCACAGGCCGTGGCTCGCATGCGTGGTGTGAATGCAGTCTCCTGCGGTACGCAAACCGATACGGGTTTGCCGGCTAACGATGTTGCAGTCGCCGAGGCCGCGCGCCGCGCAGTAGATCTGACTTCCCACACGACCACGCGTTGGGAGGATCTGGAGCTCGAGGAGGGTGATCTGATCGTGGCGATGCAACTGAGACATGCGTGGGCCGTATTACCGCGCGCTCGCGAGCGATCCTGTCCCGTCGTGATGTTGAGTTCGTTACTCCCCGAATTCGCGCCCGTGTTCGATCCTTACGGCAAAGAGAGTGCCGCGTTCCAGCACGCGTTCGATCTCATCGACACAGGGGTGGAAAGTATGACCCGGTGGCCCGACTTGGCGGCCCGGACGACGAATGGACGCGCACAGTAAGCCTGCTGGCCGCGGGCCGCGCGCGACGCTGCGTCGCTTCGTGGCTCGTGCCGTGAAAGACATCATGGGCCGGGTGCTCGTGGGATCGGGCCTGCATCGGCGGCTGTTGCGTGGCAACGCGATCGTGGTCGCCTTTCATTCCATCACACCCGAGCAGTCGGACGGCGCGCTGCGCTGTAGCGTGAAGGATTTCGAGAGCTATTGCTCCTTCTTCGCCCGACACTTGAAAACCGAGGCATTCACTTCCCTGATCACCCGGCTCAACGAGCGCGGACCGCTCGATGGGGAAGTGACCATCACATTCGATGACGGCTATGCGGACAACGCCGAGCTCGCGTTACCCGTCCTGAGTCGCTGGTCATTACCGGCCACGTTTTTCGTGGCCACCGGATTCATGGACACGCGCCATCAGACTTTCTGGGACCGGGATGCCGGTATCGAGAGCCGCTGGATGACGTGGCCGCAAGTGGTGCAGCTGGCCCAGGCCGGTCATGAGATCGGCGCGCATACCGTGGTGCATGCCGATCTCGGCAAGCTGTCAGCCGCCGAGACCGAGCGTGAGCTGCGCCAGTCGCGGGATGAGATCCAGGCCCGGACCGGCACCACGCCCATTCATTTCGCGGTGCCGTTCGGTCGCGCGTTCCAGGCCCAGGAGCAGGCCATGGGCATCGCGCGGGACCTGGGGTTCAAGAGCTTCTCTTTGTGTCGTGGCGGGATTGTGACCCCCGCCGCGAATCCCATGTTGCTGGAGCGCTGGCCGGTGGCGCCCGGCCAGTACTTGTCGCCTTACGGCTGGATCGTGGATGTCATCCGGGCTGTAAAGGCGACATGAGAGACTCGAGGCGTGCGCCCGTTACTGTACCGTGACGCCCGTTGGCGGGTTGGGTACGGCAGTGGTGGTCGAGCCGCCGCTGGTGCCGCCGCTGGTCGGAGGAGCGGAAACGGCGCCGCCCGGAGTAGGACCGCACAGGCAGGGGTTGCCCGCGGCGTCCTTGTTCGACGGAGTGTCGGTGGCGATGATCACGTCATCGACATACAGGGACTGCGTCGCGGGGGCGTTGCCGTTCCAGTAGGTGAACAGGTAGAACCCGTCCGAGTGGTCCGAAGAGGATGCCAGGGTCGCCTGCTTGGTGCTGTCGAGCAGCAGCTGGTTGTTCTTCCAGATGCGCACTTCGCCCGTGCCGCCCGAGGATTTCGCGACGCTGTCGAACTTGATGTAGATTTCGTAGGTTTCCCACTTGCCCTGCACGATGTCGTTCGTGCCGACCTTGCCGACACCGATGAGGTTGGGAGCGCCTTCGAAGTTGTAAACGAAGGACGAGGTCCAGTTGCCGAGCGTGGCGCTCCAGTTGACCAGGCCCGGGTTGGAAATGAGCAGATCGTGATAACCGACGTTCGAGCCGCCCGAATTGGCCGTGTGGACGCGCATGAACTTCAGCATGCCGTCATTGGTGTTCACGTTGAAACCGCTCGGAACGAACAGGCTGACGCGCGTCCAGACCTGGCCGCCCTGCCCGATGTTCGAGGGGAACGAATAAGTGGCACCGAACACGCCCCAACCGTCACTGCCGGCGGTGATGCCCATCTTGCAGCTCTCCGAGCCCGTCGCGGCCTGGGCCGTCGAGTAGGTGCTCAAGCTGAAGGTGCTGGAGAACTGGGTTGTGCCACCCTCGGCGAGCTTGGCGCCGTTGGTGCCGCCCTCGCAGTTGATGTCAGAGGTCCACGCCGACGCGCTCACGGGGTGCAGGGCCCAGGCGGCGATCAGTGGAAGGATGGCGGACCGGAGATGAATTCGCATGGGAAAGGCCTCGTTAGCTTGGCGGGGTCTGGTAATGATTCGGCTCTAGGACTGATTTCCCTTCCAGTCGCGCCGCGGGACGAATGCTGCCAAATTGAATGTATTCATGTCCATTGTCGCCAGATGCGCACATTGTCGCCATACACTTACAGTTTGACTCGTCCGCGTCGGAGGAAAGGGCCGTTACGGCCGTTACAGCACGCAACAAACTACACCCCTGTTGACGAAAATGATGTGTCTGATTCACGGTGTTGGAATGACGCAGGCCCGCAAAACGTCCCTGTCCGCCGACAGAAGTCTCATTGCGTGAACTGGTCCGGCAAAATCAGCGCGCATGCTGCGCCAGCGTCATGATCCGGCCCACGCCCAAACGTGCCGCTGCGAGCGTAACAGAAGCCGTTGGCCGGGGTTTGCCGACGGCGCTGCTGGAGATGCGCCCCAAGGCCATCTGGCAGGCTTTCCGCGCCGAGCACGTCGCGTTCATCGCGATCACGTTCTACCTGATGTTGGAATACGTAAAACCCGAACAGGCGTATCCGATCTTCGGGATCCTGCCGTTCCTGCGCCTCGCGTGGATGACGGCGCTGGTCGCGCTGTTCGCCGACAAGCTGGCGAAGCTGCCGCGCTCGCCGTTCAACTACCTGTTGCCGTTGTTCCTGCTGCACTGTTTGATTTCGTCCTTGCTCGCCTACCGCCCCGACTATTCGTTCTCGAAGTTCAGCATCATCGGCCTGTGGGTGTTGATGTACCTGCTCATCTGCACCATCGTCACCACCGAGCGGCGCCTGTTCCTGTTCTTCGTCGCCTACCTGCTGAGCAACCTGAAGATGTCGCAGTTCGGGTTCTTCACCTGGATGAAACGCGGCTTCGGTTTCGCCAGTTGGGGGTTGACCGGCGCCGGCTGGTTCCACAACTCGGGTGAGCTCGGCCTGGAAATGGCGATGTTCTTCGCCTACACCGTATGCCTGGCGCTGTTTCTGCGCCAGTACTGGAGCGGCTGGCGCAAGTGGCTCATGTATTTCATGCCTTTCAGCGCCGCGGCTTGCGTGGTGGCCTCCAGTTCCCGCGGGGCCATCGTCGGCTCGATCGCCGTGCTCTTCTACCTGTCCCTGTTCAGCAAGAAGAAGATCCGCGCCTGGGTATCGAGCGTGCTGGCGATCACCGTGGCGTATTACGTCATGCCGCCGCAGTTCATCGCTCGGTTTCATACCGCCGGAGAGGACGCTACTTCCCTGAGCCGCATTTTCTACTGGGCGAAGGCGAAGGAGATGATGCGCACGCATCCGTACTTCGGTGTTGGCTACTACAACTGGGTGCCTTACTACACGGATCATTACTTCGACCCGACGCTCTACTGGCGCGTCGAGGAAGCGCACAACACCTTCTGGCAGATGGGAGCGGAGCTGGGCTATACCGGCCTGGGATTGTTCATTCTCATGGTCGCGATCTCATTCCTCATGAACATGAAATCCGAGCGGATGTGCCGTCGCCCGGGGTTCGAGTTCCTGCGTGCCGTGAGCCTCGGAATGAACGCAGCCGGCATCGGGCTGCTGGTCTCCAGCATGTTCCTGACGTCGTTCTTCATGCCCAATTATTGGATCCATTTCGCCTTGACAACCGTGCTGCGCAATGCAATCAACCGGAGGATCGCCGCCGAGGCGGCCGCGAAGGCCGAACCGGGCAAGGAGGTGGCGGCCAGCGCGGCTGTCGCGATCACACCCCCTCCGAGACCGACCTATCCCGTGCGCTACCCCGGTTATTCACCGCAGCAGGGCAACCGATGAGCATCCAGGCGCGGCTCCGCATTGGCGACAACAACTTCGACCTGATCCGCCTCGGCGCGGCACTCCAGGTCGCGCTCCTGCACGTCACCCACAGCCTCTCGGTGGAGTACAGCAGCACCGCCTGGGCACGCTTGCTGGAGGTGTTCCCGGGCGTACCGATCTTTTTCTTCATCAGCGGCATGCTGATCAGTCGCTCCTATGAGCGTTCCAAGACCCTGAAGGATTACGCACTCAACCGCTCGCTGCGCATCTATCCGGCGTTACACGTGTGCGTGCTGTTGAATCTCGTCGCCGTGGCGATGACCGGTTACTTCGGTACGGTGCACGCCCACTTCGGCGACATCGCCGTGCTCTACCTCGCCAAGACCACATTCCTGCAGTTCTACAACCCGGATTTCATGCGGCAATTCGGCGATGGCGTGTTGAACGGGAGCCTGTGGACCATCTGTGTCGAGCTGCAGTTCTACTGCCTGATTCCGGTGATCTACCGGTTGTTCGTGTCTGGTAACAAGTTGCGCAGTGATCTCACACTGGCGGTCCTGCTGCTCATCTCGCTCGCCTGTAACCGCGTGCTGTACCACGTGCCCGGCGATGACTATGGAACCGTTGCGTGGAAGCTGGCGCGGGTGAGTTTCTTCCCCTGGGTCTACATGTTCCTGACAGGGGTATTGGTGCAGCGCAACTTCGACTCCCTGTCGCGGTTCTTCACCCGCAAGGCTTTCTGGCTGGCTTTGCTGCTCTATCCCGCCTACGCGCTGGTGCTGGAGAGGTGGCGTTTCGGAATGGACAACAGCTTCAGCCCGGTGTTGTTCTTTCCGCTGGTGTTCCTGGTTTGCACCGCGGCGTATTACCCGACGCGCCTGCGCGAGGCGCTGCATGGCAACGATATTTCCTACGGAATCTACATCTATCATGTCCCTGTCATGAACATGTTCCTGTTCTATGGGCTGCAGGGACCCATGGGCTACACGTTCGCGACGTTGGGAATCGCCCTGGTGCTGGCTATCGCCTCGTGGGTTTTGATCGAGCGGCCCTCGCTCTCGCACAAGCGACGGCCGGCGCGCGCGGTGGCACCCGTGGGCGCGGTCTCAGAACTGGAAGTACAGAAACGGTGAGCTGCGACCGCCAGCCATGATGGTCAGGCAGGCGCTGAACACTGCGGTAACCGCGACCGACCACGCGTAGGTGGGCTTGAAGTCGGCATGTGCTTCCTGCGCGTTCCGGCCCCAGACCGACCAGAACCCGGCCACCGCCAACAGGCACATGAGCTGCGCGGCGTCGGCAATGTCGATGCCCGCGGTGAAGTCGAACATCCGCGCATACATGATTCCGGCGTCATCGATGGTGGGCGCCCTGAACAATACCCACCCGAGCACTACGAGCACGAAGGTGAGCGTACCCGCGGCCGCTTTCGGGAGCTTGTCCCACTGCTCACCGAACAGGCGATAGGCGATCAGCAATAACCCGTGGTAGGCGCCCCATAGCACGAACGTCCAGTTGGCCCCGTGCCACAAGCCTCCGATCAACATCGTCAGGAACAGGTTGCGATACGTTCCGAACGTGGTGCCGCGGTTGCCGCCCATCGAGATGTAGAGGTAGTCGCGCAGGCAGCTCGACAGTGAGATGTGCCAGCGGCGCCAGAAGTCCGACGGGTTCAGCGCCCGGTAGGGCGAATTGAAGTTCAGCGGGATGCGCAGTCCGAACAGGTATCCCAACCCGATGGCCATGTCGCTGTAGCCGCAGAAATCAAAATAGAGCTGGAAGGTGTAACCGAGCATGATCATCCACGCCGAGAGCGTGGTGAGATCACCTGGGTGCACGAAGCCCGCATCGACATAGTGAGCCAGGGAATCCGCGAGCAGCACCTTCTCCAACAGCCCCCACGTGAACCACGATAGCCCGAGCAGCAGCCATTGCTTGCGGTCCACGTGCCCGACATTGTCCAGGTCCTTCTCGATCTGCCGGAAGCGCACGATGGGGCCCGCGACGAGCTGGGAGAACAGCGAAACGTAGGAGCTGAACTCGAAGAACTTGCGGGTCGGTGTGATGACGCCGCGATAGCTGTCGACGATGTAGCTGATGGTATGGAACGTATAGAAGGAGATGCCGATCGGCAACACGATGTCGAGCACCGGCAGCCGGGTATGCAGGCCGATGGCATCGAACAGGCTCTGCGTCGTGCGCATCGCGAAGCCGGCGTACTTGAAGAAGCCGAGCAACAGCAGGTCGATGGTGACCGGAACGATCAGGATCCACTTGCGGGCGGCGGGGCTGGGAGAGCCGAGGAACATCCGTCCGGCGGTGTAGCTGACAATGGTCGAGAACGCCATCAGCAGGCAGAAGCGCGGGTCCCAGTACCCGTAAAACACATAACCGGAGAAGGTCAGCCAGACGTAGCGCGATTGCGCGCTCTTCAACGTCCAGAACACCAGGTAGGTGACGGGCAGGAAGGCGAAGATGAATACGAAGCTGTTGAAAATCACTTCTGTGTCACCTGTGCCCCGGCCGGCGTGGCGACGAGGTTGTCGCGCAATAGTGAGGCCACTGTTTCCGAGCCGCGATCGTTGAAGTGCACCAGATCCTCGAAGGAGGAGCGCCGCCCGCCCAGAACCGCGTCGACGTCCACGACCTTGACGTCGCGCTCCTGCGGGAGCTTCAGGATGTCGGCATCGGCCGCCGACACGAACTCCCGGATGATCGGGCCGGGCGCACGCGGCGAGAAGACCCGGAAGGACTCGAGGTCACGCAGGTCCTGGGGCGTTGGGTTGCGCGCGGCGCGTAGAGCCTGAGTACAAACTATGACATTCGCACCGGAACGTTGAATGTCATCGATCAAGGCGAGCAGGTCGGCGTGCAGCCGGCGCACGCATGCCGTCGGTGGATTGTGGTAGACCCACGAGGCTGGGTGCTGGGCGAGGGCCAGCTCTACCTTGTGCTCGTTGCGCCAGGCGACGACGATGTCAGGTTGTGAGATCACGCCCTTGAGGCGCCCGAACAGGCGCAGGTCACTGATCTGAAATCCCGCGGGGGACTGGGCGGCGCCTTCCACCGGGGTCGCACCTTCCGCGGGCCAGTCCTCACAAGTGACATACAGGTGAGTGGACGGATAGATGATGACGGTCTGCGCGCCGAAACGGGACGCCCAGTCACCCCAGTAGCGGCGCAGGGTCCCGACGGTGATGCCGGGAAGCGCCGCGTTCACGACCTCGAAGTGTTGCGAGCTGGTCAGCGTCGCGAGCTGCGCGGCAAACTCCTTTTGTGGCGACTCGTACAGTCCGAAAGTCTCCGAGGCTCCCAGGAGCATCACCCGGTGGGTCCCCTTGGCCGGGTGCTCGCTGATCGGCGGGCCACGGAAGCCGAAGTCATTCATCTGCCACTTCTGGTAGCGCGCGTTGGGCTTGCCGCGGCGCTGCCCGCTGGCATCGGTCATGAAGAGGTCGTTGTAGGAAGGCTCCGACCAGAAGGCGATGTTGTGGAACCACCAGTCATCCGCCCGGGCGGTGAGCTCCGCGGTCACGACCGCGACGCCCAAAAGAACCAGGGTATGCAGCAGGCGTCGTAAAGTTTGCTTGGCGGCCATTCGCTATCGATCCGCGGTTTTCGCTGTTTTTCTCTGCTGGCGCCAGCTATCGAAGCGGCCCATAACGGCCGCGGCGCGGGCCAGGAAATATACGTAGTACAGGCCGCCATTGACCAGCCATGATGAAAGACTCAGCCGGCGGGTGCGCCGGATGCCGAAGACGAGGCTGATCAAGGCGCTCGCCCCGATCCCTGCGACGGCGGGAATCGGGGACTGCAGCACCAGCGCCAACAACAGGCCGCCGAGGGTGAGCGCCGCCACGCCCAACGACATCACCGCCACCTTCGATCGCAGGATCTTGCCGAGGCTGCCCGCATCGCCCTGACCGTGCCACAGCTCGCGACGAGCGAACGCGGCCAGCGTCTTGGGAAACCCGAGATGGATCGCTTCCAGGCCACGGTCATCCTGCACGGTGCCGCCCGCGGCACGGCCACGCTGGCTGAGGTCGAAATCCTCTCCAGTGCGCAGGCGCGGATCGAAACCGTGCAGCTCGTCAAAGAAGGCCCGTGTCATGATGAGATGGCCGCTGTTGATGTATTGCCGGCTTCCCTGGGTCGC